>DASXIC010000095.1:0-22094 GCA_036498205.1 Chthoniobacterales bacterium | reverse complement strand
TGATCTGGTCCGGGGCCTTGTTTTGACCGACGCGAAAATCGGTGTCTTCACCCATGCGCATGATCCTTCTTTATTGCAGAACCGGTGTTTTCTTTATCACCTCATAGGAAACAAGACCGGCGAATGGAAAGTCCCGGTCGGCGGTATGGGAGCTATCGCGCGGGAGTTGGAAACCACCGCGCGCAACAGCGGGGCGGAATTTCTAACGAATGTCGATCTTCGTGCGCTCGATTTGAATCGAAAGAGACAAAGCCTGAAGTTCCGAATCGACGGCAAGGAACAGACCGTTGAAGGGCGGTTTCTTTTGGTGAACTTCGGCCAAAACGTCCTGGCCAGGTATTTGGACGATCCATATCAACCCGACGCAACTGATGAAGGCTCGGTGTTCAAGATCAACATGCTTCTCCGTCGCTTGCCAAAGCTGAAGGGGACAGGTTATCCCGCGACGGAAGCATTCCGCGGCACGTTTCATAGCGACGAAGGTTATGAGCAAATGAATGTCAGCTACGAGGAAGCGTCGCATGGGCGGATGCCGGGCAACACTCCATGCGAGATCTATTGCCACACCCTCACCGACGACAGCATTCTATCGCCGGAATTGCGGCGGCAAGGATTCCATACCATGACTCTATTCGGACTCGATGCGCCCTATGCACTGTTCGCGAAAAATAACGAAAAAATGCGTCATGATGCTGAGCGAAAATTCATCGCCAGTATCAATCAGTGGCTGGAAGAGCCATTGCAAGATTGTCTGGCTGTGACGCGTAGCGGCGGTCTCTGCATCGAAAGCAAGAGCCCGGTTGATATTGAGGACGCCCTCGGAATGTTTCACGGGAACATCTTTCAAAACGCGCCTACATTTCCATTCGCAAGCACGAAAGAAGAAGCCGGAAGATGGGGTGTGGAGACTGAATACGAAAATCTGTTTCTCTGTGGGTCGAGCGCGCTGCGCGGCGGTGCGGTCAGCGGGATTCCCGGTCACAATGCCGCAATGAAGGTTCTGGAAATAGTTAAGGATAGCTTTAATCGGGAAAGCAGGACCTCAGGAAATTCTGAAAGGAAAATGCCGGTCGGCGGGTAGTTACCGCACGGCAATTTCGGCCGAAAGGACTTGCCCCGGTGAAGCTCAGCGCAGGGACTTAGAGACGACGCATAGCTTTCATGTCTTGTCGAGTGAAGCCGAGACATCTCGCCTGATTTTGCGTCACCGACCGGGGAGAGATTGCTCGATCGGCGGCGAACTGGCATGCTTCCTCGACATCAGGGAACGGAAAATGAAGGCCAGCCCCTGGATCAATCGCATCATCGAATGTTTATGAAAAAAAACAGCACCGTATTACCGGCAAATCCGGCCGATGTCGCGTCGATCGATGCGATTATCAACGCCGCTTACGACGTCATCTCGGGACCGGCCGGGAAGGAGCGAGATTGGGAACGCGAGCGGTCGTTGTTCATTCCCGGAGCGCGTTTGATTCCGACTGCGAAAGAACCAGGTGCAACACGTTCCAACGACGAATTGGAGATATTCGATGTAGACGGGTTCATTGCCCGCTCTGCCGCCTACTTTCAGAAGAATGGGTTTTTCGAGAAAGAAATTGCTCGTCGGACCGAGCAATTCGGACAAATCGCACACGTTTGGAGCACGTACGAGTCGCGACAGAACGCCGATGACCCCAAACCCTTCATACGCGGAATCAACAGTATCCAGTTACTTTATCGAGACGATCGTTGGTGGATCGTCTCAATTTACTGGCAGCACGAGAATCCCGAAAACCCAATACCAAAAAAATACCTCTGAAGAGAACGGCCCGGTAGTATCGCTCGTTCACGTTCAACCTTCATCATAACAATCAAGGTATTTGATCCCGGAGCCGGTGTTGAAGATGACGATCCGCTCGTCAGGTCGGATTTGGTTGGTCGAAAGCAGTTGTTTCAAACCTGCAAAACAAGCTGCCCCTTCGGGCGCGACGAACAATCCTTCTCGGGATCCTACACTCCGCGCCGCACCGGCCATATCGGCGTCATCTACGGCGACGGCTCCGCCGCCCGATTCACGGAGGATTTTTAGGATAAGGAAATCGCCGATCGCTTTCGGCACGCGCAGACCGGAGGCCAAGGTGTATGCGTTCGGAAATTCCGGCGCGGAGGTCGAGTTGCTTTCGAACGCGAGCACGATCGGCGCGCAGCCACTCGCCTGGACGGAGAACATGCGGGGCCTTTTGGGCCCAATCCATCCGAGCGTTTCCATCTCGTCGAATGCTTTCCACATGCCGACCAGACCGGTGCCGCCGCCGGTAGGATAAAGAATCACATCGGGCAGTCGCCAGTCCAATTGCTCGGCCAGCTCGTAACCAAGGGTTTTCTTTCCCTCAACGCGATACGGCTCTTTCAGGGTCGACATATCGAACCAGCCATTACGCGCTTTTCGTTTCTCAATCTCTCTGCCGCAATCGGTAATGAGACCGTCGATCAGAGTTACGTGTGCGCCTAGCTCGCGGCACTCGATAATATTCGCCTTAGGTGTGTCTCGCGGCATAAAGATATGCGCTTCGAGACCGGCGCGGGCAGCATAAGCAGCAAGAGCGCCTCCAGCGTTTCCGGCGCTTGGCGCTGCGAGCCGAGTCAGACTGAGGTATTTCGCCATTGAAACCGCAACTGACATTCCGCGCGCTTTGAAACTTTGAGTTGGGTTATGCGATTCATCTTTAACCCAAAGATCGGAAAGGCCGAGTTGCGCGCCCAATTGCGGCAAGCGAAGCAACGGCGATCCCCCTTCACCAAGCGAGACCGGTTCGGTATTCACAGGCAAGGGTAGTACTTCCCGATAACGCCACAAGGATGTATCCCGGCGTCTGGCCAATGCGTCAGGCGTTAGAGCCTGACTAACCGCTTTCAGATCGTAAACTGCAAACAGCGGTTTCTGACATTCCAGGCAAAGATTTTGCCTGCTATTCCATTCATGGCGCAGCGCACACGCGGAGCAAATAAGATGAGTAAGAAACATACAGATCGGATCAGCCGCTTCGCTGGCGACAGTAAGCATGATGTTCCTGCGCCGCTATTCTTAGCATCGAGCGACGGATGCCCGAAAGCTTTCGTGGGCGACGAGCTCGATCCGCCGCGTACTTTCTGCTAATGCACACTTTGGGATGATTGCGCTCTCCTCAACGACGTCACGCCGCCCGTGGTACCGGCCATCGCTGACGCTGCAAATCATGCTCGGCTTGATTGTAGGAATTCTGATCGGCTGGCTGCGTCCGGACTGGGGAAATAAGGTTTATTTCCTCAGGGACATTTTTCTAAATTTGATCAAGTCGATCATCGGCCCGCTAGTATTTTCGACGCTGGTGGTGGGAATAGCAGGTGGTGGCGACCTTCGCAAAGTGGGTCGGATGGGCGTGAAAGCGCTCGTCTATTTCGAAGTAATTACCACGGTCGCGTTATTCATTGGTTTGGCGGTAGTTAATTATACAAAACCAGGGGTTGGAGTTCCCCTGATCGCGAATCCGGGCGACGTCCTGCAGCAGGTTGGCCAAAGCCATCCACCGACGTTGACAGATACTTTGGCCCATGTTTTTCCCTCTAGCATCTTCGATTCGCTCGTACGCGGCGATATCCTGCAAATAGTCGCCTTTGCCGTGCTCTTCGCGATGGCTGTGTCGGCCGTGGGCGAAAAAGGAAAGCCGATCTTGCGTGCGATGGAGAGCCTGTCTCAGGTGATGTTCAAACTCACCAACTACGTCATGAAATTTGCGCCGATTGGAGTCGGCGCGGCGATGGCCCACACCATCGGCACGCAAGGTCCGGGCGTTTTGGCCAGTCTGGGTAATCTCATTGTCACCTATTATGTCGCGCTAATTATCTTCATCGTCCTCGTCTTCGGCCTTATCATCGCGATTACACGAGTGCCGATGCGGCAGTTCGTGCGGGCAGTGCGTGAGCCCGCTGCAATCGCCTTCGCGACGACCAGCAGCGAATCGGCCATGCCAAGAGCGATGGAGGCGATGGAACGGCTAGGCGTTCCAAAACGCATCGTCGGCTTCGTCATGCCAACTGGCTATTCATTCAATCTGGACGGCTCGATGATTTTTCTTGCAGTGACGTCCGTTTTCATCGTCCAGGCAGCTGAGCCCAGCACAGGGCAGCATTTCGGATTTGGTCAGCAATTAGCCATGATGCTGACCTTCATCATCACTTCCAAGGGCTTGGCCGGCGTGCCGCGAGCTTCCATTCTGGTTCTGCTGGCAACCTTAACCAATCTGTTGCCGGCAGGGATTGCTGCGAGCGGAGTTGGAATTGTGCTAGGTATCGACGCCATCATGGACATGGGCCGCTCGGGTGTGAATTTGATCGGAAATGCCCTTGCCACGGTTGTAATTGCCCGTTGGGAAGGGGAGTTCGACGACAATCGAGCCGGCCTGTTCGGTTCCTCGGAGGAGATACGACTCGATTTGGAATCGGGCGACATTCCCTTCGCAGAAGCTGTTCGCGAGGGAGATTGATGAGGGAAAGTGATTCCCGCTGTGACTTTAGATTTCGGTAGCGTCTGAGCCGATTACCTGGGGAACTTCAGTCGCCGCGGGTTTGGTTCGCGGGCGCGAACGAGGCTGGCGAGAAGCGGCCGCATTCAGCGCAGCTTCCAGGATCTCCAAGGCGACAGGTTTGGCGAGGACTCCAATGGCGCCAGAGTCGGCGAGCTCGGCCACTTTAGGCATTCCCGAGACCAGGATAATTCGTGCATCGGGATCCTTGGCCAGGATATTTCGGCAGGCAGTCGCTCCGTTTAATTTCGCCATAACATAGTCCATTAGAACCACATCGGGCTTATGACGACCGTAAGCTTGAATCGCTTCCAGACCGGATCCGACGACCTCAACTACTTCGTGCTTACAAAGGTTGACCAGATCGCCCAACGACACTCCCACGCTCCTTTGGTCGTCGGCAATCAATACGCGCATACTTGATCGGCAGAAGTTTCCATGCCAGCAAGAGACTTTTTGTGAAGAAGGGACAGCCGGAACCTGGAATTGGAATCTAAAATCATCATTTGACTTGGTAATCGTTCAACTGCGAGACGGAACCTCATCGCGTAAGTCACTAATGCGAAGCAGTTTGTGACGCGTGTGTTAAATTTGTTGCAGCCTCGAGTTGCTTTGGATGCATCCCTCGATACTGCTTCACGCCCAAGCCAATTATCAGCGCCAAAAGCACAAAGCAAACAACCCGCTTTTCCTCTTTTGTCAGAACGAACATTCAATCACCGGATCGCGACGCTTTGACGTGAACAGAATAGAAATGGCCCCGCACGTTTTCATCGTAAAACCGCGCTTTTGAAGTCGCATTTACGAGGTCGCGGTAGATGTGCGCTGGGACATTGAGATAGCGATAGATAGCGCCGTTGACAAATTCCACCTCCAGGGCGTGCAGACGCCGGCTGTAGCCAATTGCAAACAGCGCAGTGGAATCGACGCGCGATCGTGGGATACGTGAATTGATCGCCTCACTCGCGGCGGCGGATACAGCAGTTGCAGCAAATGCGATTGCAAGAAGAAGAGAGATTGCAACATTGCGCACGGGCTACGGCAACTGCTTTAATAGCGTCCTCCAGCGCGACCATGCATCTTCACGCGCTTTCTTGTTCGCTTCCATTCCGCCAGGTTGTTCGCCTTCGCGCATGAACCCGTGACCAGCGCCTTTGTAAATCACCGGCTCATATTTTTTACCAGCCGCTTTCATTAGCTCCTCCGCTTTCGGAATACCGGCATTAACGCGCTCGTCCTTTTCGGCATAGAAGCCGTAAACAGGACAGGCGATGTTTGCGACTTTGGAAGGATCGTCCGGTGTAACTCCGTAGAAGGAATACGCCGCCTTCAACTTCGGATTCATGTTGGCGTATGCGAAGGTAACGCCGCCACCCGAGCAAAAGCCGCATATTGCCAGTGTGCCGTTGCCGGCCGGAATCTTGAGCGCGTAATCGGATGTGGCATCGAGATCAGTTTTTATCTGCTCCTGTGTTAACGCCGAGATCGCTTTGCGCGCCCCGTCAAGATCGGTAAAGGTTTGCCCGCTGAGCAGGTCGGGTGCAATGGCGATCACGCCGTTTTCTGCCAGTTGATCGCATAGCCCGCGCACCCAGTCCGTCAGGCCAAAGATCTCGTGAACGACGACGACAACCGGCGCCTTCTCTTTGCGCTCCGGATAAACAACGAAGGCTTTAATTGTTTGATCGCCCGCTTTGAAGTCGACCCATTCGCCGTGACGAGGCGAATTGTTTAGACGTGTTTTGGCCCAGTCCTGGCCGAGCAACGGATGGCTGGTGAGCGCCAATGCGAGAACGAAAGCGAAGTATTTCACCGTGACCTGGGGATAGACGATTCAGAGGCGCCTGTCGTTGAGGATCCTCTGCTGAAGAGGGCATCGATACTCCAGCGGCCCGGGCCGTAAAAGAATATAAAAAAGAAGATCCAGCAATAAACGACCGCTAGCTCGCCTCTGTTTATGATTGGAAAAATCTTGCCATGTGGCGTCGGCGCGCCGGCGGCATGAATCATAAAGTAGGCCACGGCCATTTCCCCCGCGGCGATGAAGGCCGCGACACGAGTAAGCAAACCGAAGGCAATTAAAAAGCCTCCCACTAGTTCAATCCATGCGCCGAGCACCATAATCATTCCCTCGCCAGCTCCTTGCCCGCCAGGAGGGAAACCGAGCACCTTTTGACCCCCGTGACAGGCGAACATCAAGCCGATGATCAGTCGCAAAATGCAGTAAACCGGATCCACATAACGATTGAGCGAGTTCATGGCGGCAGAGCCTGCCGAAAGCGCTGAGCACGGTCAAGCAAGGACAATGAAAGCGCCGCCTTCGATCTTACCGCAGAGCGATGCGGTCGCTGCCCGCGCCTGAATCCGAATCAACTTGGATGCGTGTTCGGATTGGTTGCTCAGGATGGTTTTATTGGCATTGGCGCGGGAAATTTTATCCGGATGCGAAACGTACCGACCATTGGTTCCACCATTATACCCAGACATTCCACACCGTGGAACTGAATGCGCCATTTTATCGCTGGCCGAAAATCGCAACAGCCAAAGCATGGGTCCGCAACGCTCCGGACGATTTTCGCTATTCGATCAAAGTGAACCGGCTCATAACTCATGAGAAACGAATGCGCCGGACCGGCATGTTGGTAGAAGAATTCTGCAAGTTGGCTCACGTCCTTGGCGCGAAGATGGGTTGTTTCCTTTTCCAATTTCCGCCGAGCTACCATTTCACTGCGTCGCGCTTGCGCAGTATCACCAGCCAGATCGACCCAAGTTTTCGCTGCGCCGTTGAGTTTCGTCACAAGAGCTGGTGGCGCGAGGCTGTCTATCGCGCCTTCCGCCAGCATGGCTTGATTTTTTGCTCAATCAGCGCACCGCGTCTCCCCAATGAACTCATTCGCACGAGTGAGACAATCTACCTGCGATTACACGGCCGTAGTCGGTGGTACCGCCATGATTATTCGGGCGATGAACTTGACGAATGGGCGAAAAAAATAGCCGGCAGCGGGACGAAGGAGGCCTGGATTTATTTCGACAACGATCGTGAGGCGTTCGCAATCAAAAATGCTCAGGATTTAATTCGCCGTTGTCGCAAGCTCGGCCTGGAGGTGGTTTGAAGCGGTCCGCAGGCACTCACATCCGGTGGCGATTTTGCTCGTAAAAGGAGTGCCACTTTGGTAGGCGAAACAATTATGTCAACGAATTCAAAATCCCGTCGTAGCGCAAAGGTGCGCGATTTAAATTCACGGAAAGATGCCAAGGGTGGGGGACGTCACCACGGCGCCCATGCCGCGTCAGGGCCGCACAAACAGGGAGCTACCTTAAGTAGCGGTAATAGTGGGGCGCTCGGCCATCCTGTGCCGTAAAATCGCTAATCGTTGGATGCAGTTGGTGCGCTGAGTTAGAGCACAAAATAATATTGGTTAGGCGGCCGTTTAAGCGGCTTTCTTTTGCCGCGGCTGCCCGCGAGCGGGCCTCTTTCGAGCGCTCACTGTTTTCCTCCCACCCTGGGCTTTGTTCAGACTCTCCTGCAGGACGGACACCAGGTCGATTACCTTGGTGGACGGAGCCGCTTTCTTTCGCGGTTTCTCCTCAATCTCCTTACCGCCGGCCTCCACTTTTTCCTCAATCACTTCCATCAAGGCTTCCCGATAATCATCGCGATATTTCTTAGGGTCCCATTTTGACGACATGCTTTTCACCAGAGCTGTCGCCATCTCGAACTCGCGTTTCCCTGGCTCGATTTTCTTTGGAATATTGAGTTTATCCGGTTCGATGAGTTCGTCGGCAAAGTGCATCAGTTCCAGGATCAGGACGTCATCTTCGGCTTTGACCCCGGCAAGATACTGGCGGGTCTTAATCACTACTTTCGCGATTCCTACCTTGCCCGTTTCTCCAAGAGCGTCCCGGAGCAAAACGTAGGCTTTGTCGCCGCCCTTCTGCGGCTCGAGGTAATAGGGCTTGTAAAAGAACATCGGATCGATCTCCTCCTGGTCGACGAAGTCCTGAATGTCGACCGTCTGAGTTGCCTCCAGGTCCACCCGCTGAAAATCCTCGTCTTTCAATACGATGTATTTGCCTTTTTCGTACTCGTAACCCTTGACGATTTCATCCCACGGCACTTCTCTGCCGTCCTTTTCTGCTACCCGTTTATAATTCACCGGTGAAAGGTCCTTCGCCCGAAGCAGACGAAAGCGTAGCTCTTCTTTTCGAACCGCCGGATACAATCCGATCGGAATATTGACCAACCCGAAGCTGATGCTGCCTTTCCAAATCGCGCGCATTCTCGAATAATTTCGTTCCTCGTGATTACAATGGCGGTCTGTCGTAGTTACTGGATGCCGACAACCGGCGAAGTTGGAATCGTAACGGTAGGGCGGTTCACCGAACCGCCCGCGGGCGATTGGGGTCAATCGCCCCTACCAGGCGCTGGAGAGCCACTCAGGCGGCGGCTTCGAGCTGCTCGCGCGATATTCCGCGCAGCTCAAACAATCGGAGCAGCGTTTCCTCGATCAGATTATTCGGACAGGAGGCACCTGCAGTAATACCGACAACGACTTGTCCCTGGGGCAGCCAGTTGCGCGCGATAACTTCCTGTTTTTGATGCAAATCGTAATGCTTGATTTCGTCGCGGGAAAGAAGCCGGGAGGAATTCAAAACAAAAAACGTCGGTAGCTTTTCTTCTCCCATTTCCGCCAGATGCGACGTGTTCGAGCTATTATAGCCACCGACGACGAGCAACAAATTCATCGGCACATTGAGTAACTCGCGCAGCGCGTCCTGGCGCTCCTGGGTCGCTCCGCAAATGGTGTCGAAGAAGCGGAAGTTTTTAGCGGCTTCTTCCGCATTGTCGCGGTCTATCACTGCCTGGCGAATGCGTTTCTGCACTTCTTCTGTCTCTCCGCGCAACATTGTCGTCTGATTTGCCACCCCGACCGTTTTCAAGTGGACATCCGGGTCGAACCCGAGGGAATAGGCGCCGCGGAATTTCTCGAGAAATGCCTCCTTGTCGCCCCCATGCCGGATGTAATCGCAAACGTAGTCGGTGTCGGCCAGGGTAAGCACGACAAGATAATGTCCCTTGCCATCCCCAAGTGCGCGCGAGCTGGTTGCCTTGGTCTCTTCGTGTTCGGCTTTTCCGTGAATGATGGACGTAACGCTTTCGCTGGCGTATTTGCGGACTCGTTTCCAAACGCTCATCACGTCGCCACAAGTAGTATCCACGATCTGGCAGCCGCGATCCTTTATTTGCTGCAAGATCGACAACTCCGTTCCAAAGGCCGGTAGAATGACGACATCCTCCGGGCTTAGCTCGGAGATATCCGCCTGTTTGTTGCGGCCAGTAAGGTTCTTGATTCCGAGGGAGGAGATCTGCTCGTTTACCTCCGGGTTGTGGATAATCTCGCCAACGATGTAAAGCCGTCGATCCTTAAAAACTTTGCGGGCGGCGTATGCCAGATCGATTGCTCGCTCCACTCCATAGCAAAAGCCAAATTGTTTGGCTAACCGCACCGTCACATCCCCGACCGAAATGATGCCGCCATCGCGTCGCACCTTGTCAACAATATCGCTGCGATAATGCGATTCGACCTGCTCCTGCACCGCCGCCATCACGTCCGGCCGGCGCAAGTTTACTTTTTCGCGGGCGCTGGTGCCGCTCGAAATCAGATTGGTGTTCACAACAAAATGCCCGGTTATGCCCGGGTGCGCTTCTACTGCAAGAGCGGCCCACTCGGTTTTTGAAATGCGGCCGAGGTAACCATCATACGCGGATCGGGATCTGGCGTGCGCGAATCATCTACCCGCTGCACTTTGGATCCGAGTGTGTCATCTTCGGGTTGTGTCGTCGCGATGCTGACTGGCGTCCCGTTATGAACGAGCGCATAAAACTTTGCCGCTGCCTCACCTTTTAGCCGGATACACCCATGGGTCCGCGGGTTGGGATGAACAAAACCCTGGTGAAATCCGTAAGCCGGGGCGAATTCGCACCAGAATCCCATCGGATATCCGACGTAACGTCCAGGGATGTTCGATCCCGCTTCCGCTGGCACCACATGGTCGCCCTGGACCCGGAATCCGTACGAACCGGATCGTTTGTCTTCTTCCTTACGATAGATGGTAAAGTTTCCGTGCGGAGTTGGTTTGGAGGGAATCCCAACCGAGCAAGCTACGGCCATGAGGCAGCGATCGCCTTCCATGACATAAACGTTCTGCTTCGCGAGCGAGACTTTAACCCTGACTTTCGACGGATCGTTAGGTTTATAGGCGGTGACGTGATATGGCCCGCCGGGCGAAACTCTTCCCGTTTCACAGCTGGTCAGAACAGTGGCGGAAGCGATCGTCAGAATAAAAAGAAAACGCGTGAATATGCCCATAAGCACTTAAGTAACGGAGCTCTTCTGATTTATCAACCGGCCTGATTTGCGAACAAGCGTCATGTCGTTTCCTCAGCTACGACGAGCTCAACGATTTCACCCGGCTCGCTGCGGATGTTCAGGGTGATAGGACGGCAGCAAACACTGCAATCTTCCACCAGCGTTTGCTCTTCCTGGGAAGTATCGACTTCCAATCCAAAGGTTTCTCCACAGTAAGGACAAACAATATTGGCGTGCGCGAGTAAATCCACTGCAGGTTAAAGGACCAGGTCCGATTTGGATTTTTCTGCTGCTTCGGGTGTAGGAGCGATTTTCTTGAAATGCAGCTGCAAGATGCGGCGGCCGTCGGTTTGAGTAATCGTGACGCAGTAACCGTCGATTTGCACCTGCTCACCCTGCTTGGGCAGATGGCCGAGGAGATGCGTTACGTAACCGCCGATTGTGCTCACATCCGGGCTCTCCAACTCCAGCCCGGCAAGATCGCGCAATTCATAAAGGGCGAGCGAGCCATCAACGGTAAACTCGCTCTCGCTAATCTCGCGAAACTCTTCCTTTTCCGTATCGAACTCGTCCTGAATATCGCCCACCAGTTCCTCGAGCACGTTTTCCAGAGTCACGATTCCAACCGTACCGCCATATTCATCAATAACGATGGCAAGATGGGCGTGCTTGCTCAAAAACAGAGAAAGTAACTTCTCCAGCGACATCATCTCCGGCACCGCAATCAGATCCCGTTTGATCCGCAATAGATCGGGATGCGGATCGTTCATCAAAGGAACAAGATCTTTGATATGGATAAGGCCGATGGTGTTATCGAGATGACCTCGGCAAAGCGGAAAACGAGTGTGGCGCGAAGAAATCGCCTTTTTCACATTCTCGTCGAAGCTGTCTTCAATGTTGAGGAACACGACCTGGCCCCGCGGCGTCATGATATCGCGAACAACGCGACGGCGCAGATCGAGCGCGTTGACCAGGAGATCCCGGCCAAGCGGCGAAACCTCCTCGGATTTTTCGCTTTCATCCAAAATGAGGCGCAGTTCCTCTTCGCTGTGGGCCAGCTCCGTTGCTGCTACCGGTCGAATCCGGAGTAACCGATTGAGAAGAAGATTGGACGACTTATGGAGCATCCAAATGATTGGGCGAAAAAGGAAATAAAAACCGCGCAGTGGTCGGACAAGGGCGAGGGCGACCGGGAGCGGGTTGCCGATGGCAATGTATTTCGGTGCCAGCTCGCCGAAAACAATGTGGAGAAAGGTGATGCCAATGAAGGCAAGCACGATGGAAATAGAAGAAACGATGGCATGCGAATGAATGCCTCCGAGCGCTAAAATTGGCTGCAACATTTCGGCTAGAAATTGCTCGCCGATATAACCCAGGGCCAAACTGGCGAGGGTAACCCCGAGTTGTGTAGCAGAAAGATAAGCGTCCAGGTGTGCGCGGACGTGTTTCGCAAGGCTCGCTCGTAAACTTCCTTCTTCGGCCAGAGCGTCGAGCTGGCTGCTCCTGACTTTTACCACGGCGAATTCGCAGGCAACAAAAAACCCGTTGAGCGCAACCAACGCCGCGATCACCAAAAGCTTGCCGATGACAACAAGAGGCGAACCCCATTCGTCAGTCACTGCAAGAGTGATTGCCGGCCAGGGGGAAATAAATGAAAAGAACGCGCTCATCGATCGGATGCGACCCGGGCACCCGCACCCACCATCGAACCGTCTACCAGCTCGACTTAGTAACGCCGGGAATGAGTCCGCTGGACGCGAGTTCGCGAAACGTGAGCCGCGAAATTTTAAAGCGACGAATAAAAGCGCGGCGGCGTCCGGAAACCTGGCAGCGGTTTACAACCCGTGTTGGGCTCGCGTCACGAGGCAGTTGCGCAAGACCGGCGTAGTCCTTCTTCGCCTTGAGCTCTGCCCGGAGCGCAGCATACTTTTTCACGGTATCGCGTTTGCGCTCATTGCGGTTGATCCAGGAGGTTTTCGCCATAAAGGAACGCGGAAGGTAGCGGAAAACGGGGAAAGCGCAACTAGGAGCTGGAAACACGCTACTTCCTGTCTTGGCACGAAATGAAAGCGTGTTCCTGTTGCCCAGAGACAAACTACCCAACACTGCGGAAGGCCTGGCGGAGGCGATCGAAGACGCGTTGCGGCCCTTTGTTTCCCGACGGGAGCGAATGGTCGTGATTGGCGGCACGGATTTGTGCAATCTCGCTCTCATTGGGGTGGACCTTTCCGGGGCTGTCATCAATCCAAATCACCGGCCACCAATTACAAAACAATTCGAATCGGAGCCGGCCATCTCGGTGCGCCAATTGGCGATTTCCGGCGATCCAATCAGCATCCTGGACAGTCAACTCGCGTTTCGACTCGAAGCTTCCGATGTCAATTTAAATCAAGTTAGGACGCCTGATGGACAGGTTTTGCTCGTCTTGCAGAGCGCTGGGTCCGGAAATATTCGGTTTGCTGCCGCCCGCGCACAACTCGAGGGATTGATAGCAAAAGCAGCCGCACACGCCGCGCAAAAACAAGGCGTCACCGTGGAAGCGGTGGAACTCGATTTGGAGGCAAACTCTAGGCAAACTCTTGACGTCAGAGTGACCGTTACCGCGCGCAAACTTTTTTTTCGTGCCGTGCTGCGCCTGGCTGGTCGCGTCGCCATAAGCGAGGATCTGGTCGCTCGTATATCGGACTTGCGCTGCGAAGGCGACGGCACCATCGCTGCCCTCGCTTGTGCTACGATTAGTCCCTATTTCGCGCGGATCGAGCAACGCGCATTCCCACTTTCTGCGCTGCTTGTCGGCGAAGTGGGACTGCGAGATGTCGGTTTCGTCGTGGATAGTGAACAGGTTGTCATTACCGCCCGATTCGGTTCCGAATCTAAGAAAGAGACGTAGATGGATCGTAGAAATCTCCGTTTATGCTGATCCGGATCGGCTACGACATTTCCTTCCAGCTCGCGAATCCGACTCCCATGATCGCGATGCTGTATGTCCACCCTTCGCGGCAGAAGGACTTGCAGGCGCCGGAAGACTTGAAGGTCGAACCCGCCGTTCCACTGCATACCTACAAGGATAGTTTCGGAAATATTTGCGGGCGACTTCTGGCACCGGCGGGCACAATTCGATTCGTCCTCGATACTTTGATCAAGGACAATGGTGAGCCCGATCCGGAATCACCCGACGCCTTGCAGCACAACATCGAGGATTTGCCCGACGAGGTGTTGCAATTTCTTCTCCCAAGTCGGTATTGCGAAGCCGATAAGCTGAACGACATCGCCTGGAAACTTTTTCGGGAAACACCGCCAGGATGGCAACGAGCGAAGGCGATTTGCGATTGGGTGCACAATCATATCACCTTTGGCTATCACTTCGCCGATTCGCAAAAAAGCGCCCTCGAAGTCTACACCGATGGCAAGGGAGTTTGCCGCGACTTTATGCATTTGGCGGTGACGTTTTGCCGATGCATGAATATTCCAGCTCGCTATGTCACTGGCTATTTGGGCGACATCGGAGTCCCCCCGGCGCCTTATCCAATGGATTTCAGTGCCTGGTTCGAAGTTTATCTCGGCGGAAAATGGCACACGTTCGATGCCCGGCACAATCAGCGGCGAATTGGGCGCGTGCTAATGGCGATAGGGCGCGATGCTGCCGATGTCGCCCTAACAACAAACTTCGGCAGCGCGAAGCTGCTGAAATTTCATGTGATTACCGACGAAGTGAAGGACGCGGTTTGATCACTAATCCGAAACCGTGCCTTGCTTACGCTCAGGCGAGCGCACTGCGATGGTTTGAGACGATTTGCTGGAGCACAGCACGTAACCCGTCGAAATCCACCGGTTTGGTGAGGCGATAATCGAACCCGGCCTCACGAGCGACATCTTCCGCGTCGTCATCGTTGGCCGTGAGCGCGACACCCGCAATATCTTGTCGCCGCTTGGCTTCCCGAATTACATCGCTCCCGCTTCCATCCGGCAGACCCAGGTCGGTAACGATGGCATCAAAACGCTTTGCTTTTACAAATGCCACCGCGCTTTGGACCGTATCGGCCGCCGAAATAGAATGGCCAAAGTGCCCAAGTAATCCAGTGAGGCCACGACGAGTATCTCCGTGACCTTCGACTACCAGGATTTGCAGAGTCATATTCAGCGGGAAAAACGGCGTGAACTTAAACTCCCGTCGCTGAAACATCGGAATAACGAATGCCCGCGGTCGCCTGAGCAACGTAAAAAGTTCCTGGCCTGCCTGGCGTTATCCGACCGAGTTGTGCGGGCGAACTCCCTAACGCCGGCTTAGGCGAAAGAAAAGCAGCGCACCGAGCGCAATGAAAAGGGCGTTCGGAAACCAGACCAGTAATTCCGGGTGAACCTTTGGATTGTTGCGAAGTGTATCGGCGATAATAACGAAAAGAAAATAAGAGACGGCAATGACAAGACTGAGCAGAAATCCAATTGTCGTCTCACGTCGATGGGCAGTCACTCCAAGCGGAACTCCGACCAGGGCAAAGGCGATACAGGAAAATGGAAAAGAGAAACGTTTGTTTAGTTCGGTCCGGCTGGCGCTCCGCTCGCGTTTGTCACTGCTTTGCAATTGGTCGACAAGCTGGGTAATGGAAAGAGCGGACCGGCTTGGGCGCTTTTTCTGTTTCTCGTACAACTCGTCCAGACTGATCGGAAGCGTTCCTTCCGCCATATTAATTCCATCGTGGATCTTGCGAAGATCGTAGGGATTTTTTTCATCCCGTTGCTGGTAACGCGCTTCGTAGAGATGCATGAGAATGCGCTTGTTTGCCAAATCGGCTTCCAACATTCCTGTGCGTGCAAAAGTCACTCGCACCGGGAGCGATTCGTCGTTCAACTCGAACACGGTAATATTTTCCAGTTTATTTCCTTCTTTCTTCCCGACGTAGATCTTGCGACCCGGAAATTCATCAATCACCTGATCGCTGCCGAAAAGCGCCATTGGATTGCGGGTGGCAAGGTCGAACAAACTCGAGCGCAATTTCTCCTGTGCGGCTGGAGCGACCTGGACGTTGAGCCACAAGCTTACAGCGGTCGCGAGCATCGCCAGTAAACCAAGTGTAAGACAGACCCGCGGAACGCTCACACCATTGGCGCGAAGCGCGATCAACTCATTATCCGCCGAAAGCCGGCCGAACACGAGCAGGATGGCCGTCAACAGTCCCCATGGAATAGTAAAAATTAACGAAAAAGGGAGGACGTAAGCGATAAAGCTGACAAGATATTCCATCGGCACGTCATGGTTTACCAGCAGCGGAAGCAGCTTGCGGAAAATGTTCCCGACTACCAGGACCAGACTGAGAACGAAAATTGCGAACAACAGGTTCACGATCAGCTCTCGACTGACAGAACGATCGATCAATTTCATCTGGCGGTCTGTTAACGCGAAAGCGGTTGCCTTACAAGCAAGCGGCTTTGATTCGTGGCGAAGTTAGCTACTTTGTGCGCGGTGCAAAATTACGATGTCGCGATAATCGGGGGCGGTCCGGCCGGCAGCACAGCCGCAACCTTGCTGGCCAAGGCAGGTCGAAGCGTTGTTGTATTGGAGCGCGATAAGTTCCCACGCTTTCATATCGGCGAGTCCCTTTTGCCTTTCAGCATGGCCGCGTTCACCCGCCTCGGCATTCAGGAAAAAATGTCAGCGGCCGGGTTTATCGAAAAGTTCGGGGGCGTTATGGCCGATGCCGGTGGCGAGAAAGAAGCCAAATTTTATTTTAAGGATGGATTTGGCGCCAAGACCGATCGGTCCTGGCAGGTGACGCGCTCAGAATTCGACAAACTGCTACTCGATCATGCGGCTGAGAACGGGGCGGAAATTTACCAGGAAACCAGTGTGGAGAATGCCGCTTTTGACGAGAATGGCGTACAACTTCGTGTCTGCGGGTCTGATGGTCAGACACGCGAGTTACGCACGGCGTACCTCATCGATGCCAGCGGGCGAAATTCCTTTCTCGGAAACAAATTCAATTTGAAGAAGAATTACCAACACTTAAAAAAGCTCTCGCTTTTTGCTCATTACGATGGTGTCGCACGTGAACCAGGAATAGACGGCACTCTGACAAGAATGGTGCGCGCACTGAATAGCTGGTTCTGGATTATTCCGCTCAACCATGACCGTACCAGCGTTGGAATCGTTTTGGATGCGGCGGAATTCAAAAACTCAAAGTTGTCGGCTGAGGAGTTTTTCGATCGCTCGGTCGCCGAACAACCGGTCATTACCGATCGACTCGGGCAGGGCCGGCGCGTCTCCCAGGTCCACGTTGCCGCTGATTTCTCGTATCGGATGAAGAGCCTGCACGGGGATCGCTGGCTGCTGGCCGGTGATGCCGCCGGTTTCATCGATCCGGTTTTCAGCAGCGGGGTTTTTTTAGCCGTGCTGGCCGGCGAAACTGCGGCCGACGCGCTGCTCGAAGTCATGGAGCATCCGAAGAGACGCGCCCGGCTTTTTGCCCGTTACGATCGGCTGGTTAATCGCGCGATGGATGTTTATCTGCGCTTTGTCGACGCCTGGTATTCAAAGGAATTTATCGAAGTCTTCTTGTATCCGCAGCAAGTTTTGCAGATTCCGCCGGCGGTGAATGCCGTTCTCGGTGGAAATATTGGTAACCGTTTCGCGATTCGCTGGCGAATGGAACTGTTTTATTTGATTGTCCGTTTGCAAAAGCGGTGGCCGCTATGCCCCCGCCTTTCGCTTGTCCCGAAAACCAAAACGCAAACTACGACCCCATCGTCGCTTGAGACGGCGTCCGCCTAATATGATTAGGGTTGCTGCGGTCGCTCTCCTGCTGACGCTTTTCTACAATGGTTGCGCAATCCATCAGTTCGCCGAGCCGACGCGGCAGTGGACCACTCGCAGCGGTCAACTTTCCTACCGCGGACCAAGACGCGCAATAATTGGCGAAGTGCTTGTTCGTTTTTCAAATCAGGGCGATTTCGAACTGACGTTTACGAAGGGCCCGGGCGTGGCGTTGTTGCTGGTGCGGACCGACCCGCAGTTCGCCCGCCTGCAGGGTCCGCTGGCAGGGTTGCCGTGGTCGGGATCAATAGCGCACGCACCAGTCCGGGCTCGCGGCTGGCTCGCCTTGCGCGAGGAAATCCTGCGTAATTCGCAGAAACCAATCCTTCGTGTCAGTCAGGGCGGAGAAATTTTCGTGCTTCGGTTCTGATCGGAACCGGTACGATCTGTGATGATGCAATTTAGCGAAACAGTCGCTCAGCTTGTTACCAAACGCCGCAAATTGATGTGGGGAATCGTGGTGGCGATCGCGGCGTTGACTCTCGTCATTCTGGTCACGCGGATCCAGCTCGACACCGAGGTGCTAAATCTTCTCCCACGCGGTTTCCCCTCGGTTGAGGGCCTGAAAGTTTACAACAACCAATTCGAGCAAACACGGGAACTCACCTTCGCGTTGCTTTGTCAGCCGGACGATATCGACAAGCTGGAGGAATTCGCGCCAAAATTCGCGGAGCGATTAAAGAGCCAGCCCTGGTGCGTGCGCGTGCTTGCGGGTTCGCCGATGGAAACTCCTCAGGGGATCGCCGACCTTCAGCGTATTGCGCTGCCGCTTTTGCTAAACCTTGAGCCGGACGAATTTGATCGCGCCATTTCTCTACTCCAGCCGCAAAAGATTCAGGAGAGACTTGCCCAGTTACGCCATGCAATTGAAAGCGGATCTCCGCGGCCTGAAATCGAGCTCAGCTTGGATCCGCTGGGGTTAATTGCCCCGGCGTTAAAACCCTTTGCCGGCAATGTTGCTCTCGAAGGCGACCAACCGCTCACTTCCCCCGACAACACGATGCGGCTTTTTCCAGTCGTGACCAATCAGCCAAGCATCAGCGCATTCGAGTGCCAGCGATTGATGAAACAAGTGAACGAGTTTCGCGCCTCCGCCCTGCAGGATTGGGATGGGGGCAAGCTCGAAGTGCTCGTCACCGGTCGTTCCGCCTACGTTTCGGAAGTTTCCTTGAGCATGCGACACGATATTTACGTGACGTTGCTTGGTTCAATTGCCCTTGTCGGCGCCGTTTTCTTTATCGGGTTTCATCGCTGGCTGCCGTTGGTCGGGATGGGGTTCTCTCTTCTTCTTTGCTGCCTGATCGCGCTCGCTGTCGGTCTTCTCATTTTCCACCACCTCAACATGGTGACGGTCGGTTTTTGCGCGATCCTGGTCGGGCTCGGCGTGGATTTTGCCATCCTGATCTATGGCCGTTACCAACAACGACGGGACGAAGGGGTGACGCATCCAGCCGCGATTGCAGATTCTATCCATCATCTCGGACGCGCGATATTTTTTGGTGCCCTAACCACCGCGGTCGGTTTCCTCGCTCTCGTCCTGAGTAATTCCTCGGGATTCATCCAACTTGGCGTCCTGATTGCAATTGGCATTTCCGCTGCCGCGGTTTTGATGACGACAATTTTCTTCCTCTTTATTCCAAGCCGGACCAAGCCACGGCGGAGCGATTGGATTTTGGCGGCCGTAAAAACCTACGTCGGGCGCATGTTGCATCGACCGCGGACCATTCTCGCTTTTAGCGGCCCCGTTCTGATTGCGTTGGTGACTATTGCCATTCTCCCGCAAATCCCGCTCACGTTCATTGCTAACGCCAGATCGATGGAGCCGAAGAATAGTCGCGCCGGAAGAGCGTTGAGTCTGATCATGGAAAAGATGCCGGTGCGCTGGGAGCCCGTCCTTGGGATCGTGCGGGCAAAAGACGAACAGCAATTACATGATTACTGGAAAGCGATTTCGGAGCATTGGGCGCAACTGCAACGGAATGGAGCAATCAAGAGTTTCTCTACACCCTATGCTCTGGCTCTCGCACCTCGGAACATCGAACGAAATCGAGAGCGTCTTGCTTCGGTTGATTTTGAAGCGGCGCGGGCGGCTTTAAAGAGCGCTCTTGCGCAAAATCGCTTCAGCAGCGCGGCATTCGCTTCCGCCTTTCAACTGCTCGATCAATTGCAGATATCGGCCTCCCCCGATTACCGAATTAGACCATGGCGTGATGAGCTGCCGCAAAACTCTGCGTGGTGGTTTCTGATCGATCGCTACTTTGGACATGACCCACTGCTGACGACCGGCTTTGTTACGACGAATCAGCCGGTCTCGACGCAAGAACAAAAAAGCGCGCTCGCCCGTGACCTGCCGGACGCTGGAGTTCCCATCACTCTTTCGGGTTGGAGTTACACTTTGACTGACCTCGTGCCATGGTCTCGCCGCCAGCTGCTCTTTATCAGCGCGCTGATGGCGGTCTTCGACGCTTCACTGCTGGCCGTACTTTATCGCGATCTGCGCTTATGGCTGGTGCAGGTCCTCACACTCGCCTTCGCCATCGGTGCCATGATCGCCTCGATGAAGCTGCTACATGTGCCATTAAACTTGTTAAATGTGCTGGCGTTTCGGCTCGTTCTTGCCATCGGTGTTGATTACGGAATTTATGTTCTCCTGGTCTGGCAACGCAGCACCGATGTTGCTCGCGACCTCGCCGGTGTAATCAAACCGGTCGTTCTGGCTGGCCTGACCGCGATCGCCGGTTTCGGCTCGCTTGGCTGGGCTCATAATCCGACCCTGAGCGGTCTTGGCGTCGCCTGCGCCCTTGGGCTTTTCTGGAGCTTGGGCGCAACGATTTTCTTTACTCTTCCCGCAGCGGTGGCGGCTAAACCCAAGTTGCCAGACGAACGGTTAAACAAACGTGAACTTCAGCACGAACACGCGTAAAATTTTCATTTTCGCATTTCTGGTTGCGTTATCCTGTCTCAGTGCGCGGGCGGAACCGCTATCGCCGGACGAGGTCAAGACTTTGTTAGCGCGCGTTCGTGAGAAGCGGGCGACGACACCGAATCTGCAGGCTGATTTTCAAGAGCGGCGAAAAGTTCATCTCCTTGACGAGCCAATCGCAACCAGCGGCAAGGTCTGGTTTCAAGCGCCTAACAAATTCCGCCGTGAGAATAAAGGAAATGCTCCAAGTGTCACAGTTAGCGACGGACAGCAGCTTTGGATTTATTATCCGAAATTTAAATCAGCGGAGCGTTACTCGCTGGCGAAACGTTCGCCGCTGGACGCAGGTGTAACAGCCTTAACTGCGGGATTGAGCCTGCAGAACCTGGAGAGTAACTATCACGTCACTGGGAGCAAAGAAGGCGATCACGTCATTCTCGAGCTGCAACCGCGTGTTCCTTCGCTCCGGCGATTACTCCAGCGGCTGGAGATCACGCTGGATTCGGATTTGCATGTGGTGCAGACCCGGATGCTCCAGCCAAATGGGGACGAGATTGTGACGACGTATGCGAACCACGGACACGCGCCTCTGCCGGCGAATGTTTTCGAATTCACTCCTCCGGCCGGCACGGACATCACTACCCCCCTGGGGAAATAGCTATTTTTTCGTGCCTTCGATTTCGTCCGCTAACGCGTTCGCATCATAAACCTTCCGCAGCGCTGCGCTGATCGCTGCGGAATCGACACTGACCGCCCGCGCTTGCTTGTCACTGAATATGCAATCGAGGACGAGGGACTGAATGTTGCCGTCGAAAATTATTCCGATGAATTCATTCGCTTTGTTCACAACAGGACTGCCGCTGTTACCACCAATAATGTCGGCATCGGAAATGAAATTGAACGGCGTGTTCAGGTTCAACTTTGATTGGCGATCGAGCCAGCGCCGGGGCAGATCGAACGGAGGCTGGTTGTTGTGCTCGGCCGCGCGCTGATATAAACCGCCGAAATTGGTAAAGGCCGCAATCTGTTTCCCGTCCTCCTCATAACCGCGGACCGTTCCGTAGGATAGTCGGAGGGTAAATGTGGCATCTGGATAACTGCTGGTTCCTTCCAACGCAAAACGCGCCTTGGCGATCTCTGCGTAAGCCTGTTGCTTCAGCTCTTCTTGGGCGCCGTGTTCTCTTCGTACCTGGCGGGCCGGTCCGTCGACCAGGCGGGCAAAGTCCAGCATGGGATCGTGCACATCCTGCGATGCGCCGGCCTCCTTCCGGTACAGATCTTTGCGAAACGCGACATCTTTCAATTTCGTGCCGCTGACCAGCTCAACCGCTCGAGCGTGTGGAGATTTTCCCGCGAGGACCTGTTTCACCAGCGGATCATCTGCACCGAATCTTTCGGCGAAATCCGTCAGCGAATCAGTCAGGCGCAGCTGCTCGTAATCATCGTGGATT
>DASXIC010000094.1:0-77902 GCA_036498205.1 Chthoniobacterales bacterium | reverse complement strand
GGTTCAAATCTTCGCGCCGAAGCTCGTAGTTAGTGAAATTTGCCTTCGCGTAATCGTCGTAAATCGCCTCGACCACCGAGACGATCATTTCGCTCGGTAGATTCGGCTTCGCCGCCGGCGCGATCTCGTCAAGGGTGTGGGCGAGCTGCTCCCAGGCTTTTCTCGACCGCGCGCCGACGCTCAGCGCCGACAGCCGTTCGCTCCATGAGTCGACATCCCCGTTTTGATTGAGTGATTTTTCCCAACCATTCCAAAGGCTCTCCGCATTTTTCCCGCCGATCCCCGGCAGCAATCGGACCATGCGTTTAAAGGCAACTTCATCCCGTGGGTTGGCGACGAAACGAAGAAAAGCTGCCACATCTTTGATATGAGCCTGTTCGAAAAAGCGAACACCGCTCGTGATCTGGTAGGGTATCCCGCGACGCGATAACTCGAGCTGCAATTCGACCGCATGATAATGCGCGCGATAGAGGACAGCGATTTCGTTCAGCTCCACTCCTTCATCGCGTAGTTCGAGGATGCGCTGGGCAACAAACTGCGCCTGCTCACTGCCGTCGTTCAGCGCCACCAAGGCCGGCTTCACCGCTTTAGAATCCCGGGTCGGGCTGAGATTTTTTTTGAATTGTTGGATGTTGGCCGCGATCGCACTGTTCGCGACCTCGAGAATTTCCGGGACGCTGCGATAGTTCAGTTCGATTTTGAATATCTGCGCCGAAGGATAACGCTTCGGGAATTCGAGAATGTTCTGAAAGTTCGCTCCGCGCCAGGAGTAGATCGACTGCGCATCGTCACCCACCACCATTACGTTTTTGTGCTCGGAGGCGAGGGTGTCGATAAAATCTGCCTGGATCTTGTTCGTATCCTGATATTCGTCGACGAGAATGAATTGGAACTGGCGGCGGTAAAACGCTGCGATGTGTTCGTGCTCGACCAACATGCGCAACGTTTTCTCGAGCAGGTCATCGAAATCGAGCGAGTTAGTGGCTTTTTTCTTTCGCTCGTAACGCGCGTGCACGTCCTTGATCTGCTCGAGCAACGGTAAAAAATAGGGAAACTTCTCCGCTAGCAGTTCGTCCATTGGGCGCTCGGTATTGACAACAAAGCTGAAGAGATCGGCCAACACGTCGCTCTTGGGAAAACGAATTTCCTTTGGATCAATTCCCGAATTCGCCACTACCGTCGTAATCAGATCCTTCTGGTCTTCGCGGTCCATGATGGTGAAACCGGACGAATAGCCGAGCGCGCTCCCGTGCCTTCGCAACATCCGATTGCCGATCGAATGAAAGGTGCCACCCCAAATTCCGGTTGCGTCAAGGGGAAGCAAATTTGAAACGCGATCCAGCATTTGCCGCGCGGCCTTATTGGTGAACGTCAGGAGCAGGATATTGCGGGCGTCCACGCCGTTCTCGAGCAGATAGGCGACCCGGTAGGTGAGCGTCCGGGTTTTGCCGGAACCCGCGCCGGCAATAACCAAGAGCGGTCCGGGCCGCGCCGTAACGGCGGCATATTGCTGCTCATTCAGATCGGCGGCGTAATCAATCGCACCTCCGACCGTGGGATGGGAGCGTTGCAGCGTGTATTGACGAGGCATGACGAGCTTACGCTCCGGTGACGCTCTCGCATCTTCAAACAAAATCAGCGGCGGCGATGACAAATCCGCTCACTGGAGAGAGATATCCATTGCCACAAGCTCGATTCAATCTTGAACGGAAGAGGCGTAATTCTAAGCTAGGCGCTGTGGAAGAAGCCGAGGTGCCACTGGAGCAACTGCACGAAGAGATTCATCACCAGGCGCATCACAGCGAAGGCTGGATTTCCTGGGTGGCGCTAAGCACGGCCCTTTTGGCGGTGCTGGCCGCGATCGCAGCTCTTCTTTCCGGCGCTCGCGCCAATGAAGCAATGATGAGTCAGATCGAGTCCTCTGATCGATGGGCCTATTACCAGGCAAAGGGGATTAAAGCTGCTGTGCTCGATGCGAAGACGACGCTCAGTGGTGCGAGCAGCGAACAAGACCGGGCCAAAGCCGAAAAATACCAGGAAGAGCAGAGCGAAATTCAAACCGAAGCCCGGGCAAAAGAGACCGAGGCGAAAAAGAACTTCCATCAACACGAAATTTTTGCCCGCGGTGTGACGATGTTTCAGATTGCGATCGCCATCGCCGCCATTTCCGTCCTAACAAAACGGCGGCTTTATTGGTTCGTCAGCCTTTTGATTGGTGTGATCGGTTGCGTTTTTCTCGCGCTCGGCTTTGCCACGCGTTGAACCCAATGCGTGTGCTCGCGATTGACGCTTCACTGCGAAATACCGGCGTCGCAGTTGTAGACGCGGCCAACGGCAAACCGCGCGCCGTGTTTTTCGGCACGATTCACAATGCCGGTGCCCTTAAGTCTTCGATGTGTCTAGTCGCGATTCGCCGGCGGCTTGTCGAACTCATCGACGAACACAAGCCGGATTGTTGCGCCCTGGAAGCGGTGATTTACGTACAGAGTTACAAGACTGCGATCCTGCTGGGGGCCGCCCGCGGGGCGGCGATCCTCGCCGCGGCGGAGAGCGGCTTGCCGGTTTTCGAGTACAGTCCTACCCGCATCAAGCAATCTACGGTTGGGACAGGCGCCGCCGGTAAAAATCAGGTAGCCTTCATGGTGCGGGCGCTTCTCGGACTTACGGAAACACCGCAGGCGGACTCGGCTGATGCGCTCGCCATCGCCCTAACGCATTTACGTGCGGTGGAGGCGGCGCGATTAGGAATGCCCTCAGCCACACAGATATGAGCGGCGCCTTAGAAACGCGCTGGCTTGGTCGCGTCCCTTACGCTGAAGCGCTTGCTTTGCAGGAGAAGATTGTCGCCCAAAAACGCGTTTCCACCGCAAAACCGGATACTGTTCTTTTGCTCGAACACGATGCCGTTTACACGATCGGGCGGACCCCCGATCAAACCAGTTTGCGTGGAGCGGGACATCTGGCGCACCCGGTTTTTGAGGTCAATCGCGGTGGCCAGGCGACTTATCACGGCCCCGGTCAACTGATCGGATATCCGATTATTGATCTGCACGGCTGCGGACAGGATTTACACAGATATTTGCGCTGGATGGAAGGCTTGCTCATCGCCTTGCTTGGGCAATTCAAAATCGCCGCGGAGCGCCGCCCCGGCTTGACCGGTGTGTGGGCGGAGAATCGCAAGATCGCGTCAATTGGCGTGGGGGTCCGGCATTGGATTACCATGCACGGCTTCGCCCTTAACGTATGCGGCGATCTCGCACCGTTTGCGGAAATCACACCATGCGGGATTAGCGGTGTGAGCATGACGTCAATTGAAAAAGAGAACGGCAAAAGCGTGACGGTGCGCGATGTCGCTGCCATGATGGAGAAGCTGCTGCCGCGTCAAATTGATGAACTAAGGACTGCGGAAGCTGCACATTCTCTGAAAGGAACGGTATGATTCCATTGGAAGACAATTTCGCCGATGTCATCGGTAAGGCGCAGCGCGGACTGGAGATTTCCGACGGCGAGCTGGCGGAAAAAGCCCGCATCGACGCGAGCGCAATCCGCAAATTGCGTGGCGGACATTTTGACGAGCTGGCCCTTTTTCGTGTTGCGCCGGTACTGGGCCTGGGCGCGCGCGCCTTGCGGGACCTGGCGCAAAACGAATATCGGCCGTCGGTCGGGGAGATCGACGGTTTGGCTGTCTTCAACACTCCCTTCCACGACATACGTGTAAATGCCTACCTGGTTTGGGATCCAGGCTCGCGGGAAGCCGTTGCATTCGACAGCGGGGCAGATTGCAAGCCCATGGTCGACCGGATTGCGAAGGAAAAATTAACGGTGAAGCTGATTTTGCTGACTCACGCTCACGCGGACCATATCGCGGATCTCGCGCGACTGGTTAAGGTCACCGGTGCACCCGTTTTTATTTCAGGACGCGAATCGGCCCCTGGTGCAAAGGCAATCGGCGAAGGTGAGGAATTTAAAATTGGACAGTTGAAGATTAAATCGCTGCTGACCTGGGGACACTCGCGGGGAGGAATGACTTACTTTGTCACTGGACTCAAACACCCGCTTGCCATTGTTGGTGACTCGATTTTTGCCGGATCAATGGGGGGCGGAAATGTTTCTTACAAAGACGCAGTCAAAAACAATCTGGAAAAGATTCTCACTTTGCCCGACGACACCATCATTTGTCCCGGACACGGCCCTCTCACGACGGTGGCAGAAGAAAAAGAACACAACCCATTCTTTGCCGGCCAATGAACGTCGGATTTGTCGGGGTCGGACGAATGGGCGCGAACATGGCCCGCCATCTGGTGGAATCCGGTTTCCGCGTCACGGCCATCTACGATCGAAATCGCGCGGCCGCCACCGCGCTGGCTTCTGAGTTGAGCTGCGCCGCCTGCCAGAATTTGTCGGAAGTGACAGCTGAATCAGACGTAATCATAACGGTGGTGAGCGATGACGCGGCGATGCGACAAATTTTCGCCGAATCAGGCGATAGTTTGCTAGTCAGCGCATCCGGCAAGTTGTTCATCAATTGCGCGACGCTTACTCCGCGGGTGCACATTGAGGTTGAACGTCTCGCTACAAAAGCGGGAGCGAGCGCGCTTGAAGCGTGCATGGCATCGAGCATCACTCAGGCGCGTGAAGGTACGCTTTATTTGATGTGCGCTGGTAACGAAAAGGTTTTTCGCCAGGCCGAGCCGCTATTGCAGAAACTGGGAAAGACCGTCCGCTATATCGGCAAAGCGGGCGAGGCCGCGAAAGTGAAAGCGCTTGTCAACATGGTCATGAACATCAATACCGCCGGGCTGGCCGAAGGGCTCGGGCTGGGCGATGCGCTTGGTCTCAACCTCCCTATGTTGCGGGAGGTTTTTTCCGAGACCGGCGCCGCCTCACGCGTTTTGCAAACCGACGGCGAAGACATGCAAAATCGCGAACACGGTGTCTTTTTTTCCGCGGCGCATGCGGCCAAAGACAGCGGCATTGCCCTTGAACTGGGCCGCGAGCTCGGTCTCGATCTGCCGTTGGCAAAAGCGACGAAGCAGCAATACGACGCAATGGTCACGGAAGGCCTGGGAGAGCTTGATAAATCTGGAATCGCGGAGTTAACCTTCAAAAACCGGCACAAACATCACGGCGATCACGTGTGATTGGCCGCCGGTGAGATCCAGTCCGCCCGTTTGGACTCCGCGCTGAAGTGGCAGAGCGCTCGAGGCTGTGGAATTGTATACATCACAAACAGGATGCCTCTGCCGCGAGATAACAAGCGATGAAAACCATCTGGCGTGTGTTCGTTTACTTAAAGCGTTATCCCTGGCTGGGATTGGCGACTCTGGGTTCCGCAATCCTCGGCACCCTGATGGTCATCGTCTTTCCGGCCGTTACCAAGCGTATTATTGATGAAGTAGTCCGCGGCCATCATCCAGAGCGGTTGATGCCACTCGTGTTATTTGCGGCTGTCGCATTTGTTCTCCAATACGGGATGGATGGCTTGCGCCTCTTTCTTAACAACACTTTCGAACAAAAAGTGATTTTTGATTTCCGGAGCGATCTTTACTCCCACATTCAATTTCTCCCTCTGCGCTGGTTTGATAATCGGGCGACGGGGGACCTGATGACTCGAATCCTCGAAGACGTGAGCTCAGTCGAGCGGGTATTGATCGATGGCGTGGAGCAAGGGGCAGTAGCGACGCTGCAGGTGCTGATCGTACTTGGAGTAATGTTTTATGTGAGCGCGAAATTAGCCCTTCTCGCGCTCGCGCCGGTACCGTTTCTGGCGGGAGGCGCGCTTTGGTACACGCTGACTGCGCATCGCCGTTATCGACTACAGCGCCAGGCATCATCGACGATGAACTCGCTGCTGCACGATAATCTCGCCGGCATCCGACAGATCAAAAGCTTTGTGCGGGAGCGCGAAGAACACGCCCGTTTTAATGAAGTAAGCGACGAACTGCGCCGGAGCACGCTGGTCGTGATGCGGGTCTGGGCGCTTTACCACCCTTCGATGTATCTGTTGGGCTCGCTCGGAATCGTGCTGGTGGTGGCAGTGGGAGCGCAGGCGGTGCTAAGCGATGCCATGCAGCTCGGGGATCTCGTCGCCTTTCTGATGCTGACCGGATTTCTTTATGAACCGATTGGGAAACTGCATCAGCTAAATCAACTAATCCAAGCGGGTCGCGCGGCGGGCGAGCGGGTGTTTGAAATTCTTGACGAACCGGCGGAGTCCCAACGCGGCAGGCCATTCTCATCGGCCGTTCGCGGCGACATTCAATTCCGGGACGTGAGCTTCAGTTATTCGGCGGAGTTGCCGGCGCTGAGCAATGTGTCATTTCATGCGCGTCCTGGTGAAACAATCGCTCTGGTAGGCAAGACGGGCGCAGGCAAATCGACGCTGATCAATTTGCTGTCCCGTTTTTACGAGTTCGATCGCGGCGAAATCCTGGTTGATGGAAAATCGATTCGCGACGTCAACGTTCGCGCGTTGCGCGAGCAGATCGGCATGGTGACGCAAGAAAATTTCCTTTTTAACGGGACGATTCGGGAAAACCTGCTTATCGGCAAACCGGGCGCGAGCGACGCGGAGCTGCTCGAGGCAGCGGAGGCGGCAAATGCCCGGCCTTTTATCGATAGGCTGCCACGGGGTTTGAGCAGTGTGGTGGGAGAGCGCGGCGTAAAATTAAGTGTCGGGGAAAAACAACGACTTTCGATTGCGCGGGCATTGCTCAAGGATCCACCTATCCTGATTCTGGACGAAGCGACTGCCAGCGTAGACACTGCCACGGAACGACTGATCCAGGAAGCGCTCGAACATTTGATGTTTCAGCGGACCTCGATCGTAATTGCGCATCGTTTATCCACAATCGTTCATGCCGATCAGATTCTGGTGCTCGATCACGGGCGCGTCATCGAACGCGGCACCCACGAAGAACTGCTCGCCCTGGACGGAAAGTACGCGCGATTGTGCGAACAAAGTCTGCTCGAGGTTCCGGGCGAGGCTGAGATTTCAGCAGGCGTTTAACCGGCGCCCCGCTTTTCCGCTCACTCCGGCGCGGAGGGCGAAGGCGAGGGAGAGGCGCTGGCGGCCGGGGTGGCGGATGCAGACGGAATCATGATGGTCTGGCCGGCCTGCAATTTTCGACCATCCTCGATGTGATTGAATTTTTGCAGGTCTTCGACGCTGACTTTGTGCTGTTTGGCAATGGCAGTCAGCGTTTCTCCTTTCGCCACTACATGTGAGTTGCCGTTGCTCTGAGATGCGGCCGTGCTGGCCACGCTGGACGAGGAAATGGAACTGGCCGGTGCCGCCTCGCCGATCACAACGCCAGGGCGGGAAATTTGCTGCTCGAGCTTCAAAAGCTGTTGTGAGAGCGCATCAATCTTGCTGTTGATCTCGTCGACTTTTTTTGTGAGTGCTTCAATTTGTGGCGCGGGTGAATTTTCCGGCGTTTGCCCTCTGGCAACGCCAATTGAGAGCAGCAAAGCTGTCGCCACCGCCATTGGTTTCATGGCCGGAATTTTCGCATTGGCCAGGAGGAGAGGCAAGCGCGGCCGATTTCGCCAAAGACAAAGTGCGCCGGTTGCGGAAAAGAGGTTTTTCCCGTAAATTTTTTTATGCCAGAGCGCATCCAGAAACCCGTGGAACCCATGCCCTGGGGCCCTAAACAGGGCGACGGCGATGGACCCCGTTCCCCCGATATTTCGCGCCCCGACACCAAGGACCTGCTCAAGAAGATGCGCAAGGTCGATCCGAACCAGTCGAAGCGCTACCGGCAACGCACCGGTCAATAATGGATGCGCGCATGCAGCCGCTCCAATGGCCAGCGGGCGGCGCGGAAGATTTTCCTGAATTGCTGCGGCGCCAGGGCCTGATCGCGCCGGTTTCGCAGATCGACGCGCCAAATGGGCTAGGAAATTTGATTCCCACCCAGTCCACGACCATTCTGGCATTCAAATTCGCCGATGGAGTGCTCGTTGCCGGTGATCGGCGCGCCACCTCTGGGAATACGGTTGTTTACGACCGCGCTGACAAGGTTCTGGAGATCGATCGCCACTCGATCATGGCCATCGCCGGCGTTCCCGCTACTGCCTGGGAAATGGCCCGCGTGCTCGAACATTCGTTCCAATTTTTCCGACGCACCCAATTGCAAGAAATGAGCGTCGACGGGAAAGTACGCGCGCTTTCAAAACTCCTGCGCGACAATTTTGGTTTCGCGCTCCAAGGCATCGGCGTGGTCGTTCCGATTTTTGCCACCTTCGATGCGAACGCTTCGCCCTCCGCGCGCCTCTACTTTTATGATGCGATGGGCGCGCAGTTCGAAGCGACCGACTTTGCCGCCACCGGCTCGGGGTCGCCGGCTGTGCGGGGAATTTTATATTATGAAAATACCTGGGGCGAAAAACCGCTGCAAAAACTCACGGTAGACGAGGCTGTCATTGTCGCTCTGCGAGCACTCGATACGGCCTCCGAAACAGATACGGCCACCGGCGGCATAGACCGGCACGCTAAGATCTTTCCGGTGATGAAAATCGTTTCTGCCGATGGCATCAGTACGTTGTCGGAGGAAAAGATCGCCGGGCTTTTCCACGAACGGGTAGCATGATCGAGGAGCCGTATCGCTGGGTCGAGGCGATTGCCAATCGCCGCGAGTATATCGAGACACAGCTTGCATCGGGCAGTCCCATTATCGCGCTCCGGTACGCCGAGGGCATTCTCTTGTTCACGGTTGGTCGACAAAAGCTCTTCGAAATCTACGACCGGATTGCCCTGGGAGCGATTGGTCATCCGGGCGACATCGAACGTTTGCGAATGGCAGCAATCGAACTTGCGAGCACCGAAGGATTCACTCGTTCGGCTGCGGACGTTTCGCTGCGGCGGCTCGCTTACTACTCGCTTAGCCCGGTCATGAAAAACGCTTTCGAGCAAATCTACGGCGCGCCGTTTCTGGCCCGATTACTCTTCGTTGAAATCGGTTCAACCCCGGCAGACGATCTTTTCCTGCGGGTGGAATACGACGGCGCCATAATTGTCAATCAGGCGAAGAACAAGAATTCGGGGTTCGCCGTTTTATCGGGCGCGAAGGGCGCAGCCGAGCAGATGGAAGAATTTCTGCGTAACGAACATCGTGAGGGTCAGGAACTGTCAATGGCGCTGCAACTGGCCCTTGACGCCTGGACGCTTGGCCAGAGCGGCGCCGAAACCAGCGAGACCCCTTCGCGTGAACAAATTTGTGCGCTGAGGGTGGAGCGCCTGGGCGAGGGCGTCATCGAAGCCGCCGTCCTCGATCGCAAGACCGCGGCGACGGTGCGCTATCGTCCACTCAAGGAAGCGGAACTGCCAAATCTAACCACAGCCTAAGCGATGGGGCGCATCCGCCTGTCGAAGAACGCAGCGGAAGTGATCGCGTGGCTCGGCCTCGCCCTGATAAGCGCTTCGTTTATTGTATTGGTGCTCAATTCCCAGCCATTCCTGCCGCGGATAATCACGCGTTCGAAGAGGCCTCAGCCGGTCTCTGTCGTGATTCTGGACCCCGGACATGGCGGGCAGGATTCGGGTGCCATGTCGGGCAACGTTCTCGAAAAAGACCTGACCCTGGATGTGGCCCAGCGGGTCGAGCGCCTCCTTGGAGCCCAGGGAGTGGCCACCGTAATGACGCGTGTCGGCGACGCCTATGTCTCGCTCGCGGATCGCTCGGCCATTGCGAATCGAATTAGTTCAGCAGTCTTCGTTAGCATCCACTTCAATGACGGTTCGCGCCCTTTAGCCAGCGGTGTCGAAACTTATTTTGCTGCGCACCAAATGATGCGCGGACCGCAAATCGCGACGTGGTTGCCGTTCTTACAAAAGATTTCCAGCGAAGAGCCTAACATTGAAAGTCAGAGTCTTGCTGGCTTTATTCAACAGGAGCTCGTAAGCCGGACGCAGGCGGCCAACCGAGGGACAAAGTCTGAGCAGTTTTACGTCCTCGCCAACGTGCGGCATCCGGCAGTACTGGTAGAAGCGGGTTTTCTTACGAACAAGGATGATGTGATGAAATTGAGCGACGCGAGTTATCGCGAGCAGCTCGCAATTGGAATCAGCAATGGCGTTCTCGCCTATCGGGACGCGCTAAAGCACCGCGCCCCGGTGCTGACGGAGAGGCCATCGGCGGACTGAATAAGCCGGAAATAAGAGAGTCAAAATGTGTAGAAAAATGAAAGCGAAACTAGGCCTGGTTATGCTGATGAGCGTAGTGATGGCGCAATCCGGTTTCGCCGACGCTGCCACACAACAAGCTCAGGAAGCTCTTAAGGAACGGGGCTTCTATTACGGCGAAATCACCGGTCAAAAGGATTCAGACACCACGGCCGCGATTCGGCGCTTTCAAATCCGCAGTGGTTTGCAGGTAACGGGCGAATTAAACGAAGAGACCCTGCGGGCATTGAATTCGACCTCGGCCCCGAGCATCACCCAAAGTGCAACACCCGCGCCGCAAACGAGCGTTCCTGGTGCTGGGACAAACACCGTCACTCCCGTCGTGCCGCGCAGCGGGCAGGTTTATTCACCGGCACCCCCCGTTTCGAGTGGTGGCATTTTTAGCAGGACCCCATATGAAATGGCTCCGCCTGAATTACAGCGACGCGTAATCGTCGGCGCGCAAACCTTGTTGCGACGCCGCGGTTTCTATAAGGGGGAAATCGACGGCATATACGGACCGGCGTTAGAATTTTCCCTGCGCGCTTATCAGTCCCGGAGCGGTATTCCTCCAAATGGGCGTTTCGACATGGACACGCTGGCCTCACTCGGATTGCTGCCTGGCCAGCAGTTCCCGGTCCGGGATTTTCCACCGCGGAGGGCCTTGCCGCGTCGGTTGGATCTGCCGCCCGTTCGAGGCGAGTGGATCCCGGAGAATCGAGACCGCGACGAAGACAACTAAAAGTTGGCGGTTTCGATTTGACCAAGGTGGACCGATTGGATTTCGGCCACAATCGTACCAACAAGCAACTGGCCTTCAATTCGGAGAAGCAGGCGGTCGTTGTCATCTGAAACCCAAGCGACAGCACGCTTAAATTTTCGGTGTGGTTCGAGCTGGTTTTTTTTATTCACACGTTCCAACTGCAGATCGCATTTGATCGCGTTGTAGGTGCCGGTCCGCACTCTGATCCGCTCTCGCCCAATTACGCGGACGGTTGCGACGTAGGCGGAATTCGCTGGGTATACGGCGACACGGAACACGCTGCGATCACGCAATGGCTGGCTGCGCAAATAAAGCAGGGCCGAATGCAGATCGTTGAGATCCTGCAGAGGGAAATTGTTTACCGAGGACTTCGGCCGATTGCTTTCCGTGCGCGTACTCGTTACGCCCTCGTTGGAGAATTTCAGATTAGTTTCAATCCGTTTCGACCGGACGTTCTCCAGTTGATGGACCTCTATCGGGTGGAGGGTACGTGAGTCGACCACTGAACGGTAACTTACCTCGAACCTCCACAATACTCGCGCCAATCCCACCGTGCGGGCCTTTCCTTCCAAGACGAACGTGCTTTCCTCGCCCTGATGGAAATAAGCGTCGGCAGTTGCCGCCGTGATGCCGCTCCAACTGAAGGCGTAAGTTGCGTGCACTGGTCGCAAATCGGGAAAATTACCGCGCGATTCATGGGTTAGCGTAACTGGCCAATCGGCCGCGGGCTGTACCGGCGCCGCGACAACAACTCTGCAAATTACGAGGGGCATTGCCATCGCAGCCAGGCCCCGCTGGAGAACGGCAGCCATCATTAAAGCAAAAACGCACGCGGGCGCAGGCCTGCGTGCGTTCGCAAAAGAAGAGACGGCTTTACGGTTTTCTAGGCGTCGCCGTCGCGGCCGGCGAAGGGCGCGTGGCAGTTCCGACTGTGCTCGGCGCAGTTCTTGTCGTAGCCGGACTTGTGCTGGTGGTGTCGCTTGTCTTGGCGTCTGTGCTCACGCTGCTTGTGCGACCGGGTTTGTTCAGAGCAGTGACGATATCATTGGTGAAGTCGTAGTTCTCACGCGCATACATCACCAGGGGCACGCCATTCAAGCTCATGCCCGATTTATCGAAGACGAGGTCCATATTCTGCGTCTTCACCCGCTCCATCACGATGTCGGTGATTTCCTTAACGATTCCTTCCCGCATCCGCAGAGCCTGTTCCTGCAATTGGCGTTCACGAGTTTGTCGGAACTCGTTGATTTCCCGCTCCATGTTTTTGATGTTATTGATCTTGTCATCGCGCTCCTTCGCCTTCTGCGTCTTGGCATCGGCACTGAGTGCGGGCGCATCCAGTTGCTTGTTCAAATTGTTGACCTCTTCGAGCGCCTTCTTGTAAGCATCCGCCCGGTCGTCAAACTCCTTCTTGGCGGCATCACGCGCGGAATTGATCTTCGACTCAGCGTCCTTGGTCTTGCTGTATTCCTTAAAAGCGCGGTTCATGTCGACGGTGCCGACTTTGAGACCGCCTTGGGCAAAGGCCGCGAGCGGGAGCGCCAGGGTTAACGCGAGCGCGAGCGATAAAAGCTTCTTCATAAAACAATAGGTATGGTTGGTTGGCGGGGCATTAGACCGCCCCTGTTTTTTTCCGTTCAAAATTGATAGCCGACGTTGAAGTTGAACTTTCCACCCCCGGATCTGCCATCCCTTTGAAGGGGAATGCCGTAGTCAACACGAAGTGGGCCGATGGGCAAGTCTAGACGCAACCCAAATCCAATGTCTGAGGCAATGTGATTGGTGCTGAAATCATAAGCATCGCTATTGACAAAACCAGTGTCATAGAAGAGCGCGCCACGCGCTTTCTCGATCAGCGGGAAGGTGTATTCGATGGTGGTTCGGGCAAGCGTCTTACCTCCGAGCGGCTCACCATTGGCGTCGCGCGGACCGACGTCACGGAACTGGAAACCGCGTAAGTTGTTCGAGCCGCCCAGAAAGAGACGATCGTAGATGCGAACCCGATTGCCAGTGCCCCAGTTATCCACGGCTGCGACTTCGCCGTTAATTAACAGGATTGTATCCCAGGGCAGATGAAAATATTTCGAGCCTTCGATATCGAACCCGTAGATCTGCTCACTCCCGCCGAGAAATCCGCCCGCAATATAGGTGGTCAACACGACCCGCTCGCCGGTTCGAGTAAGGAAAGGATTATCGCGCCTATCATAAACAAGAGTACCGGATATCTGGCTCTTAAGTGAATTTCCCTTTTCGTCCTGAATCAGCTGAGACGCGTTCGCGCTCACATTGAAAATGTCGAACTCGGTTAATCGATAACCGACAGTGCCGTAGAGAAAGGGAGTGAGTCCCTTGCGTGCTTCGATCGAAAAACCGTATTCGCGTTGATCGTAGATCGAACTCAAATAATTCGCTTCGTGAAAGAATGCAGCGCCGCCGACCGAAAGCGGACGATCCAGAAACCAAGGCTCGGTTATGGCCAGATCGAAATCTTTTCGTTGGGTACCGGCCTGCAGCCGGAGCCGGAATTTTTCGCCGCCGCCGGTAAAGCTGGGCCAGTTGGTAATGTCAAAATTACTCTGCGTCAGCTCGATGAAACCAACCAGACTATCGACTGTGCTGAATCCTGCGCCGAAGTTGAGGGAGCCTGTTCGCTTCTCCTCAACTTGCACATCGAGGTCCTTACGGCCCTCGACACCGGTATCGACAGGAAAGGTTTCGACCTTGGAAAAATATCCGAGGTTCTCGAGACGTTTTTTGCTCGTTTCCACCCGCACAGTGTTGAACACGTCGCCTGGCGCGATCAGGACTTCGCGCCGAATCACCTTATCCTTCGTGCGGGTGTTGCCCGAAATGTTGATACGCTCGACGAAGGAGCGTTCGCCCTCCTCAATCTTGTAAGTAATGTCGATCAAACCGCCGTGGGCGGGCGATGTTTCCGGAATGATCGTTAAATCGACGTATCCGCCACTCCCGTAAGCGTCGGCCATTGCCTTGGCGTCGTCTTTAATCCCTTTCGGAGAAAAGACAGCGCCGGACTTAAGTTTTATCAAGGCGCGAATTTTTTGTTCCGTCGTCGCCTTGTATCCGACCACCTCCACCTTGCCGACGCGGTATTGCGGTCCCTCATCGACTTTGACCACAATCTGCAGAGCGCCGCCGGCGGTGCGCTCTTTCCGTGTCTCTCGCACGGTCATGTCGATGTAACCGTGATTTTGATAAAACTCCCGCACCTTCTCCAGGTCCTCTTGCAACTGCGTTTCATCGAGGCGGCCCGATTTATCGATAAATGAGATGAAGGACTTCTTTTTCGTCTTCATCTGCTTGCGCAAAATTTTGTCGGAAAAATGCGCATTGCCTTCGAAACGGACGAGTGAAATCGCGCCTTTGATCCCTTCATTGACCGTGTAAACCGCGCGCGACGTGCCGCGTTTTTCATCGATCGATTCGAGTCGAACCTCCACCGTGACATCGTTAAAACCGTGGCTCTTGTAAATGTCCTCGATTTTTTGCCGGCCCTTTTCCAGGTCTTCTTCTTTCACCGGGGTGTTTAGCTTCACTCCAAGATTTTTGCGGAGTCGCTTGGGACTGATACGGGTGGCGCCGTCGATTTGAATCTCGTTCAACATCGAACGGGTTTGAATGGCGACGATTACGCGCATGCCATCGCCCTCGGGTTCGCCGAACACCCGCACGTTCTGCACCGAGCCGGTATTATAGATGCTTCGAATATCCTGCTCCGCCACGATATCGGAATAGGGCTGCCCGATTTTCGTTCGCATCTGGGCAAGCACACGGGAGCGAGCAATCGTGACCGGCCCGAAGTATTGAACGTCGATTGAGCGAACAATGGGCGGGCCCTGCCTTTGCGCCGCGTCCGGCGGTGATTGCGCTCGTGCCGTCTGCGAGAGAGCAAGCAGGCAAACGAGAGCGGCAACGGAGTGCGGCAGACGGCGGCATATCGAGATGTTTGGCATGTCGGGGATATCGTCGAACCGCTGCGGGTGAACGCGGTATTACTTCGTAAAGGAGGCGAGTATCGTCAAGGCATCAATTGGTTGCAAGCGCCACAACCGTCAATTCAACTGAGCAGTTCGTACCAATTGTTGCGCCGGCGCGGCTCGTAACCGGCGTCTCGAATGAGCGACTCGATCTCCGCCGCATTCAATCGAAAGGTCGTCCCCGCGCTGCTTACCACATTTTCCTCCATCATTACGCTGCCGAAATCGTTGGCTCCGTACTTCAACGCGATCTGCCCAATCGCTGGTCCCTGCGTTACCCAGGAGCTCTGAATGTTCTCAATATTGTCCAAAAAAATACGCGCGATTGCCTGCGTCCGGAGATATTCGGCAACGCTGGTTTTCCGTTTCACCTTCAAGACTGTATTTTCCGGTTGAAACGTCCAGCAAATGAAAGCGGTGAACCCCCGCGTCTTGTCCTGCTGATCGCGAATGCGCTGCAAATGTTCCACCCGATCCTCCAGCGTTTCAACGTGTCCAAACATCATCGTCGCACTCGATTTCAATCCAAGCTCGTGCGCTACCTCCATCACTTCCAGCCATTCATCGCTATTGATTTTTAATGGTGAAATTCGCTTTCGAACTCGATCGACCAGGATTTCGCCGCCACCGCCCGGAATTGAACCGAGGCCCGCATCCTTGAAGCGCATGAGGACCTCGCGTAACGGCATTCGAAAGGTCTCGCTAAAATGCTGGAATTCCGGCGGGCTAAATCCGTGCACGTTGATATGCGGATATTTGCCTCGAATATGCCGCAGCAAATCGATGTACCAATCCAATTTCAGCTTCGGATGATGTCCGCCCTGCATTAAGATTTGCACGCCCCCGGCCGCGCTCAGTTCGTCCAGTTTCCGATCGAGCTCTTCAAACGAAATAACGTAGTGATCGAGGTCTTTTTCGGTGCGATAAAAAGCGCAAAACTTGCAATAGACGTTGCAGACGTTGGTGAAATTGATGTTCCGATCGACGATATACGTCACAATATCGGAACCGCGATTATCGTAACTTTTTCGCTTGGCCTGCTGGCGTCGACAATTGGCCAGCGCCCCAAGCTCCTCCAGTGGTCGCTTGTATAACTCGAGCGCGTCCTCCCGCGTAACGCGTTCCCCGCTCAGCACCTTTTCTGTAACGGCGGCCTGATTTAGCGAAACCATTCTTGAGCAATCTAGATGACCGCCGCCATTATCGCACGTAGATCGTTTGCATGAAGAATGGCGACCCTCCGGCTATCGCCGTTATCGGAGCAGGCGTTTCTGGATTGACCTGCGCCGTCGCTTTTGCTGAACGCGAGCATCCGGTCACGATTTTTGCCAGCGAAACGGGCGAACAAACCACCTCGGCGGCCGCCGCTGCAATTTGGTTTCCCTATGATGCCGAGCCGGTCGCCCAGGTCGTCCTTTGGGCGCTTGCTACTTACCAGGAACTTCGCGACCTGGCCCGCGATTCGAGCACAGGCGTTTCGATGATCGAACTGCGCACTTTTTCGCGCGCTAACGAAATGCCGATTCCCCACTGGGCGGTGCCGCTCGGGGCCCGCCCCCTCATTAGATCCCGGGAGACAAAACCAGTGACCGCACCGATTGACGCATTTCCCTCGGCCTTCACCAACGGCTTCTCGCTTCGTGTTCCCCTGACCGATACTACCCGATACCTCGATTATCTGCGCCGACGTTTTACCCGCGCCGGAGGAAGGATAGAAGTCGTTCAGCTGAAAAAAATTGAAGACGTTTCGCACGGATTCAAAGTTATCGTGAACTGTGCTGGCATTGGAGCGCGTGAGTTGACGCCCGATCCCGGAGTAGAGCCGCATCGCGGTCAGGTTGCGATCGTGGGAAAACTTGACCTGCCGTGCGCAATCGTCTGTGACGATCCGCCGCTGATGTACGCCATTCCTCGCGAGAATGACTGTGTTTTCGGCGGGACTAATTCGGTAAGTGCCAGACGGGAGCCAATCGTAGCCGAAACGGAATCGATCGTCGGAGAATGCAGTCGTATCTTAAACATCCAAGCCCCAGCCGTCATCGCGACGCGCGTTGGTCTCCGCCCTTATCGCAAAGCAGGTGTTCGTGTCGAATCGGAAAGACTGCAAGACGGCCGTGCCGTCATTCACAATTATGGCCACGGCGGTTCCGGGTTTACGCTCTCCTGGGGCTGCGCCCAGGACGTAATTCGGTTGTCCAGCCTGCTTTAGCCAGGCTGAATCCAACCGTCGCGCCTACGTCAGAGCAATCGCTTGGAAAGAGCTGACGACGTCATCCGGTCCCTTCTCGGTAAAAAAACTTTCGTAAAAGCCCGGACCCAGATCCCAATAATCGCCCTTATAATATTCGTCCCGATAGAAACGCCAGATCCCGCTCACGACGATGAGAGAGCTGATGCGATCGTTCCAGAAGTCCCCCAAATAATGGAAACTAAGATTGGTGCGGGCATAAGCACCTTTGAAAAGAACGTGATCGTAAACAACGAGCTCCGGGAGACGGTTATTTCCTTCAATCGGTTTCGCATGCGCTTCGCCCGGTTCTGCGGCGCAGGTGTGATAGCTGAGTGGACCGACCTTCCATTTGGTGTCGATCACACAGCCATTATCGGGTGAAAGTTCGGTCTTCGGTACTTGTCTCATAAGCGGCAAAGTTTTCCTGATTTCAACAAAGCGTCATTGTGCTGTCCATTAGATTCGCGCTTCGCGATTGGTGGAGCGCAGGCGGATCGTCTTCTGGGAAAGGTCATGGGTTGCGCGAATGAAACGGACGGTCCGGCTCTTCGCCCGCATTAAAATCGAGTGGGTCATGGCAGTTGCTCCCTGCGACCGAACGCCACGGAGAAGGGCGCTATCGCTAATTCCAGTGGCGCAGAAAACAATGTTTTTGCCATTCGCCAGATCGTCCGCGGAAAATACTCGGCCCAGATCGTTTTCGCACCCTTCTTCGATTAAGCGCTGCCTTTCCTTCTCATCACGCGGCCACATTTTACACAACATCTCGCCTCCGAGACATTTGATTCCCGCTGCCGCCAGGACTGCTTCGGGCGAACCGCCAATGCCCATATAAAGATCAACACCGCTGTCCGGAATCGCCGGCGCCATGGCGGCGGCAATATCGCCATCGCTGATCATGCGCAGCGAGGCACCCACCGCCCGAATCTGTTCCACCATTTCCTTATGTCGTGGCCGATCCAGCATCATCACCACCACGTCCTGCACACGTTTGTCGAGCGCGCGAGCAACGATGGCAAGCGTTTCCGCCACGGGCGCTTCCAAATTCAAATTGTCGCCCCGTCGCTGCATATACTGGATAACGCGCGGCCCGTACGAAAGCTTGGTCATGTAAAAGGAAGGCACGTCGCGCAAAGCCACCTTTACCCCTTCCTCGGGACTCGCCGCCGCGATACAACTAATCGAATTCGGCGCACCCTTGGAGATGTTGGTGGTCCCATCAATGGGATCGATCGCGATGTCGAACTGCGGCGTGCCTGGCAGCCACGTCCCGAGTTGTTCCCCTTTGAAAATTCCGGGCGCGTCATCCTTTATTCCTTCGCCGATTACCACCTCGCCGCAGATGTTCATCAAATCGAACATTCCCCTGATCGCATCGGAAGCGGCGGCATCGGCTGCTTCTTTATCGCCCCGCCCGAGCCATTTTAACGAATTAAGCGCAGCCGCTTCCGTTGCCCGCAAGAAATCGAATTCCAGGATGCGCTCGATATCGTGATAGTTCTGGCGCGGTAACCGTGGCATAGAAGGCAGTTATTCTCCGCGCGCCTTTCGCGACTGACAAGTAGGGAAGGTGGAACTGATTTGCGGTCTTGGCCGGCCGCATCAGGCACTGCGCCGCGGCTAAAATTGTTTCCGCTCGCTCCTCGTGCGAAGATAACTTCGATGAAATTTGGCGCTGCTTTCATCTTGTTTGCCTGGCTGCCTCTTGCTGCACACGGCCAGCCAGTTGAGATCACGAGTCCGGACCACGCCTATACCTTTGCCTATGGCACGGCATTCTCGCATCAGGTCGATCGCGATCAATTGACAGGTCAACTCATCGCGCGTGTAACTTTCAGCAATTATCCTTATGCCACCGATGGCCAGCCGCGATGCGACGAAACATTCGACTTTCGCTTCCCCGGTCTGCAATTCGACCCCCAGCGACGTCTCTTTTTTTACCGCGTCCGAGGAAATCAATCGATTCCTGTTGCGGAGTACCGGCCTAACCTTCCCTACGGGGGCTATCAACTATCCCCGCTTGCGCAAATTTTTCTCGTCAAACGCAGCGGGCATGTCACGGCCGTTCTAAACGCTTCCAGTTACCCGCGAGAGGGCCCGAGATGGGTACAGATAAACGATAACTTATCCTTGCAAAATTTACTGGTGGCCGGTCTCGACTGGTTAGGGCGTTAGACGTCTCCGCCGCCGCGCAATCCATCGCTCAACGGCACTACTGTTCCGGATCCCACTACCTCGGGTGGAATCACATCGACAATGTCGTTCGTCGTTTCCGTCACCGGTTTTGGCTTTTCGATTCTAGTTGAGAGCAAACTCGCGCCGAAGAGCAGGGCCGTCGCGAGATAATACGGCGCGCCTGGCAGATGAAATGAATGCTTCGGATCAATGAACCAGGCGAACGTCCAGGAAAACAAACCCGGTCCAATAACAAAAGCGAGCGAACGCAAACTTCCGATTGCACCTTGTAGTTCGCCCTGTTCCCGTTCGCTGACCCGTCGCGTCATCATTCCTTGGGCGGCTGGCATCGAAATATTCCACATTGAGATCACCGGAATGGAAGCCAGGTAAAGCGCGCCGTTTCTGGCCAGACCTGCGATAAACATTCCAATGGCCCCAAAAAACTGGCCTGTGTAAAGGGTCCGGCGTTCGCCAAAACGCTTGACCATTCGGCCGGTCAATCCGCCAGAGACGGCAGCGGTGCAAACACCAACCACTGCCAGCGAAAGACCAATCGTGCTCTGTTTCCAGTGATATCGATAGATGGCATAGAGCGCCCAGATGGTGAAAACATTGTGTGCGATGTAGGCCAGAAATTGAATCGTAGCGAGTTTCCACAACTCCGGATGCGATCTGAGCAGCACAAGCGACCCCACAGGATTGGCCCGGCCAAGCGTGAACTCTTTGCGGCGCTCACGCGGCAGAGATTCCGGAACAAAGAAATATCCCCACATCCAATTGGCCAGGCTAAACCCCGCCGCCACCCAAAACGGCAGACGCGAATTAATGTCGCCCAGGAGTCCCCCGACTGCGGGACCGAGAACAAACCCGACGCCAAAGGCGACGCCGATCATGCCAAATGCGCCGGCCCGTTTTTCTTTCGGGACGACGTCAGCAATGTAAGCCATTGCAGTTGGAATACTCGATGCTGTAATTCCTGAAACAATTCGACCGAGAAAAAGCCATCCCATTGTCGGCGCAAGCGCCATGACGATGTAGTCGAGGCCAAGTCCGAGATTGGACAACAAAATCACTGGACGACGACCGAAACGATCCGAGAGAACTCCGAGTACCGGCGAAAAGAAAAATTGCATCGCGGCAAAAACCGTCCCGAATGTCCCGTTCCAATCGGCAGCGCTCTTCATGTTGCCGCCGAGGAAGTCCAGAATCAGCTTGGGCAACACCGGAACGATTAAACCGACGGCCAGCATATCGAGCGTGACGGTGACAAGGATAAAAACAAGAGCAGCCGGGCGTTGCTTCATGGCGATGTGCGTTCCGGCAAAATTCGCAAGACGTTATTGTGGCGTGGAGTCCGCGCGCGCTTCGATTTGAGCAAGTGAAGGATTCGCGCTCTCGATCCAACTCCTGGTCGCGGCAAATTCCTCGTCATTAACCGGAATGGCGCGCGGGACGGTATTGTCGCTGTGCGCAATCGCTCCGGCGAAGCTGCGCGGTCTTTTCCAATGCCGCCCGAATTTATAGAGCGCGTAGTACATCGTTTTTGCCTCCGATGCGCTGACCCCGCTGCAACGCATGGCGTTATAAAACATGCGATCGCATTGCTGCCAGGACCGGGTGTGCTGATCGTAAGAGACATCGTGCAGTACGGAGCCGTTACGGTATTTCCCCTCGAATGGACCGCCCATGAATGACCAAAGCGCTCGCGGAATGGATGCTCCGTCGACGACGGACCCGGCCGGCGCCACCCAAACCACCCCATCGGGATCCGTATAGCGCAGCTCGGTGATGAGCGTCATCGTCCGTCCATCGTTTTCCCAGCGTGTCTCGACCTGTCCACTGTAATAACCCCATTGATGCTTTTGTTGCCGCGCCTCCTCATTCCAGGCCGGGCCAGGGCGATGCGACGCGCAGCCACAAAAAGCAATACCGAGTAAAATCGTTCCGAAAAGTTTCACCACAGAATACTAAACCCCGACCAGCGGCGGTTTCTGGGTTTGTTTGGTGCGCGAGGGGGACTCGCTGCTGTTAACTAACCGAGTTGTCGAATCGCGCCGGAATTTCTTCACGTAAAACATCATGAACACCCCTGCGACCACTAAAAGCGAACCGATCCACTTCAAAGACCAACCTGGATCGCGCAGAATCTGGACGGTGCTTTGGTCAAGGTTTTCTGGATTCCAAGACGCCTGTGAGATCTTGAAGGTGAGGCCGCTCCAGGTGCGCCACCATGCTCCTGGAAAACTGAATGGACGGTTCATCGAGCAGTGGCCGATTGCACTTTCGCCATCGGCGGTCGAAATGCGCAGCGTGCTTTTGAATCCCGCAGGCGCGTCGCTCCCTTCATTGCGCGCTACCTCGAAGGCAAGCAGCTCGATACCGATAGGCAGCGGGACCGACTTCCAACCGTAGGCAATGCCAATCGGCTTTGGCGCTGTCGGCACCGTAATCTGCCAGCCGGCGGGAATCCATTGATCGAAACTTCCCCCCTTTTGTTCCAAACGAACTCGCACGCCGTCGGGCAGCTGAGAACCGCCGCTTTCCTTTTTCGCCGGTGAGAAATCCATCCATTGTTCCGCCCGCGGCAATACCTGATCGACAACGATCTGCCAGTCAGCCCAGCCAGTGGCAAGCGGCCGGTTTAACTCCAGCGCGCCGGAGGAATCCCCCAGCTTCCGCGATTTCAGCTCATAGGAAATGGCACCGTCCTTGGCGACATAAAGCGTCAGATGATTTTGTGTACCATTTCCTTCATTCATCGCCGGAGCCCCGCCTCCATTAGTGGATAAATTCTGTTCATTTCCGTGCCCCACTGGCACCGCGCCAGGAATGGCGCGTCCACGAATCGTAACCACGATTGCCGGGTTATTAGGGCTGTCACTCAACGAAGCCGGTTTGCCATTCTCGATACGAAAGTCCGCCCAATAGTTGTCTATCCGGCCCGTGAAAGGCGTTCCTTCCACGGTGAAATCCTTGCCGATGGTTTGCGCGACCTCGAGCGTCATCTTTTTACCAGCGACTGAAATTGTGAGCTGTCCTTTCTCTCCGTTCTGCGGTTGCGAAAGCGAAACCTTCGCCCCGGTGCTGCCACCTTTGGCGACATGACTAATTTGTTGCTCGGGCGCCTTGCTGAAGGCGAAAATCGATTCCTCCAATTCCCTTTCACCAGTCATCGTCGTGGGATTCTCCGAATCTTTGCGAGCGCTCGCGGGCGCCTCTTCCGCTTTGCCGGACTTTATTTCAATGGTGGCGAGACCAAGACTGTAGCTCGTATGTTGAGCCTGTTCGTCCGCAAGGAGCCAACTGTCCAAACGTTGCCCCATCAGGGACGTGCTTATTACGAAATGGAGAGCGGGCGCGCCGCCATCGGCGACCGGGCGCGGATTTAGCTTCGCATCCATTGCGTCGGCATAATCCACTACGCTCAATTTTTCACCGTTAGCGAGCGTGGCCAGACGCTGCTGGTGTTGGGGTGTAGGCGGGCGATGGAGGAACTCCGCGCGAAAACCTTTCACAACTCCGTCGGAATCAAGCACGCGTAACTGATGCTCGTCGATCAGTAGACGGTTCGTGGGCGCTTCCCCCTTGAAGAGAGTGATTGTGCCTTCGATTCCCCATATCCTGCCAATAAGCGAGCCGGTCAGCAGAGTGATAATGCCGAGGTGAGTCACGAGAAAAGCCACATGATGTCTCCGCCAGGGCCACCGGGAAAACGCGGAGACCGTTAGATTCGCGGCCAGCAGGACAAGCCACAAATTAAACCATGGCGCACCATAAACGTAAGCACGTGCGACTTTGGCATCGAAGCTCGACTCGTAAATCGTGCCAGCAATGCTCGCGATGATGAGCACTGCCAGCAAAATGACGGCGAGTTTAAGCGATGCGAAAAATCGAAAGATAACGCCATGTTGCCAGTCTCGACGCGCGGAGGAGCTTGTCGCCATGAGGCGACAAGTTTCGCAAGAACTGCGGCGGGTTCAACCCAGCGCACTCACAGAGCCGCCGAAATACTTTTTCCACCAATCCTGGCCGGACAACGCGGCCCGGCTCCGTCACTAAGGCGAAGGCTTCGGCTGGGTTTAGGGTTTTATCCGCAAAGACCTGGCAATCTTTATTGGACCGGAGTCAATCGCGCGGGTCCGCGGATTGCGTCGCGCTAGCGCGCGCAGCTCGTCACCCAAATCATTCTCCGCAGCGCTCTTGTTTTTCGCCGTGCGCTCGCTTGGGCGTCGCGCGTTGGCCATTATCTGGTCCAGGATTTCCAGCGGCGATGGATCGGTTTTGTGTAACGCGACACCTTCACTTTTTTCAGTCTATCGACGCCTTCCTTCACCGCATCCGCCGAATCTTCCGCTTTCTCTTTCACTGATTTGACCAGGGGCCACAGAAACGGCAGGGAAAGAAAACTCCACGCAGCCCCGTGCGCGGACTCCTTCACTTTCGTTTCGGTGTCGGCGGAATTGGAGGCATAACGAATCGCCAGCCCGATGGCGATACCGATGCCAAGTGCCCCCAATAATGTTGGGATCGGATTCTCTCGCAAAAAAATCTCGGTCCGCTCGCGTGCTGCGCCCGCTTTTTCCTTCGTTTGTTCCCAGGCATCGCCTGCCATCTCCGAGACCCCGCGAGTATTCTCGCGAAAGTTCTGGTCACCGCCGACGCCCGCCGACGTCCCTATTGGAATCTCCTCATTAAACTCGTCACCACTTGGATTGATCATACACAAAGAGTTCGGATTTCGGACGCAGTTCGCGCTGCCTGCGAAACACCGAGGGTGCCTGCCGTCGCGAAACAGTTAAGAAGAAGAGAGGCCGCGCCTTATGAACGAAAACGCTGAGCTGCAGAGACGGGAAGAAGAGAACCGGCGAAAGAATCATCAAGCTTAACCATACGCAAAGAAGGACTCTACCTTTAGCCAGTACGCCCCCGGCTTACCCTTCGATAGCGACCGCGGGATTTTCGCTGGGTTTTAAGTTCTAAGGAGCAACGCGATCTAAACGCCAGCATTTGTCTTCGCGGGTGTAGCGAAAACGGTCATGCAATCGGTTGGGACGACCCTGCCAAAACTCGAAACGATCGGGCCGTACTCGATAGCCGCCCCAATGGGGCGGGAGCGGAATTTCCTGACCTGCGAAACGTTCCGTCAATTCTGCAAGCCGCGCATCGAGAACACGGCGTGCATCAATCACCTCGCTTTGATGTGAAACCCATGCTCCCAGCTGGCTGCCAACCGGCCGTGAATGAAAATAACGGATGGATTCTTCCCGGGGAATTTTCTCGGCCACCCCATCGATTCGAATCTGTCGCTCCAGCTCCTTCCACAGGATGACGAGACCCACGCGAGGATTTTTCTCAATGTGCTGTCCCTTTTCGCTCTGGTAATTCGTATAAAAGACGAATCCGTCATGGCCATAGCCTTTCAATAGCACAACCCGGCCAGTCGGCTGTCCATCCGGCGAAACCGTGGCGAGAGTCATGGCGTTGACATCGCGAACGCCGGTTTCTATCGCGGCTGTAAACCAAATGCCAAATTGTCTGAACGGATCGGGATCAAGGTCGATGCGACGTAATCCATGGACGGAGTATTCCTGCCGCAGTGCTATCACTTCGACCGACTGATCCACGGGGCTAAGAGTAGCGAACTCATCTCGCTGCTCAAAGCCGAATTACAATTGCGAGCGAAACGGAAACGCCAGCCATTCGATCGTGCGCTCCCAAAGAGAGCGGTTTCGGAACTGCTCGATCGTGTATTGACGCGATTGGGACACATCGTGCGTAAAGATCTCCTCCATTCCTTTCCCAAAATCGCGATCGTAAATGACCACATCCAGTTCTTCGTTAATTTCCGCCGAGCGGGAATCCAGATTCGACGAGCCGACCATGGCGAAGAGACCATCCACCACCATCGACTTGACGTGTATCATCGTGGGCTGGAATTCGAAAATCTTCACGCCGCCGGCAAGCAAACGACCGTAGGCCGTACGACCGGCTGACTTCGTCAGCGGCTGGTCGTTGTTTTCGCCGGGCAGCAAAAGGCGAACGTCCACACCTCGCCGCGCTGCTTTTGTCAGCAGCTCAACCTGATCGGGAGTAGGCGTGCAATACGCATTCGTGATCCAGATACGTTGTGTTGCAGCGGCGAATGCGATCGCCTGCAGCAACGGCACAGGTGCCATGGAAAACGAATGCGAGGTGACGAGTTGCCCCTTCAAGGTGCCGGCGGACGCCAGCTCCGGAAATTGATCCGCGCCACTCAACGCTTCGCCCGCCGTTTTCGCCCAATGCTCCTGGAACGCGGCCTGCAACTTAGCGACGAGAGGGCCGCGCACGCGCGCCTGCTGGTCGCGCCAATGTTCCTTGTCCTGCGCATAACCGGCCCAATGTTTCGCGAAGCCAACAGCGCCGGTGAATCCCAGCCTGCCGTCAACCACCAGCACACGACGATGAGTGCGGCGGTTTGTTCGATCTATGCGCCAAGACTGCGTGGGATGGTAGTAGGCGAATTTGCAGCCGGCCTTTTTCATCTCGCTGACGTCGGAATTGTCCAGACTCCAGCTCGACCCCAGCCCATCAAGCAGGACCCGCACCTCCACGCCGGCACGCGCGCGTTCGCACAACGCATCACGAAAGCCGCGCCCGACTTCGTCGGAGTAAAAAATGTAAGCCTCAAAATTGATTGTCTTTTTTGCGTGGCGAATTGCATCGAGCATGGCCGGAAAATATTCGTCGCCGTTTTGCAGCAGTTCGATTGCATTACCTTCGATCGGCACCGGATCAGCCAATGCCAGGGCGGAGCCGAAGAACTCCGGATCGCTTACGGCAAAAGTGTGCTCGAGATGATAATCGAGCGTGTGCCGCCGAAGGATGAAAATGCAAAAAAGTGTGACGAGCGCGAGGAAGGTTAGGGTCAGCCCGATCCAGTCCCCGGTGGTGAGTCGCCAATACTGATTGTTCAGCCAATGAGTATTTTTCCGACGTCGCGTCATCTTTATTGAAACGGGCGCGATGCTCGGGCGGTTGTGCGTGATCGCCTTCGCTAATTTGCGACCACAGGCGAAAGCGCGCGTAATTTTTCGATGACGCGTGGCACCACTTGAAGCGCGCGATCGACTTCGTCATCGGTATTAAAGCGGCCGAACGAAAAACGAAGACTGCCGCGGGCCTCTTCACCAATGAGCCCCATCGCGCTCAACACGTGTGAAGGCTTCAGCGAGCCGGTGCGACAGGCCGAACCTGCCGAACAGCAAATATTTTCCTGATCGAGCATGAGGAGCGCCGCTTCCGATTCGATCCCGTCGAACAGAACGCTGGAGGTGTTTGGTAATCGCTCCGCCCCAGCACCGTTCACACGAGCGTCGGGAACTTTGTTGAGGAGCATCGCTTCAAATCGATCGCGCATTTTCCGGACCCGAACTTTTTCGTCGACCAATTTAGCGCGGGCGAGCTCAGCCGCCTTGCCTAAGGCGACAATCGACGCTGCGTTCTCCGTCCCGGCGCGACGATTACCTTCGTGGCTGCCCCCCAGCAGGAAGGGGCGGAAACGAGCACGCCGATTGACGTAAAGCGCGCCGACTCCCTTCGGGCCGTGGAATTTGTGGCCGGAGATCGAGAGAAACTGAACTGACATGTCGCGCAGCTCAATATCAATCTTACCCGCGGCCTGCACCGCGTCGGTGTGAAATGGCACCTTTTTTTCCCGTGCGACCTCGGCGATTTCCTCAATCGGAAAGAGCACGCCAGTTTCGTTATTGGCCCACATTATTGAGAGTAGGGCCGTGTCGGGGCGAATGGAATCGGCCAACTTTTGCAAGTCGAGTTGTCCCGATCTATCGACTCCAAGGAATGTCACATCGTAGCCACGCTTCTCCAGCTCCTGCGCCGGCCGGCGCACGGCGCTGTGCTCGACCGCGGTTGTGACGACATGTTTCCGATCCGATGCAGAATGTAGCGCCGAGTGAAAAGCGGTGTTGTTTGATTCAGTGCCGCCGCTGGTAAAAATAATTTCCGTCGCGTCGCATCCGAGCAGTTCCGCTACCTGCCCGCGCGCCTGCTCGATCGCATCGCGCACTCGCGCTGCCAGCCGATAACCGCTCGAGGGATTCCCGAAAAACTCTTCAAGGAACGGACGCATCGTTTCCAACACCGCCGGATCGATCGCGGTCGTCGCGTTGTTATCGAGATAAATGGGCTTTCCCAACGCACTCATCGTTTAATGAAATTACGACCGCCGTTTCCCGCAGGCAAAATCATTCCGCCGGACGCGGCTCGTTCCCGGGATGCCTGGGATGATGGTGGGTGTAACGAAAATAAAGATTGCGCAGATAAATCGGCAGGGGCAACGCCGTTTGCAGGACGCCGACCGAATCGTGCCGGTAGATAGCGAAGTAAGCCAGTGTCAGGAGTGAACCGAGCGCGCTACACTCCCAAAAACCAAACGGAATCACGCTCTTGCGGGCACGTTCCGAGGCGAGCCATTGAATCAAAAAGCGCAGACCAAAAATCAGGCTCCCGGTCAGTCCAACGATTTTCCACGCATTGATCGCGATGCCGAAAACTTTCGTGTCGGCGAAAAAGTGAAAGCTTTGCATACGGTCGAAGTTTGCGGAGAACGCGAGCTGCGACCAGTCTTTTCCCAAGCGTAATCTCCGCTTAAGGTGCGCCGGTGGAATCGATTTGGGATATTGCTAATCCGCATCTGCGTGACCTGGCGGTTTACCAGCCCGGCAAGCCAATTGAAGAAACTGCGCGCGAGCTCGGTGCTGAACCAGGCGAAATCATCAAGCTCGCTTCCAACGAAAATCCCCTCGGTCCGTCGCCCAAAGCAATCGCGGCGATGCATGAAGCTATCGATAGCTCGCAGCTTTATCCCGATGGCGGGTGCTCCTATCTACGCGCGGCGCTTGCCCAGAAACACAAAATCGGCATCGCCAATATTATCCTGGGCAACGGCTCGAACGAGATCATTGAGTTGCTGGGGCACGCATTTCTCAAACCGGGCGATGCAATCCTGACCTCCGAACACGCGTTTGTAGCCTACAAAATTGTGGCGCGGATTTTCGGTGCTCAAACAATCGAGGCACCAAGTTGTAATTATGGACACGACCCCGATGCATTGCTCGATGCGATCACGGACCGAACCGAGCTGATCTTTATCGCCAATCCAAACAATCCTACGGGCACATTGCTTTCAGGTGATGCGGTTGAGCGATTTATGCGGCGTGTTCCACCGCATCTCATCGTCATATTTGACGAAGCTTATTATGATTTTGTCGATCATCCGCCGGACATCATTCGCTACATCCGGAAGGGAAAAAACGTTGTGGCCTTGCGGACGTTTTCGAAGATCCACGGTTTGGCCGGTTTGCGCGTTGGCTATGGGATGGCGCGACCGGAACTGATTCAGGTCCTGCAGAAAACGCGACAGCCATTCAACGTCAATGGCATCGCTCAGGCCGGTGCGCTTGCCAGTCTGGGGGACGATGAGCACCAGCAGGAAACGAAACGCACCGTCGATAAAGGCCGAGCTTTTTTGGAAAGCGAATTCACAGCCATGAAACTGCAATTCATTCCCAGTACGGCCAATTTCATCCTCGTAAAGGTAGGCGATGGCGCGGCGATCTTTCGGGCGATGTTGCGAGAGAAGGTGATTGTTCGCGCGATGAGCGGGTATGCGCTGCCGCAATGGGTGCGCATTTCAATCGGAACGATGGAACAAAATCGTAAGTGCGTTGACGCTCTTCGCCGGGTGTTGTGACCGCGCCGGCGATTATTCCTGCAGATAGTATCGCTGCCATTTCAACCGCTGCGGGGGAAGGGGCGATCGCATTGATCAGAATTTCCGGCGCCACGGCAATTGGCGTGGCCGAGAACATTTTCCGAGGAAAGAAACGGCCTTCGGAGTTCGAGTCGCATACTCAGCATCTCGGCAAGATCATCGCATCGGGAAGAACAATCGATCAGGTGATGATTGCGATCCATCGATCCCCCTCAAGCTACACCGGAGAAGACTTGGTCGAAATCACTTGTCACGGCGGAATCCTCGTCACGGCCGAGATTCTCGAAGCATGTTTCCGCGCTGGCGCGCGTCCCGCGCGCCCAGGTGAATTTACCGAACGCGCCTTTCTCAATCGCAAGATCGATATCACGCAGGCGGAAGCAGTGATCGACGTCATTCGAGCACAGACCGATCTCGCCTTGCGTTCGGCAACCGAGCAGCTCTCAGGGCGTCTTGGCCAGCAATTCGAACAACTGCGGCAACAGCTCATTGAAGTTCTGGCGCATCTGGAAGCCGCGATCGACTTCCCCGAAGAAGGAATTTTGCCCGATAATCTCGACACGATCGCCCATAGGGTCGGGGCCTTGCGAACAAGAATTGAGGAATTGCTTGCCACAGCCGAAACCGGCCGAATTCTGCGCGAAGGTTTGCGAGTCGTGATTTTCGGCGCGACGAACGCAGGGAAATCGAGTCTGCTCAATCGTCTGCTCGGCTTTGACCGGGCAATCGTGAGCGAAGTGCACGGTACAACCCGCGACATCATCGAGGAACGCATTAATCTGCGCGGAATCGCCGTTCGCTTGTCTGACACCGCCGGAATTCGCGCTCCTGAAGGCCCGATCGAAGAGGAAGGAATCGCCCGAACGCAGCGCTCGCTCGAGACCGCGGATATTCGGCTTCATATCGCAGACGCAAGTGCGCCTCGTCCGACCGATTTCGAAACGCCTCCGGAGGAGCTGTTGGTTTTGAATAAGAGCGATTTGGCCGAGCACGATGATTGGCGCTTGGTTGAAGCAGTCAGAATCTCATGCAAAACCGGAAGTGGCCTAACGACCCTGGCGGACGAGATATTCCGCCGGATTGGCGCGGGAAAGTTGAACGCAGAACATCCATTGGCGATCAATGCCCGTCATCGAACTTACCTGCGCGGCGCAGCTGAGGCGTGTGATCGCGTACTCGAAGGCATGAATGAGGGGGCAACGCCGGAAATGCTTGCGATTGATCTGCGCGAAGCGCAACAGATGTTTGACGAATTGCTCAGTGGCGGTGACGAAGAAAGTGTTCGGGACGTGATCTTCAGCCAGTTTTGCATCGGCAAATGATATACGAGCGCGTGTTCCGGCCGCTCCTCTTCAGCCTTGATCCGGAGACAGCACATCATCTCGCGATCGCAATCCTGCGAGCCACCGGACCGGTTCTGCCGAAGCCAGTCAAGACAGCACCTGCGGTATCAGCGTTCGGCCTCACGTTTCATCACCGCGTCGGGCTTGCCGCCGGTTTCGACAAGAATGGTCTGGCGTTGCCTGCCTGGGAAGCGCTCGGTTTCGCTTTCGTCGAGATCGGGACGGTCACGGCCCAGGCTCAGCCGGGAAACGCCAGGCCACGCATTTTTCGTTACGCGGAGCAGCAAGCGCTGGTCAATCGCCTGGGGTTCAACAACGACGGTGCCAACGTGATCGCCACTCGCCTTAGCAAATTACGTGAGAAAGGACATTGGCCCCATATCCCGGTCGGAATTAATATTGGCAAGTCTCGCGCAATACCGCTCGAGCGCGCCGTCGAGGATTACTTGTACACGCTTCGCAAGCTGCGCGGGCATGCGGATTACATCGCCCTCAACGTGAGCTCGCCGAATACCCCCGGTTTACGCGAGCTGCAACGGCCGGAACAACTAAACGAGCTATTACGCGCCCTGATTCCGGAACGGGCAAACAAACCTCTGCTGCTCAAGATTGCCCCCGACCTCGAACAGACCGCGCTCGACGAGCTGATTTCGGTTTGTGAACACAACGGTGTCAGCGGGATCATCGCAACAAATACCACACTGGACCATTCCTCCATCGCAAACGACGAGGCAGGAGGACTCAGCGGTGCCCCTCTACGGGAAAAATCAACGGCTGTCGTGCGTCGCGTCGCTGCGCGAACGAAGTTACCGATCATCGGCTGCGGCGGAGTTTCTAATAGCGAATCGGCCCGAGAGAAAATCGAGGCCGGGGCGACACTGCTGCAGATCTACACGGGCTTCGTTTATCGCGGACCATCCCTAATCCACGAATTGTCGATACTTTAGGCCGCAAGCTATTCTTTCCGGTTCGCCTCCGACCGGCGCCGGCACATTGCACGCGAAATAATGCGCGGACGCGAATCAGCTCCGGAGGATCAAATCAAATGTTGCGTTGGGCTGTAATTTTTCTCGTGATTGCGCTGATTGCGGGATTGCTCGGTTTTACCGGAATTGCTGCGGCGGCCGCGGGCCTTGCAAAATTCCTGTTTTATTTATTCCTGATTATCTGTCTCGTGCTGTTCGTTGCAGGATTCGTGGCGGCTAAAAAGCTCTAGCTTGCGCCCTGGTAATCAGCTACCAGGAAGTATCCTGTCTCCAACGAATTCGCCCACGCTCTCGCGCCTACAAGTCAAAGGGATCCCAGAATTCGTCATCCACCACGTCGCCGAGTTCGACAAAGCTCTCATAGGGCACCATCGGCACCTCGTCGACTGTTTGCGGACCGAATTCGTTACCCAGGACGTCCTCGCCCGTCGCGTAAAGGCGTGTGCCTTTTTTCACATAAGCAGTCCAATCGGCGGTTGCGACCGGCATTCCAGACTGCTTGCCGGTTTCAATTGCATATTGATCAATCGCAGCATCGATCAGTCGCAGGTCCTCCTTAATCTGCGTCGCTTGCACTCGTTTACGCGCCCGCATGAAACCGGGCACCGCGATCGCAGCGAGGAGTGCGATAACCGCCACGACGATGGTTATTTCCACCAGCGTAAAAGCAAACGCGCGTTCACGGCGAAACTTCACCCTGTGATAAGTCATCCCTTCGCTCCGCCGCAAACGCGACGAGCTCAGATAAAGCAATTCTGATGCTCAAATTGGGGGGGGAATCTTGTTCCTCAACCGGCAACGGTTTTGTAAATCAGCCCGGCAATTCCCGCACCCACGACGACGGGAATAATGTCCCATTTCCATTTCATCATGCCGACGAATGCGACGAGACCCACACAAAGTGCAAACCAATCGAACACGCCACCCCTCGGCCAGAGAACGTGAATGCCGAACCAAACCCCGAGGTTCAAAACGACGCCGACGATCGCCGCGGTCACCGCTGAAAGACTCGTGGTCAGCTTCACATTTCCGCGCAACTGCTCGATGTACGGGCCACCCAGAAATACCCAAAGAAAGCATGGTGTGAAAGTCGTCCACACCGTAATCATTGCGCCAAGCGTCCCGGCGAAAATCGGTGTCATATTGGCGTGTTTGATCCACCCGCCCATGAAACCGACGAATTCTGTGACCATGATCAGCGGCCCAGGTGTCGTTTCGGCCAGGCCGAGCCCGTCCATCATCTGGCCGGGCTGAAGCCAGCCATAATGGTCGACTGCCTGCTGTGCAACGTACGGAAGCACCGCATACGCGCCGCCAAACGTGACCACGGCAGCCTTGCTAAAGAAGAGGCCTTCCTGGAACAGAATCCCGTCCCAGCCTTTCCACAGCCCGAGGAAGAGCGTCGGCAACCACCAAAGCGCCAGACAAACAACAGCGACCTTGATAGCGCGCGCGAACCTTGGCCGCGTGTGCGGAGGTGATTCGGTGTCGTCGCCGAGAACCGAATCGCTTTGCATACCTGCCGCGCCTCCGCCGATGACGAGGAACTTATCCCTCCACATTTCGCCGCCGATGAATCCAACCGCACCCGCACCGATCACGATCACTGGGAATGGAATCCTGAAAAAGAAAATCGCGACGAATGCCAACGCGGCAATACTCCACATGATGGAATTCTTAAGCGCCTTGCTGCCAATGCGAATCACTGCGCTTGCAACTATCGCCATGACCGCTGGCTTCAATCCATAAAACACGGCTGCGATCCACGGAATGTTTCCATACGCCGCGTAGACATAACTCAGGCCCCAGAGAATGAAGGTCGAGGGAATGACGAAAAGCGCGCCGGCGACGATGCCGCCCCAGGTTTTGTGTAAAAGCCAGCCGATATAAATAGCGAGCTGTTGCGCCTCCGGCCCGGGAAGCAGCATGCAGAAGTTCAGAGCGTGTAGAAATCGCGACTGACTGATCCACTTTTTCTTTTCGACCAGCTCGGTCTGCATTATCGCGATCTGTCCGGTCGGTCCGCCAAAGGAAATGAATCCGAGTTTCAACCAAAACCGAAGCGCTTCGCCAAATGAAGGAGCGCCATGTCGATCCAGGGTGGCGCTAATCTCGTTCATGCCCCGGCGAAGAAATGCGTGAAGCGCGTCAAAACACTGGAAACCGCGGAGGAGAATTTCCTGATCGGAAACCTCCTCGCGCGCCAACCTTTAAGCACCCCGATCGATTCCGATGCGCTCGGTGCGCTCGAATTTTTCGTCATCGAGATCAGCATCGTGAATCATTTCTCCAATCTTATCGATCCTTGTCGGGCCATGTCCTGCGATCGGCGCGTAAACCACTTTCGATATTCGAACGACTCTTGAGACCGATCGGTCAAAATCAAATAACCATGAATACACCAAAGTTGTTCACAATCGCAGCAGTCACCGCCGGACTTGCTTTCGGCGTGGTTGCGCAAGGACACGAAAAAGAAAAAGAAGAGAGCATCAGCAGCTCTGATGTGCCGGCGGCGGTGCAGAAGGCTGCCGACACGCAAGCCAAAGGCGGAAAAATCGTTCGCTGGGAAAAAGAGGGCGCGAACTACGAAGCCGTCATCGAGAAGAATGGCAAACAATGGGGCGTCGAAATCGACGCGAATGGCAAAGTCACGAGCAAACACGACGAGGGCAAGGAGCACAAAGAAAAAGGCGAGAAATACTAAGCGAGAGATGTCGCGGTTCTGGAGCGTTCAATGCTCCAGAACTTGCGACGGGTCGACCGCCGCTGATTGTCTTAAGGTCCTTTCTTCCTCAGAAGAGGGATTGAAAAATGAGCCGATTGCTTCGTGGGCAGGGTCTGGACGTTGCCTGATCTTTGTTCGGCAAACTGGAAAGGAAGGGTCCACATGAAAATAAGCAAGAAAACACCAACGTGCTGGCTGCCGGCGGCCAGCATCAGTATTATCGCCGCCTCTTCTTTGTTCGCGGCAGATCTCGACACGGCGAAGATCGACAGTCTCACCGACCTCAAGGGCAAGTTGAACGAAAAGGAAGGCGTTTACAAAGTCACGTGGCCGCGGAACGACGTGAAGGTGGCGGTCGACGGCTGGACCATGCCGCCTTTCATGGGACTCGGTACCTGGGCGGCATTTCAGGGCAACAATGATAAGGCGATGATGATGGGCGATACTGTTCTTTTCGAAGACGAGGTCAATCCGGCAATGTCAGCCGCGCTCGACAACGGACTTTCAGTAACCGCATTGCACAATCATTTCTTCTTCGATCACCCCAAAGTCTATTTCATGCACATCGAAGGGGAAGGTGCGGCCGATCAACTCGCGGGCGCGGTGCGCAAGCTTTACGACAAGATCAAAGAAATCCGTGCGAACAGTGCGCAGCCAAAAGATGCTTTCAGTGGAAACCCCTTACCGGGAAAAAGTTCGATTTCAGCCGAGCCTTTGAATTCCATTTTCGGCATGAGTGGCGAAGTGAACAACGGAATGGTGAAATTTACGATCGGCCGGCCCGCGATGATGCACGGCGTCAAGATCGACAACGCCATGGGCGTAAACACGTGGGCCGCTTTTGCCGGAACAGATGATAATGCTGTGGTCGATGGTGATTTCGCGGTGACTGAAGATGAACTACAACCCGCGCTCAAGACGTTGCGCCAGGCCGGGATCTACATAGTGGCCATCCATTCGCATATGACGCACGAAACTCCGCGCATCCTGTTTTTCCATTATTGGGGTAAAGGCCCGGCCGAAAACCTGGCTAACTCCGTCAAGGGCGCTCTCCTCGTGACCGGATTGTCCCCCGTCACGACGGAAGCAGCACATTGAGGCGCCGAGTTACCGATGTCGGTGAAGCACTTCGCTCTCGCCATTGTTACCGTCGTCGCCGCGAGTTATCGGATCGCTGGTGAATCCGGTGGGGCGCCATTTCAATTGACTCAAACGATTGCGCTTCCTGGCGTGGAAGGACGCATCGACCATTTCGCACTCGATGCTGAGGGTGAGCGATTGTTCGTCTGCGCGTTAGGCAATAACACCGTTGAAGTCCTCGACCTGCACAAAGGCGAACGCATCCATTCCATAACCGGCCTCGGCGCGCCTCAAGGAATCGCCTACATCTCGGGCCTCGATCGTCTTTTTGTTGCCAATGATAAGGGGGGTGTTTGCAAGATCTACGACGCAAAGTCATTCGAAACCGTAGGAGAACTGAATTTCCAAGACGATGCCGACAACGTTCGCTATGACGATGTATCGAAGCGGATTTATGTAGGCTTTGGCAGTGGAGGAATCGGAGTTGTGAGTGCGTCAGAGCTCAAAACAGTAGGCTCAATCAAACTCGCAGCTCATCCCGAAGCGTTCGAACTGGAGAAAAGCGGCAGCCGAATTTTCGTGAACATTCCCAATGCTCGACATATCGCCGTAATCGATCGCGAGAAAGGTGTAATCGCTGCAACTTGGAAAACCGGTCTCGCCTTCGGAAATTTTCCGATGGCGCTCGATGAAGCGAATCACAGGTTGTTTATCGGATGCCGCCTTCCATCGACGCTTGACGTATTTAACTCGGATTCCGGCGACATTGTTGGGAAGATCGGTATCTCAGGCGATCCCGATGAGATCTTTTATGATAAGAAGCGCTATCGCATCTACGCGATCTGCGGAGCAGGAAAGATCGATATCATTCAGCAAACTGACGCAAACACCTACAAAGAGTTCGCGAAGGTCGACACGGCGGATGGGGCGCGCACCGGATTTTTTATGCCGGAGCGAGATACTCTGTTTGTTGCTGTCCCACATCGTGGTTCGCAACAAGCCGAAATTCGCTGTTACCAAATCAGGTAGCCGGTCCACCTTAACTGTTCTCTAAAGGTCGGCCAGGACCAGCCGCCGTCAGCAACGATGGACGGCAATGGGTTACATCGGATTGCACTTTTCTCACCAAAATGAAAACAATTGCGTTTCCGCCATGAAATGGATTACACGCGAAAATATTAAAGTGGATCGTGTCGCCTGCCCCTGGCTGATCCGAAAGTTTGTCGATTCTGAAGCAGAGTTTGTTTTTCTTCCACGGGATACGAATTGGCTTGCGGTGACGGATGGCGTTTTATTCGACGTCCCTGACTGCGAGCTCGGCCACCATGGCGAAGACGTTTCTTTCAACTCGATTCTGAAAAAATATAATCTGACCGACGCCGCGTTGCTCTTGCTCGGCGAGATCGTGCGTGCGGCCGATTCGCGTCCGGCGCAGCCGCATCCAGCCGGAGAAGGCCTGCGCTGGATTGCCGGTGGGTTTGGAAGACTTGGTTTAACTGATCACGAAATTCTTCAGCGTGAATTTGTTGTCTACGATGCGCTGTTCGCGGAATGCAAACGCCGGCTGAGCCAACCCTAAACCGCTCGCAGCGGGTGGCACAGTTCTTCGCGCTGAAGCGCAATCTCGCAATCCTCCTGATTGCGATCCTCGTCATCGGCGCTGGCGAAGAACTGTGGATGCGTTTTGTTCCGGAATATCTTCAGGCGCTCGGCGCAAGCGTTTTCATCATCGGGCTTTACGATGCACTTCGCACCTTGCTCGGTGCGATTTACGCCTACCCCGGAGGCGTACTCGTCGATCGGTGGGGTTTTCGGCGAGCTTTCATCGTCTTCAATTTCGTTTCGATCCTCGGCTACTCGCTCGTGTTGCTAGTTCCTCACTGGGCCGCGGTCATTGCCGGGATGTTTTTGTTTCTCTCCTGGACCTGTTTTTCGCTCCCTGCGACCTTGTCCCTTGTTGGGGCAACCCTGGCGGCCAATCGCTACTCCATGGGCATTGGCGTCCAGTCGGTGATCAGGCGCCTTCCGCTGATGATTTCACCGATCTTCGGCGGAATTCTCATCGACCGATTCGGAATCATTGCCGGCGTTCGCCTTGGCTTAGTCGTCTCGATTGTCTTTTCGGCTGTGACGATTCTCGTCCAAGCTTTCTTGCGCGATGAAAAGCCCGGGAAAGGCGCCGAAATCGAGCGCTGGGGTTTTTGGCGAAGCCTGCTGGAACTGAATGCGCCGATTCGCCGCCTGCTTTTGAGCGATATTCTCGTGCGGTTTTGTGAACGAATCCCGTATGCCTGGGTGGTGATCTTCGCGATGAATTATATCGGCGTTAGTGCGAGGGAATTCGGTGTATTGACCCTGGTGGAGGTGGTGACGGCGTCGTTGTGCATCATTCCAATGTCATACCTGGCAGACAAATCGGAACGTGAACCGTTTGTCTTAATCACATTTGTCATGTTCACACTTTTTCCGATCACTTTGCTGCTCTCGCGCAGTCTACCGATGCTGATGATCGCTTTTGTTATTCGCGGCCTGAAGGAGTTTGGCGACACCGCCCGCAAGGGATTGATTGTCGCTCAAATCGAACCCGAACGCCGGGGGCAAACCATCGGCGCTTACTATTTGGTTCGCGATTTAATCGTAAGTATCGCGGCAATACTCGGAGCCTATCTCTGGAGCCTCGGGCCTGGGCTCAACTTTCTCGGGGCGGCTGCCTTTGGTGTTGCCGGCACAATCTTTTATTTTCGCACCGTTCGCCGACTACGTTCAGCAGCTCCACCGATCGTTCTATATTCCCGCCGGGGCCGGTGAACACGCTTGCCGAAGCCGTGATGCAAACCTGTAGAGAAAGTCTCACTGGCGTATTCGAATCTCCTTTGCAATCGACCGAATCGTTGCAGCGGCTGGCGACAGCAGCACGAGGATAATGAATTTACTGCGTAAGGTCAGCAAACTGGCTCAGCCCATGACTTACCAGCGTGGGTGGCGCCGGGCGCAACGACTTATTTTTCCTCTCCCGCTTGCTCCCATGATTGCGCAGATCGACCCCGCCCGACTGCGCGAGATTAAGCAGCGCTACGCTGATTCGAGCCGCGGTTACGCAAAATATGCCAACGTTCGGCCATGGTTGCATCTTGGCCGCCAGCGCGTGCAGGATTTGAAACTGCATCGCCTGCCGCCCCAGCGCATTCTCGATCTCGGATGCGGCGGCGGATTTTTTCTCTTCATTCTCAAGCAGCTGAATCACGATGTCCTGGGTTTGGATCTGCACGAGCCGGAGCTTTATCGCGAATTAGTGCAGTTATTCGGAGTGCCGCGAGTGGAGGCGACCATCCGACCTTTCGAGCCACTGCCTGACCTCGGCCGCCGCTTCGATTGGATCACTGCGTTCTCCATCAGTTTTGATCGGGCCACAAACGGCAAAGCGCGTTGGGGGCGCAGCGAGTGGGATTTTCTGCTGCAAGATCTACAGCATCGAAACCTTGCGCCGGGCGGCAAAATGTATTTCGAGCTTAACCCGGGAGTTTCCGGCGACTTTTACACCCAAGAGCTGCACGATTTTTTCGTCAGCCGCGGCGCCAGGGTCGAGCGTGAGCGAGTTTTCTTTGCCGACGGGCTGTGTTAGCCCGTCAATTTTCCTGCTCGCGTTTTTTCCGCTTCGATGCTGCAATTAGGGCGATGGACGAGATTGCCTATCGGAGGGCGAAAGCGCGCGTGGAACAGCAACTCGCCTTTTATAGGCACCTCGTCCTCTATCTTATCGTCAACGCGTTCTTGTTCGCGCTAAACCTCTTCTATTGGAACGGCTATCTTTGGGCCAAATGGCCAGCCTTTGGTTGGGGCATCGGCATCATCGTCCATGGGATGGAGACATTTTCCTATCGTTGGGGCGGTCCCCGTAAAGAATCGATGATTCAACGGGAGATGGAACGGCAACGGCGGGCGGAAAGTAACCGCCCCGCTTCGGTATAATCCGAAGCTACAGCTCACTTGCAGGCCGCTCTCGATAAGACTCCTCGACGGGACGTTCCAGACGCAGGCCAAGCTCACGTAGAAGCGCTAAATCTGCGCGGGCTGCCGGGTTTTCAGCAGTAAGCAGTTTGTCGCCAAAGAAGATCGAGTTCGCCCCGGCGAAAAAGCAGAGTGCCTGACCCTCGCGCGTAATGCGCGTGCGGCCAGCGGCAAGGCGCACACGCGCCTTTGGAATGGCGATACGGGTCACACCAATTAACCGCACAAGGTCAAAGATATCGACCGGAGGAACATCGGCCAGCGGTGTGCCTGGCATCGCCATCAAACAGTTAATCGGGACGCTTTCGGGTTGCGGGTCGAAATTGCTCAGCACTTCGACCATGCGCAGCCGATCGTCGATCGACTCGCCCATTCCGACAATTCCGCCGCTGCAAACGGAAATGCCCGCTCGTTGCGCGGCCCGGATTGTATTCAGCCGATCGGTAAAGGTATGGGTGGTCACGATCTCGGGGTAAAATTCCGGGGAAGTATCGATGTTATGATTGTAAGCGGTTACGCCGGCCGCTTTGAGTTTAACCGCTTCTCTCTCGCCAATTTGCCCAAGCGTGACGCACACTTCCATTCCGAGCCGGCCTACTTCACGGACCGTTTCCAGGACGCGTTCGAATTTTTCGGATCCATCGCGCACACCGCGCCATGCAGCTCCCATGCAAAATCGTGTTGCACCCTGCGCTCGCGCCCGCTTCGCCTCGGCTAGAATTTGATCGACCGGCAGCATATCTTCGCGCCCAACGCCGGTCGAGTAATGCACACTCTGGGCGCAATAGGCGCAGTTCTCGCTGCATCCACCGGTCTTAATGCTGAGTAAACTACAGCGCTGGATCTGTTCGCCGGCCCAATGCTCGAGATGGATCGAGCGTGATTGGCCGATCAGATCGAAGAAAGATTGGTGATAGAGCGCCGAGATTTCTTCGAAATTCATCAGATGTGCGAAGTCAATTGAGCCGAATAATTAGAGATTCCTCGACCTCGCTCGGAATGACAAGACGCGGCTGATGATTAGCGAGTGGAAGAGTCGCTCAACCTTATCGCACGCCGACGAGGGGTTATCGAAATCCGGGCTAAGCCGCGGATTCACCTATCACAGATCTGACGAACCTCGAAACCGGCGACTTCAAGCAGCCGGTATGAGCCCTGCAGAATTTACAAAAGGAAATGGGCCGCCTGTCTCTACAGGCAATCGCAATCGAAATTCAATCAACCCACTTCCCACCCTCGGAAACGAGAATGGGCAACTCTTCGTCCATGAACTGCGTTTTGCCCAGCGCGCCCCACATCCGCACGCCGGTAGCTGCATGCCAATGCTTGGTCATCTCTTCACCAGTATGGCAACCCCAGCTCTTGACGAAGGCGCCCTTGGCAAACGCGCGCCGATCGATTTTCGTCAGATCGTTCTCGTGCAGCCATGCCTTGGATGAGCTGTCGACGACATTGCTGTAATCAAACATGAAACAGGCTCGGTTTGAATGACCGAAATACTCGAAACCGGCGATTTTCACCTGGCTTCGTGGCTCGCCGTTGTTCAAATAATCGATCACCTCGGAGCCGTGGCTAAAGTAAATCAGACGCAAATTGTACTTATCGCGAACGGAATTGATGTTGGCGATTAAATCCTGGCCATCCTGTTTTCCGCGATCGATGTAGCCCGGCTTGTAAACGAGCCAGGTGATCTTCGCATCGGGGCCGAGCTGCGACCGTAATTGCTCCGTCCGAATGCGCGCGGCATGGACGAAATTCGCCCACCAATGATCGTGCGGCTGAGCCTTGTATTGCTCCCACTGATGCAACGACACACCTCCAACGACTATGATCCATTCTCCGTTGACCGGCCGCGCCGCCTCGGAAAAGGTTTGAGTGAATGCGACCGCCAGGATCGCGACCAGGAACCGTTTCGCCATACCTTTTTGGGGGAGGAGCACTATTTATGCTGAAGTTGTGGGTACGCAAGCGGGACGCACCAAACCCGCTAAAAAACAGGGTCAATCTCGCCGCGGGTCAGGTCCTCAATAGTCTGCCGTTCGCGAATGAGCGAGAGCCGATCCCGGCGGACTAGTGCCTCGGCCGGCAGCATTCGCGAATTGTAGTTTGAGGCCATGACAAATCCATAAGCGCCGGCGCTCATGACCGCGAGAAGGTCGCCCGGCTTCAGGTCCGGCATTGGGCGCTCCTGCGCGAAAAAATCGCCGCTTTCGCAGACAGGTCCAACAATGTCGATCTTGCTTGTGTTGGCAGTCGAGCGACGCACCGGCACAATTTCATGATAGCTCCCGTAAAGAGCGGGCCGGATGAGATCATTCATTCCGGCATCAACGATCGCAAATCTCTTCTGCGCTGTTTCTTTCAGGTAACGAACACGAGTGAGCAGAATGCCGGCGTTGCCCACGAGGAGACGACCCGGCTCAAGTAAGATTTGCAGTCCGATTCTCTTGAGCGGCGGAACGATTGCGCCGGCGTAATCGCTAATTGTCAGCGGATGCGTTCGATTAGCCGTCCACCAATCGCCGCGGCCACTTGCGATCGAGGATTCGTAGGCGATGCCGAGCCCGCCGCCTATGCTGAAGAACTGGATGGGATGGCGTGATTTCAATGTCTCGACCAGCGGAACGATCCTTTCGATTGCGGACACAAAAGGCGTGGCCTCTGTGATTTGGGAGCCGATATGCATCTGGACGCCGCGAATAACAATGCCTGGCATCTTCGCCGCCCGCTCATAAACCGCAGCTGCACGATCAAGCCCGATCCCAAATTTGTTCTCGCTTCTTCCAGTCGAGATGTAGCTGTGTGTTTCAGCCGCTACATCGGGATTGATCCGCAGCGCAATCGCGGCCGTTCGGCTGGTAGCCGATGCAATCTCGCTTATATAATCAAGCTCGGCCTCGCTCTCGATGTTGAATGAGTAAACGCGTTGCTCCAGCGCGAACTCGATTTCCTCCCGAGATTTTCCGACTCCGGCAAACGTGCACTTCGCCGGATCACCTCCAGCTTTGATTACCCGATAAAGTTCGCCGCCGGAGACGATGTCGAACCCGGCACGTGCTTCGGCGAGCAGGCGAAGAATTGCGCGGTTCGAGTTGGCCTTGACCGCGTAACAGATCAGGTGATCGAACTCGCCCAGGGCCTCATCCAATCGCCGATAATGATCAAGAATGGTTCCTGCACTATAAAGGTACAAAGGGGTGCCGAATTTCTCCGCCGCAACCGCCGCCTCCACGTCCTCGCAAAACAGCCGACCTTCGCGGTAGTGAAAGGAATGCATTGATCCAAATGTAGCGCCGATGACTGAGAGCGCATCCGGGCCTCCGCCCTCGCGGACTCCTTTCTCACCACTCTTTCAGAGTAGAATAACGCGATGTCGACGCAGCGGATCACGACAAGAGGTCGCTTGCTGGAAAAACCCAATCACCACTGCGCCCGCTACTCAGGTAAGAATTCTCAACCAGATGTTCAGAACCGCAATCAACACAACTCCCGCCGAGAAACTCGTCAGGACGATCATTTTTCCATGCTTTACCAATTCTCCCAAAATCGCGTGGGCGGCCAGGTACAAAAATCCTCCACCTACGTGCGCCATGATCAGGCCGAGCCAGAAGAGCGAAGCGTTGGCCAGGAAAAAAAATCCGATCGCACCACCCAGGAGTGTAGTCGATTCAACAGCCGCTACCCACGCGAGAGCGGTGGAGCGTTCAAGCCCGGCTCCGATCAAGAGGCCGCCCAGGGCGAGACCTTCTGGAACCTTGTGAATACACAGCGCCAGAAATAGCGACCACTTGGCAGCCGTGGCGGCGTGGATTTCACGTCCGATCCCCAAGGCCACGCCATCAGTCGTGCTATGAATTGCCAGGGCGACAATCAACGCTGTGGCGATCTGGCTAAAATGCCGCGTTGTATCTTCATCAAAGTGACTGGCCGCGCACGCGGGGCAAACGTGGTGGACGTACTTGCTGATAAAGAAGAAAAGAGCGTAACCGCTGGCCGCGGCGAGTGCCGCTGCCCACCAACTACTGTTGCCCAGACTTTCAGGCATAATGGCAAAGAGCGTTACGCCAAGGAGCGTCCCGGCCGCGAAACTGATCAATGCACAAAGGGGTCTGTGGGCCAGCCGCAGTAGCGCGCCAAGCGCCCCACCGATGAGAGCGAAGGCGTAGGCCGATCCGACCTGCCATAAGATGGTTTGACCGCTCATGCTCTGTTCATGGAACAATCGTGCCGCAACGGTAAGCAAACGCCGACTGGACATAAGCACTGCACCGGGGCTGGCATAGCCAGTCTTCAAGAGATTGCCAGCAATTAGTAACCGTCCCGGGAGGCCTGCTTCTGCACCCGCATCGATCTGCCTGTTACATGGCAGGAACGGTGTCCCTATCTATAGAAAAGTCAGCCTCCTAACTACTTCGGCCGGATTCTGGACCTTGATCGCGCAGGAATCTCAATCGACGCAATTTGTTCAAAAATCATAGGCGACGGTTCCATAAAAGCCGCGGCGTTGACCAAATTGCGGCGCTCCTACGCCAATGCCGCTGCCGTCACGCAGTTCGTAGATTTTATCGAAGAGATTGACGACATCGAATCGCACCACGACGGATTTCTTTTCCGTGATCTTGAGGCGGCGTTGCAGGCTAAGGTTGAATGTTTCATAAGGATGATTCTTCATGGTATTGGCGAATCCCCGCCGCAATCCATTTCCGTAAAGACCATCAGCCGCCACTTTCCAATCGTTCCACATGTAGGAAACGCCGGCCGAACCGGTGAAGCGCTGATCGTGATCGAGAAAGACCCAATTCCTGTTAATAAAAGCGAGCTCCTCCGGGTCGAAAAGGAACTGCGCAGAGCTGGCACCCGTGCCACGCGCCCATTCATAGCCCAGATTGAAATAGGCTGATAGTCCTCCCTTGTCATAACTGGAAGTAAACTCTGCGCCGTAGATTTCACCGCGCTTATAATTGAAAGAGGAAAGGATTAGCGCCTGGCCGAACTGGCCTTCATCCAAAGTCGAATGGGAACTCTTGTAGTAACCATCGAGTCCGACATTAAAGCCTTCTGTAATTTTCTGGGTGGCGCCGACATCGAAGTAATGAGCGCGTTCTGAAGTCACCGGCGAATTTAGTTTTACCGCCGGCTCGTTGGTTGTGCCGATGAATCTTGAGATTGTGCTTTGATCGACGTTCTCAAGCGGCGGCGGGGTAAAATAGCGGGCATAACCGGCATGCAGAGTGGTACCGGCGGAAGGCTCGTAAACTATGTTGATGCGCGGGCTGAGCTGGTTCTCGTGAGAAAACGCATCGACGATATCGAACCGGCCGCCAAAATTGATAGTGAGCTGTTCGAATGGCTTCCATTCATCCTGAAGATAGAACCCGTAGAAATACCCGTACTTGTCGCTGTTATCGACGACACGAATGGGAATATCGCTCGTTTGATTGCCATTGGCGTCGACCGGGAAGACAAGCGTGACCGTTCCAACACTGGCATGCTGTTCGGTAATAAGAAGGCCGCCGCGAATGGTATGCTGTTCGTTGAGCTTGTAGCTGGCATCGAACTCGAGGCCATTCGAGAGAATGTCACGGTCGACCCGCGAAGCCACGCCGTTGAAAATAAGATCTCCCACTTCATCCGGTCGGAACAGGACTGAGCTATAGCGATCGAAAACGGACGCCTGGAAATTGAAATCTCCCGCCTTCTTTTGGTAGGTCAGAATCGCATAAGAAGATTGTTCGGTTTGATTCTCGTCTAGCCTGGCTGAGTCGAAAGTAGAACGACCCATGTCGGTGAAGAGAGGAGTCTGGCCCGGATTATTTGGAATTTGGAAATCGCTGTGGTTTCCGCTGATGAGCAAAGTAAGGCGGCTCGTTTCGTCAAAGATGTAGGATAAGTAGCCGAATAACTTGTATTGATCGGTATCGTCATGAATCGGGTCGCTGCTTCGGGTCGGGTTTTCGATGCCAATACCATTGTGCAGATAACTTGTGTTCAAGAAGTAGTTGAGCTTCCCGAGTACGCCGCCGTCCTGAAAACTGGGGTTAATGGTATCGAAACTGCCAACGTGCAGAGAAGGCTCCCCCTGCTGGTAAACGGCGCCATTCTTGGTGTGGATATCGATCACTCCGGTAGTGCGGAAACCAAACTGTGCTGGGAGCGCGCCCGTAATAAGCGAAATACTATCGGCAAATCGGGTCTCCAGTTCCTGACCAAAACCCGGAATACTTTCAGGCAAAAGGACGTCGTCGATACGATATTGCAGATTGGCGTGTTCGCCGCGCACGTGCAGTTGTCCAAACGAATCTTGCGCTACGCCCGGAAATCGGAGAAGGGTCTGATTAAAAGGTGCATCCTGCCCCTGCGCTTGGGAGTCGAGCCGGTCCGGCCCGACGGTATAACGCGTCGCGCCCAGGCTCGGGACAATTTCTTCACGAGAAATATCCAGTTCCTGACTAGTGACGACCACTTGCTCCGCCGTTGCCGTGCCGCTGCTGGCGATCGCGGCAGCTGGACTGGGTGAAGGTGTGGGAGCCTGGCCGCGCGCAACAGCAAGGCCAGAGAGGAAAACAATCGGGACAATCAAATTTTTTTTCATTAATTTTCGAGCAATTCGGTTGGAATAAACAGTGTGTGGCATGCAGGACGAAGTCGTCCTGCGGGACAAGTGCTGCGCCCGAACGTGCGCGCGGAGGGGGGATGGAAATGTAACTCCGGCGGGCTAACGCGCGCTGGCGGACGCTATTCGCCCAATGGAGGCGCGTGCTCGAGAACAGACGAAGCGATAGACCCAACGACGTTTGGCAAGCGCGGCGGCAAAAATGCCCGCACCGCGGGCGCGTCCTGAATCTGCGGCGCCATTTGCGGAGCCGGGCCATTTTCGCAATTCCCCGCCGCCATGATTGTTGCCGCGCATTCGTGATGCGGGCTTGCTGCGTGAAGGTTTTCGTGCAGCCGCGGCGAGCTTGCCACTATCAGGGCCCAAACAAAGGCAGCGATCAGCGGGAACGTAATTATCCCGAGAGCGGGGCCGCGAAGGAGCCGAGGACTCATCTGGCGCGACATTCTTCTCCACGCAGCAATTCGCAAGCTCTATTTTCGCCATTCTATTCAATTCCACGAGGCTCAATGCAACCAGGTCGCTGGACAGTTGCGCGCTGTTGCATTACCAATCGCGCTTGGCATGATTTGGGCGACCAGAATTTACCTCCTCATTTTCGGCATTCTAACCATTGCCGGCGGTATTATCGGATACGTCAGCAAAGGCAGCGTGCCCTCAATAGTTGCCGGCACAATCGCAGGAATATTGTTATTGGTCGCAGCCTTCCTCCTCCCGGCCCACTTCACCGTCGGATTGATCATCGCCCTGCTGGTTTCGCTGCTGCTCGCCGGTCAATTCGTTCCGAAGCTAATTCGAACCGGACAAATGATGCCGGCCGGCATGATGTCGATCCTGAGCCTTCTTGGCATCGTTGCGGTAATCGCGGCCTGGCTGGGGAAATAGTCGCGTGGAAAAACTGCGCTTGAGAACGCTGCGGCGCATTGTCTTTTTTATCTTTTTGGCCTTTTTCGCTGCCGTCGTCCTGCGCTGGATTTCGTTAGAGCGCTGGCATTGGCAATCGATGCGCGCCGAGACATTCGAAATACCCACTCCTATCCCTGCACCATCCGCTTCGGCGACTGCCCCCCGGAGTCCTACTATCACCGGCAAGTTTGACCTACCGCGACTTTTCAACGGAATCACATTGCACACTGAGCTGGAAACCATTCCCGGTGCGGCGGCGGCAGATGAGCGACTCGATCCAATGAGTTACGTAATCGATTTAAAAATGCGCGCGCGCATTCCCGCTCCTAACCGCACCCTGGAAGAGTTGGCGAAAACAAATGCCGACCTTGCAACGTTGCTGCCGGGACTATCCGCGATGATGAAACCGGAAACGGTTTCGTCGTTGTTTGCTCAGCTCTACGAAACAAAGGTTCGAGTGCTAAGAGAAAATCTCGGCCGGTTGGATCAGCTCCTCTCCCGTCATAATTTTTACGATTGCCAAACGATCTTGCAGCTGCGTCACCCCGAGACTCATCGTCGGGCGCTTCTTTTGCAGGCCGATATGGACGTCGACGCGGACGGCTCGGATGGAGATCGCGTCCCAGCTGGCAATGGCTCTTCGCCAACTTTCAAACCATTTACGAGTTTTCGGTGGAACAAGAAAACTGCCGCGCCCAATCCATATCTGCCAGCTTCGGAGGACCGTTTGCGACACGCCGAAACGGAGCAGAAAACCGCGCCCCCCGAACGTAAACGCGAGTTAAAGAACGCCGCTACTGAACTTCGCGACGAGATAAACGCGATGAAAAAATTCAGCTATCTCATCGGCACGTACGATCCTTTCATTGTTGTCCCGGGAAATTTCACCAAGGGTACCGACGCCGTGAAGGTCGGAGACTACGCCGTCGTAGTCGTTGGCAAAGCAATCTATCCGGCAATCGTTGGTGACGTAGGACCGAACGACAAGGTAGGTGAGGCTTCGCTCCGGATCGCGAAGGAAATCAATGCGCTCTCAAACCCGAACAACAGGCCCGTGAGCGATCTCAAAGTAACTTATATCGTTTTCAACGGCACAACCGATCCCTTGTGGGGGCCTCCGGACCTGGAAAAACTGCAAACGCGTTGCGAGGCCTTGGTGAAGGAAATCGGCGGCTCGACCGTGCCGCTGCATCATTGGGAGAACACCGTTCCTCCGCCACCAACTCCAACGCCGTCACCAACGCCCACTCCTTCTCCCAGCGCAACGACAACTCCCACGCCAACGGCGAGTTCAGTTCCATCACCATCGGCGACCTTCGCATTTCCAATCCCGTCTCCGACTGCATCAGGAACAGCTGGCGGAAATTGATTCCACACGTCCGGAAACGTGTCGTTGCACGTTGTTTTAGTGAGCCCGGAGCGCTGCGCGCTCCATCGCGCCGGCTATGAAGCGAAGGCTACACTGGTATCGCGCGCCGTTTTACATCGGCCTGTTCATTCTCATCGTGCTCGTGATCGTACGAGCGCTCCTGCCTTTCTGGGTCCGCGATTATGTCAATCGCAAGCTATCGGAAATGCCGGAGTATCGGGGACACGTTGCGGACGTGACCTTACATTTGTGGCGGGGTGCCTATCAGATTCATAAGGTCGATATCGTCAAGACGACCGGCCGGGTACCCGTGCCATTTTTTTCCGCGCCGCTAGTCGATCTTTCCGTGCAATGGAAAGCGCTTCTTGACGGCGTAGTCGTCGGGCAGCTCGACATCTTTCGTCCCGAGATGAACATCGTAAATGGTGCTAGCAGGGAGAGCTCGCAAATAGGGATCGACAAACCTTGGACGGAGAAGGTCAAGCAACTATTTCCACTAAAATTCAATCGCTTCGGAGTCCACAACGGCGAAATTCACTACCGGGATTTTCACAAAAATCCCAAAGTGGATATTACCCTCGATCAGGTGCAAATGGTCGCGACCAATCTGACCAATAGTAAGAAGCTCTCCAAAAGCATGGTCGCGGAAATTCAGATGGAAGGCCGACCACTGCGCGTTGGAGATCTCCGTTCCCAAATTGCGCTCGATCCGTATGCGGCCAAACCAACATTCACTTATCGAGGCGAAGCGCGCGATATCCCCTTGGTGAAACTGAATGATTTCGCCAAGGCTTATGCCGGAATCACTTTCGAGACCGGGACATTGCGCATTGCCGCAGAAATGACCTCCAGGGACGGCCATTTTACCGGCTACGTTGAGCCGGTGTTCGACCATATGTCGATCTTCAATCCCGCACACGACGCCGATAACCCAATCGATTTCGTCTGGCAGGGAATTGTCGGAGGCTTAACCCGGATCATCCGTAATCACCCGAAGGATCGGTTTGGCACCCGCGCGCCGCTGTCCGGAAGCTTCGATGATCCGAAAGCTGCGGCGATGACGACCATCCTCAACGTCTTCCGCAATGCTTTTATTCAGGCGTTCACTGGCTCGCTGAGTGAGCAGAAAGAACAGAACCTCCCGAAAGTGAATCCCGACAAGAGCGACTGATAATGATCGATGCGCGGGCGACACTCGAACTTCTTGAAGCTCTGATCCGATTGGGCCATTCCTGACAAGGCAGGTCGAAAATTTCGGGGGGTTAATTGCCCGCCGGTAGTACCACCACCGGTGGCCGCTGGTCCGGCGGGACATCGCCCGGAGCGATCGTTGCCCGGCGGACACGATGAGCTTTCTCGATCGGCGCGTCGTCCGGGTTAGGCACTGGAGGAGTCACCACCCTTTTCCCGTTAGGCAGTTGCAGAATCCAGCTTCCATCCGCAGTCGTCCCAACGAATTCCGCTCGCATTGTGCCCACTCGCATTTGCGGAAGTGAACGCGACCCGCCGCCTGCAAGCTGCTGACGACGGGAACTTCCAGTTCGCTTCGATGCGGCCGTTTTCGATCCTTTTTGAACCCTTGCTGTAGCTGATGGACTTGCATTTACGACAGCCCGATCCGCGTTTGCTCGCAAACTATTCCAAACATCCTGAGGAGTTCGAATATCGCCGCCAGAGCTCGGCGTCTCACTTTGAGGGCGTTGCGCCTTCGCCCCCGAAGGTGGCTCCTGGCTGGCCTGCTTTTCACCAGGCGAGGCATCTGGTCCTTCGGCTGGCGGCGGCGGCTCAGTCACCGGACTGTTTGTCGCCAATTGCGACTGCGAAATATCGGATCGCGGAAAGGGTGGATTGGATTGCGGTGTGGTATTCGAGGCCACTGCGTCAGCGGACTTGGCGACTGATGCAGGATTTCGGCTAGTGCCAGAGACTCCGCTCGTAGAATTCTCCAGCCCATTATTGTTTGACGAAGTCGGTGGCGCGGCTGCAACGGCACGGTTTTGGCCGGACAGGGCTGCTGTGTCCGGCGTCGCGGATTTCCTCGCGATACCATCAGGCCCGGCGGGCACGCCCGCTATCGAGGGAGGTGGATTGGCTGACATCTGCGCAGGCGCGGCCGATGCGGTGGCTTCGGGGACGCCAATTGGAACGCCCAGCGCTGAAATATCGCGCTTTTGGTGGAGCAGTGATTGCCAGCGCTCCGGCATTAGCAAAGCCGCAACCAGGCCTGCGGCCAACAGGAAAGCAGCGAGCGCCAGTGCAATCGGGCGCAAACGATTTGACCCGGACTCCACATCCCTTGCAATGCCGGCAGCATTCGAAACAACCGGGCGGCGGGAAACGATTTGGCGATGTCCGACTTTTTGCAAACAACTGCGCAGTTCTTCAGCAAAAACGACAGGATCCTGTGGACGCTCCTCGGGATCGTAACGCAACATGTGATTTAAAACCTTGCGCAGCGGTCTGGGAATCTGCCGAACAGACGGAAGTACACGTTCGGCGATACCGGATTTATCCGGAACGCCGGAGAGCGGAACCGCGCCGGTAAGCAGAAAGCACATTGTCGCTCCCAGCGAGAAAATTTCAGAACGAAAATCGACGATTCGATTCTGTAATTGCTCGGGGCTGGCAAATTGCGGTGAAATGGAAGGAGCTAGTTCGCGCGGTTCGCTCCCCTCCGAAAACAATTTCAAACCAGCCAAGCCGAAATTCACCAACTTAACGAAAGGCCACTCGCCCTCCGCCGTCGTACCCGGAACGATCATGAGGTTTGAGGGCTGAATTGAACGGTGCGTCAAGCTGTGAAACATGGCCGCGGCCAGTGCGCTGACCACTTGTAATCCGACACGCAAAACGGCGTCCGGATCCATCGGTCCATGCGCAACTACCCAGGCATCCGCCGTTTCACCCTGCAAATATTCCGTGACAAAGACAATGTGTTCATCCTCGATTCCCACGGCGAAGACCCTCGCAATATTTGCGTGGTCTAATTTTTGGGCCGAACGCGCCTGCTCTTGAAATTGCTCACGCGCCGCTGGTTCGATACTTGTCAGGGGGATCACCTGCAGCGCGACAGGTCGGCCTGAGCGATAATCTATCGCCTTATAGGTAACGACAGATCCGAGTCGGGAAATTTCACGCGGAGTACCGTCCTGCTGAATACAAACGCAATAATCTTTTGAAAATGTTGTCGGAGCCATGGTTACGATGTCCGCCGCAACAGCATTTCCTCCCCCTAGCCACGCAGCGAAGCCGATAGTACTTAGACCAAATCGGGCGCGAAATCATTCAGTTCTTTTGGAGAAAGCCGTAAAGCACGGAAGTAGACGGCTTGAATGCATCCCAACTGTTACCCGCCCGGGGCCAACTACACCGCAGTGTGACCGTTGGCCAACGGAGGTTTCGAGAGAATCACAAGAGGGGCTACCCCGCTTGGATTCGAACCAAGAATAACGCCTCCAAAGGGCGCTGTGTTACCGTTACACCACGGGGTAAGTGGATTGCAGATTTACGATTTTCGATTGCCGATTGGAAGATGCAACTCCAACCAGCAACGGCACTGCCAGCGCAGCTTACGATTCCCCGGGCTTCGGGAGACGAATATCCACTGTCGTCCCGCTGCCATGAACACTCGAGAGAGAAATTTTTCCGCGGTGCGCCTCAATTACGGATTTTGCAATAGCGAGGCCCAAGCCCGTGCCATTCGCTTTACCATGCGTCACAAAGGGCTCGAAAAGTTTTGGCAATACTTCCGCTGGAATACCAGAGCCGGTATCTGAAATTCTCAACACTACCTCATCCTGCACGAGCTCAGTGGTGAAGGTGAGAATACCTCCCGCAGGCATCGCTTCACGAGAGTTCTTGATCAAGTTCGAAAGGACACGGACGAATCGGGCGCGGTCGATTTCGACGTTTCCCTCGTAACGGATGTGTTTAACGAACTGAATGTTTTTGCCAGGCAAGAGCCGGAGCGATTGCTGATTTAATTCGTCCAGAATCCCCCAAATGGAAATCAATTGCTGGTGCAGATGAGTTGAGCCTCTGCTGTAATCGAAAAGTTCCTGAGCTGTCGCCAACATTCCATCGACGGCCCCGTCGAGCATACTGGTCAGTTCACGCAGGTGCGGTTCATTCGTTTCGCTCGCAATCAAGTCGGAACAACACCGGACGATACAAATGGGGTTTTTCAGGTCCTGTATAATCGAGTTCGCCATCGACCCCACCAGCTCGAGCCGCTCCCTCCGCATTACCTCATTGATGAAATGGGAATTGACGCTTCGGAGCCGCTCGGTAACGGAGCGTAAAAAATTCATGTGCAAGCGGCTCGGCGCAACCTCAAGCAGATGCTGAAGCGTCTCCTCCTTGACTGCCCCGAGCAAGGTCGGCTCAGCCGCCGTTGCCATCGCGGAGCGCGGCTTTCCATCCAGGAGCGCCATCTCGCCGAAAAAGCTTCCAGTTTGGATGTAGCCGAGGACTTCCTCCCGACCCCCCAGGCCTTCCTTAGAAATCTTGACTGAGCCTTCGCCCACCAAATAAAGCGAGTCGCCAGGATCTCCTTCCTGGAAGACGATTTCACCAGGTTTCAATTTTAAGACGTCCACTTCCGGCCGGATCTGCTCCAGCACATTGGAGTCGATTCCTTCGAAAAGCCGATTGTGCGAGAGCTGGTCGAATACCTTCGCACTTAAGACAGAGCTCATGTCTTCTGGACAGCAGCCGCAATGCCGTCAGGTAAGTTAATCGACCGCGCGCTTTGGATGACGGACGCAACCAGGTCAAGAATTTCATTGTTGCGCAACGGTTTTCGCAAATAACCGCTCAGCCCTGCTTTCATCATCCGCTGCAATCGCTCTTGCTCGCAGAAACCGGTCGTTAGTATGACGCTGATTGTGGCCGAAATTCCGCGCAGCCTCTCGAAGGTCTCTTCTCCGTCCATGAAGGGCATGGCCAAATCGAGCAAAACGAGATCGTAAGCTGCCGGATCGCGACTAAAGAGATCGAGACATTCGAATCCCGATTGCGCGCAGGTAAGATCGTAACCTCCTTCGGTCAAAACGCGCCGAAAAAGCGCAAGCACCATCTGCTCGTCATCCACCACGAGAACAGAAGGTCGTTGCAACGAGTGGACAGCCGGTGAGGCATCGGCGGACTTCGCTACTTTCGGACAAAGCACGATTTTGCCCTCCGCTCCGCCAGCTTGTGCCGCTAGTTGAGCGGTGACCTGTTCCGCGCGGACTATGCTCGCGCGCAACATCGCGAAATACTTTTCCGAGCCCTCTGTGCCCTCCCAAATATTCTCGATCAGTTCACTGGTGCCCGAAATGATCTGGATGAGGTTGTTAAGTTCGCTCGCGACCCGTCGTGCCGCGGAAACGTCGGGAGCACGGTTTTTTTGGTTTTCGTTCATCAGTACAACTAGCGGCGGTGTGCCTTGGGCCGCCAGCGATCGGTTTAGCAGCACATGCAGTGCCCTTGATTCAGCTTTAAGACCGAATCGCAGTTTAAGCCGGACCCTGTAAGTCGAACAGCCCGTGAATCCTGCGAGTGTCCTCTTGCACGGGGACTTGCGTGAACTCCGCCTCGCGCAATCGTCTTTTCAACTTTTCAAAATGGGGAGAAGTATTGGCGTAGAAGGGATATGTCGTTGGCGAGTCCTTTGGTTGAAAACGCCAGTGCTTGTACATCCACAGCCACGCTCCCGGTTTTCGACGAATCAGCGGCTCGAACGAATCCCAGCAGGCCTGAGCAATTTGTGTCGCGCTCGCGCCAGGGCAAACATCTACTTTGGGATGGAAGCCTATGCGATAGCGCCCTCCTGGCAGCGGTTCACAGTGCGCCGCCATAATCGTGCGCCCCGTTCGCTGTTGAAGCCAAGCATGCGCGAGCGTCACGCAGGTTTGCATCCCAAAGCAGTCGATAATCACCGCCGGTTGCGTGGGGCGGACGTTTAGGTCAATCAGAACCGCAACGTGGCCGCCCTGGCGCAGCGTCCGATATAACCGGACCATAGCGCGCTCGCGCGGAATCATGGTATGCCCCGAAACGCTGCGGGCCCGACGCATGAGCGGTTCTAAAAGAGGATTTTTCGATCGTTCTGCTACTATATCGGCAGGAAACCCGAGGAAACCCATCGCGAGACTGATCCACTCAAAGTTTCCGTAGTGGATTGAAATTCCGATATCGATATGTCGCTGTCCCGTTTCGTCCTCGAGGTTTTCAAGATCTTCGAGGTCAACATAATGGCGGAAATTTTGCGGCGTTAAACGCGAGCTCCAGAGCAAGTCTACCAGCGTGGTGGCAAATGTTCGGTATGATTGTCTGGCGACCCTTCTCCGCTCCTTATTCGTCATTTCTGTCCCGAACGCCGCTTCCAGATTGGCCAGGGCAACGCGCCGCCCGCTGCCGTGGAAAAAATAAGCCAATGTGCCAAGGATTTGCCCGATCATGTAGCAAACGGATCGCGGAAAAATGGGGACAATCGACATGGCAAGACTAAGCCCCAGCCATTCGATCCGATTCCGCATGCTCGCTTTGGGCCTATTTGGCATTTGGGCCCAATCTACCTGGTTGTGGCGATCGTAAAATCGTCATTCGGTTCCTCGCCAAAGTGCCGATTCTGGCTATGTTTCTAGTCCTCTTTATGCAGCAGCTTGAGATCAAAAATTTACGTGTCGCGATCGGCGAGAGTGAGATTATTCGCGATCTTAGCCTGACCGTCCGCACCGGTGAGGTGCATGCGATTATGGGGCCCAACGGCTCGGGCAAGAGCACACTTGCGAAAGTTATTGCCGGTCATCCCGATTATCGTGTCACGAGCGGGGAGGTGCTGATGGACGGGGAGAATGTGTTTGAACTCGATCCAGATGAGCGGGCGCGACGAGGGCTGTTCCTGGCCTTTCAGTATCCGAGCGAAATTCCCGGCGTTACAATCGCGAATTTTCTGCGCGCGGCGGCACAGTCCCGCCTGCCTGAAGGAGAGGAATTGGAGGCAACTGATTATTACGCGAGACTGTACGAAAAAATGGATCTGTTGAACATGGATCGCTCATTCACTTCGCGGGCGGTGAACGAGGGATTCTCTGGCGGCGAGAAAAAGCGCTGCGAAATTCTCCAGATGGCGATGCTTGAGCCGCGTTTTGCAATTCTGGATGAAACCGACAGCGGTCTGGATATCGATGCGCTTAAGGTCGTCGCGCACGGTGTAAATTCATTACGCAGCCCGAACCTTGGCGTTTTGCTGATCACCCACTACCAGCGACTGCTGAATTACATTATTCCGGACTTTGTACATGTTATGGTGCAGGGTCGGATCGTCCGCAGCGGCGGCAAAGACCTGGCACTCGAATTGGAGGAAAAGGGCTACGATTGGATTCGCGATCACGCGGAAGAACCGGCGCTCGCCTAAAAGTATGGCTACAGAAACTGAAACTTCAGCGGTCGATATCGACCGCAGCATTGGCGATTTCCACTACGACGTGCAGTACGGGCACGACGCCGGCGTCGGGCTGAGCGAACGAGTGGTGAATTACATCTCAGACGTGAAAGAGGATCCGGATTGGGTCCGGCAATTTCGGCTAAATGCGCTGAAAACGTTCCTCAGCAAACCGATGCCGACCCACTGGGCCAGCAAAGATCTGGAGGCGATCGTCTTCGATAATATTCGTTACTATCTGGCCCAGGGCGGACAGGCGAAACGGACCTGGGAGGAAGTGCCGGAGGACATCAAACGCACGTTCGAACGCCTGGGTATTCCAGAACAGGAACGGAAATTTCTTGCTGGCGTTGAAGCGCAATTCGATAGCGAAGCGGTTTATTCCAACATTAAGAAGGCAGTCGGCGAGCAAGGCGTGATCTTCGTCGGGTCGACTGAGGGCCTCAAGAACCATCCTGACATTTTCCGGAAGTGGTTTGGCAAAGTCATCCCGACCGGCGACAACAAATTTAGCGCCCTCAACTCAGCTGTCTTTAGCGGTGGTTCGTTCATTTATGTGCCGCCGGGAGTCAAGGTGAAGCACCCGCTCCAGGCTTACTTTCGCATCAACGCCGAGAATTTTGGGCAGTTCGAACGCACTCTCATCATCGTCGATGAAGGAGCGGAATTGACCTATATGGAAGGCTGCACGGCGCCGAAATTCAACACCGCCACGTTGCATAGCGCGGTGGTTGAGCTCGTCGCGTTGAAGGGCGCTAAAATTCAGTACATCACCGTCCAGAATTGGTCGGCCAATGTTTTCAACCTTGTGACCAAACGCGGTCTCGCGCACGAGGAAGCCGAGATCAAATGGATCGATTGCAACATCGGTTCACGCTTAACCATGAAGTACCCAGGCGTCGTTCTAAAAGGACGCAAGTCCCGGGGTGAAGTGCTTTCGATCGCCCTGGCCAATAACGGACAGCATCAGGACACCGGCGCAAAAATGATTCACGCCGCCGATGAGACGACGAGCAACATTATTTCCAAATCGATCTCGATCGGCACCGGCCGCGCCACTTATCGCGGACTAGTGCATGTGCCGAAGCATCTCAAGCATTGCAAAAATAACACCGAATGTGACGCGCTGCTCATTAACGCCAACAGCCGCACCGATACCTATCCCGCCATCACGGTACGCGGCACCGGCAATTCGGTCCAGCACGAGGCAAGTGTGAGCCAGGTAAGTGCCGAACAAATTTTCTACATGCAACAGCGCGGTTTGAGCGAGGCGCAGGCGATGAGTTTGAGCGTCAATGGATTTGTCAACGATCTCGTCCGTCAATTTCCAATGGAATATTCAGTCGAGCTCAAGCGACTGATCGAGCTCGAGATGGAAGGCTCGGTCGGATAAAACCGCACCGAGCAGAAAATAAGGCGGCGGTCGCAGGACCGCCGTTTCTGTCTGGTAAAATGAGCAACGACACTGCTGTTCTGGATCACGTGAAGGAATCGGACGCGGCCGGCGCAAGGCGGAATCGCTCGATCCTTTCCGGTCCGCGAGAAGACACACCCGATCTGCCAGCCTGGTTTCGCGAGCAGCGCGAGGAGGGCTGGCGAGAGTTCTCATCGCTCCCCAGTCCGACACGCAAGGACCAGCCGTGGCGGTTCTCGAATGTCGGCGCGCTCGATCTGGTCCCCTTCAAATCTGGCGGTGCGCCGTCTGACGATGAGCGGAGCGAGGTTCTCGACCAATCAAATGCCCTGGCGGGGTGCTCCGGTCGGCTCGTTTTTGGAAACGATCAATTATTGGAGCGCGACGCCCTTCCAGAGGCGCTGCGACGGGCAGGTGTAATTTTTCAGCCGCTCGAACGTGCATTAATCGAACACGAGGAACTTGTGCGGAGGCATTTTATGTCCCAACCGGCGGCGTTAGGATCGGGGAAATTTGCCGCCCTTCATCGCGCGCATGTTCGCGCCGGAACATTTCTTTATCTGCCACGTGGCGTGGAGATCGAACATCCAGTTGAAATTTTCCACTGGATAACTGGCGAAAATTCCTCGGTTTTCCCGCATCTCCTGCTGGTGGCCGATGAGATGTCGAAGGTCACCGTGATCGAGCACTTCCGTTCACTCGACCGAACGGCGCCAGGATTTTCCTGCGGCGTGAACGATCTCATCGCCGGCCGTGGCGCGATGGTAAAATACGTCTGTACACAACAATGGAACGAAAAGACCATTGCCCTTCAAATCAATGCCACCGTCGTAGAACGGGACGCATCCGCGATGAGCCTCAACCTCCATCTCGGCGGTGCCTATTCGCGTTTTGAAAGTTTGAGCCGTCTCGTTGGCGAAGGTGCCCGAAGCGACCTGCTGGCCGTCTCGGTTGCCCATCACCAGCAAGAATTCGATGCGCGAACGTTGCAGGATCACGCATTCCCGCGAACCACGAGCGATCTCCTTTACAAAAACGCATTGAGCGACCGTTCGCGCACCACCTTTGGCGGTCTAATTCGGGTCGAGCCGCACGCCCATTTCACCGACGCCTACCAAAAGGTACGCAATCTTTTGCTCAGCGACGACGCAGAAGCGAACTCGATGCCAGGATTGGAAATCCTTGCCGACAACGTGAAGTGCAGTCACGGCGCGACCTCCGGGCAAGTCGACGAAGAGGAAATGTTCTATCTGCGCTCCCGTGGCATTCCAGAGATAGTGGCCAAGCATCTCATCGTCGGTGGCTTTCTTGATGAAGTGATTGCGCGTTTGTCGGACAAGCCAATCGGGTCTTACCTGCGCGAGCTCATAGCCGAGAAGTTTCAACGTCAGGCGCATCGGCCCGCAGAAGCCGGTTAGGCAAAAATCGTTGCGCGAATTTGGCGCGCATCCTACTCTGCAGTAACGGCCAAACGCAATTTGGCCGTGTTTCACCAATGGATGTAAGCGGGACAATTAGCGCCATTCTTTCGCAGAAAGGCTCCGCCGTTTTCTCGATCGCGCCTAACGCGACCGTGGCCGAAGCCCTGGAAATGATGGATGCGAAAAACGTCGGGGCCTTGCTAGTGGTTGGCGGGGACCGCCTGGTGGGAATCATTTCCGAGCGCGATTATACGCGGAAAGTTTTCCTTCGTGGCAAACGCTCGCGCGAGACGCTGGTGGAGGAAATAATGTCGACCGACCTCGCCCTCACGAGTCCGACCGAGCCGGTCGAGAACTGCTTGCGAATGATGACCGACAAGCGGATTCGCCACCTGCCCGTGGTGGAGAATGGCAAACTTATTGGGATCATTTCCATCGGCGACCTGGTGAAGCACGTTATTTCCTGCCAGAGCGCCGCGATCGCGCATCTGGAAAACTACATCAGCGGCGGTTACAGCTAAGCCGCCGTGGCGATTTGGGATCGCCTTCCTGTTTGGTTGAACTCCCAGACGCTCTCGCCATGAACGAGGGTTCGCACGGCGCGCCCTTTCAGTCTCCAACCGTGGAATGGCGTGTTGCGTGACAGCGATTCAAATTGATTTGCATCCACGGTCCATTCCAGGTCCGGATCGATGATTGTAACGTCTGCGCAAGCGCCCACCGCCAGGCTCCCCGCTTTAATCTGCAGCAACTTGGCCGGCTCGCTCGTGTACATCTCGACCAAACGGTTGAGGGTAATCGCGCGCTTCTTGTGCACAAGCAGGTCGAGAAATAAACCGAGCTCCGTCTCCAAGCCGACAATGCCAAAAGGTGCGGCATCGAACTCCACCTCCTTTTCAAAACCTGCGTGAGGCGCATGATCGCTTGCCAGAACAGTGAGCGTACCATCAGCGATTCCCTCGACGATAGCATCGACGTCGTGCTGCCGGCGCAGGGGCGGATTCATTTTGAAATTGGCGTCGAAATTCTTCACCGCTTCGTCGGTCAGCGCGATGTGATGGGGACAAACTTCGCCGGTGATTCTAACGCCGCGAGAGCGCGCTTCGCGGATGAGCCGGACGCTTCCAGCTGCACTGATGTGCTGGCAATGAATGGGATGATCGGAAAGCTCCGCCAGCAAGATGTTACGCATGACGATTGCTTCTTCGGCCGCAGCGGCCCAGCCGGGCAAGCCCAGGAGCGTGCTCCAGTAGCCCTCGTTTACAACGCCCGCGCCGGCGAGATTGTAATCCTGACAATGATCCAGCACCGGTACGCCGACCATGCGTGCGTATTCAACGGCTCGTCGCATTAGCTCATGATTTTGGACGCACCGCCCATCGTCGGTAATCGCGACCACACCGCCCTGGAAAAGCGACCCGATGGGTGCGAGTTCCTGTCCGTCGAGGTTTTTCGAGATTGCGCCTGCTGGCAGCACATTCACGCACGCCACGGCCGCGGCTCGGTCGTTGATCCAGGCGATGGTCGCCGGATTATCTGCGACAGGAGATGTGTTCGGCATACAAACCACTGTCGTGAATCCGCCGGCCGCGGCCGCGCGACTCCCGCTCTGTATTGTTTCTTTCCAGGCGAACCCTGGCTCGCGCAAATGCACGTGCATATCAATTAATCCAGGGGCGACAATTAAGCCGCTGGCGTCGATCTCGGTGATTCCGGACGTGCCGCCACGGAGCTCGGACTGAACCGCGATGCGCCCATTAACAATCAAGAGATCAGCAACTTGATCGCGTTTGGAAGCAGGATCGATGATGCGGCCATTGCGAATGATCGTTGCGTTCACCTCGCTATTCCTCCGCAGAGATAAAGGACCGCCATTCGAACGGCGAGACCATTGGTTACTTGGTCGAGAATGACGCTTTGATTTCCGTCGGCCAACTCGCTATCGATCTCGACGCCGCGATTGATCGGTCCGGGGTGCATGATCAAACAATCCGGCTTCAAGAGCCTGGCTCGTTCCTTGGTTAAACCGAAAAGGCGGATGTATTCGCCAATCCCGGGAAAATATTCTTTGCGCTGACGTTCATGTTGGATGCGCAGAAGGTTGACGACATCAGCCTCTGGAAGCACTTCGTCGAGTTGGTGCGAGATCCTCACTCCTAGCTTTCTGAACTCCGACGGCACTAATGTGCTGGGGCCGACCAGCGTGACGCGTGCACCAAGCTTGGTCAGAGCAAAAATGTTCGAACGCGCAACCCGACTAAAAAGAATGTCGCCAATTATGGCGACGTGCAATCCATCTACCGAACCTCTTTTTTCTCGAATGGTATAGAGATCAAGGAGCCCCTGGGTTGGATGTTCGTGGGCACCGTCCCCGGCGTTGATTACGCTCGTTTGCAGGCGTTCGGCCAGAAATTGGGGCGCGCCCGCAGAGCCGTGCCGCAAAACAAGAATATCTGCGTGCAACGCTTCAAGATTCTTCGCGGTATCCTTCAAGGTTTCTCCCTTGGTCAAACTCGAGGTCGAGGCCGAGATATTGATTACGTCGGCGCTCAGACGAAAGGCCGCCAGCTCGAATGAGGTGCGGGTACGAGTGCTTGGTTCGACAAAGAAATTCACCAGCGTCTTGCCACGCAAGGCCGGCACCTTCTTTATTTCACGCGTCCCGACTTGTTTAAACGCATCGGCGGTATCGAGAACGAAATTAATTTCGTCGGCGGACAACTCGCGCAAGCCAAGGAGATCCTTGCGGTTCCATCGCAGATCGGTTTTTGTTTCGATCTTCGAGACCACAGTCGGCTCACTCTCACGCGCTCGTGTCATGGTTTCTCGTCCTTAATCAGCCAGACCCCTTCTGCTTCGGCTTCAGGTCCTAATTGCACCCGTACTTTCTCCCGGGCAGAGGTTGGTAAATTTTTCCCGACGTAATCTGCCCGAATCGGCAATTCGCGATGGCCGCGGTCGATCAGCGTGGCCAGCTGGACCCGCGCAGGGCGTCCAAAAGAACTGATAGCATCCATCGCGGCCCGCACTGTTCGACCAGTGAAGAGGACGTCATCTACGATAATCACGGTCCGACTTTCGAGCGGCAAAGGCAGGCGCGAGACTTGAACGACCGGCAACTCCGCTCGCGTGCCGACGTCATCACGGTGCATCGCGACGTCAATCGCACCCACATCGATCTTTACGTTTTCAATTGTCGAAATCGTGTCGGCAATCCGTCGCGCGATCTCATTTCCGCGGGATGGAACTCCGGCAAGGATGACCTGCGCCAGTGCAGGATTCCGCTCAATAATTTCGTGCGCGATTCGTCGCAACGCGCGACGAATGGCCTCCGCGTCCATCACCAGGACGGCGGACTCAGCAGTCGGATCTGATTTGGTCATGGCTCCCTTGGCGATCTCACCGGATCGCCTTAAAGGAAAACTGCAATTACCCGGCAACGGTGGTCGAAGCCCGGCCCTCCTTCAAGCGTTTTTGCCGCCAGTTCGAACGGTGCTTAACTATCCAGTCGAGCAGCGCCTTCTCGAATCCGATGTCGGCTCCGGCTTTCTCGCTCTCGATCCATTTATGCTTCAGAATCTCTTCTCGTTCGGCCAAAAATTCCTTGTAGAGCACGGAGTTCTTGACGAATTCCGATCGATCTTCGGACACCATCTCGGTAGTGTTATCCATAAAAACAGGGTAATGGTCAATCTTCTCTCATTGATTGACGTAGCATCGGCCATACCTATTTAACCCTGTGTCGATTCGGCCTGCCCTAATTGGACCAGTAAGCCGCCCGCAATACGGCCAAACTCAGCGCCCACTAATGAAGTGGGATCTTCCGCCGCGATCGGCATTCCGCGATCCCCGGCCTCGCGCGTTGGGATATCAATTGGAATTTGCCCGAGCAGCGGCACGCGCAAACGTTTCGCTTCTCGCTGCCCACCGCCACTGCCAAAAATATCGTACCGTTTTTGGTCCGACGGCGAAATAAAATAGCTCATGTTTTCGATCAACCCCAAAACCGGCACATTCACTTTCTCGAACATCGAGGCAGCCTTCCGGGCATCAATCAGCGCGACTTCCTGTGGGGTTGTGACGATAACCGCACCGGCCAGGGCGACCGTTTGTACAATCGTAAGTTGAATGTCCCCCGTACCGGGTGGCAGATCGAGCACAAGGACATCCAGTTCCCCCCATTCTACCTGCCGCAAGAATTGCTGAGTATACCGCGTCACCATCGGTCCACGTAAGATCGCAGGCGCGGTGTCATCGAGAAGAAATCCCATCGACATCAAGCGGACGCCGTATTGTTCGACCGGAACGATCCGATTTTCCTCAGTCGCCATCGGGCGCTCCCTTGAGCCAAACATGAGCGAAATGCTTGGACCGTAGATGTCGCAATCGCAAAGCCCCACTTGCGCGCCTTCATTGTGAAAGGCGATGGCCAGGTTTGCGGCCACGGTCGATTTGCCAACGCCGCCCTTTCCGCTGGCAATTGCGATAATGTTCTTGATTCCCGGAATGCGCGTCGCACCCACTCCGGAATTTCCCACGCCTGCCGGGGGCGCGTGAATGTCGATCAGGACCTTTGCCTCCCGGACGCCGGGTATTGTACGCAGCGCCTGTTCCGCCTCACTTTTGATCGCGCGCGGAACCGCCGCATCATTGGTGCTAAGGATTAATTGCACCAGTATATCTCCATTCGTTGTTTCAATCCGCTTTACCAAACCGAAGGAGACAATGTCGCGAGTGAAGCCCGGATATTTCACCGTTTTCAACGCATCCCTGATCTGCTCTTCCGTGACTGCCATGCGAGCGACCAAGTTAATCGCTCCTTGCTCCTGGTAAAGAAAGGCGCAAAGGCTTAACCCGACTCCGAGAATTACAGCGCGAGAACAAACTCTCTAGCGCGGCAGCGGCTGCTCCATATTCGCCAGTGCATAGGTCAATACCGCCACGACGGCTGCGTTTTCCTTCAGTTCGCGCGGAACAATCTTATCCAAAGTGTCAGCAGCGGTGTGATGATAGTTAAAATAAGAACGGCTGTCTTGAATCGGGGAGAATGCGGGTACACCAGCTTTTTCCATGGGTTCAATGTCGGCGCCGGCATGTTCGATGAAATTAAGAATGCCTGCGCCCGATTGTTGCAGTGTGTTTGCTACCGGAGAGAACATCGCTTTCACCTCCGGCTTCGTTTTCAGGTTAATCCCAAGCGGGTGACCTGCCCCTCCATCGGTTTCGATCGCGGCAAAATGATTGGCGAATTCGCCCGAATGTTCTTTTGCGTAGGTCCTGCTGCCAGCCGACCCGTTCTCCTCATTCATCCAAGCGATGACGCGAATTGTTCGTTTTGGTTTAAGCCCCAGTTGCTGAATCAGGTGCGCTGCTTCCATGGAAACAGCGACACCAGCGCCATCGTCAATCGCGCCTGTTCCGAGGTCCCACGAATCGAGATGACCTGAAACAACGATAATCTGTTCGGGATGTTCCCTCCCCCTGATATCGGCGATCACATTCGCGCTTTCCACGTCCGGCAATGTTTGCGGAGTAAGGACGAGCTTCATTTTTACCGGCCCTTCCCGGGTCAGTGACGTGATAAGGTCTGCGTCTTCGGCGGTTATCGCCGCAGCTGGAATTTGCATAACGCCACTCTCATATTTCGTTTGGCCAGTGTGAGGAATCCGGTAATCCGCGCCGCCAACCGAGCGAACGAGGCAGGCGATCGCTCCGAGTTTAGCCGCCGCGCTCGGACCGTCGCTGCGATAGACTACTGCTTGACCGTATGCTTCGCCGCCTCGGCCTTGCGCGGCCATCTGTTTGTCAAAAGAGTGATTAAATAACACAATCCTGCCCTCAACTTGATTGCGGTTGAGCGATTTCAATTCATCGAAGTCGGAGACGGAGATGACGTCGGCCGTGATCCCCTGAGGCGGAGTCGCAACGCTGGCTCCGAGGGCGGTCAGGACAATTTTCTGCGTCGTGTTAGAGGCTTGACCGGGAAACTCAGTGAGCGACGCGTTTTCCTCCCCTCGTATCCAGTGCGGGACCACGACCTTTTCGAGCTGCACGTCGCAACCAAGCGCTCTCATTTCGCCGGCAACGTATTCGACTGCTTTCGCAGCCTGCGCCGACCCTGTCAGACGCCCGCCGATGTTATTAGCGAGATGCGCTACTTCCCCATATGCATAGTCACTGCTTAAGGCCGCTTTCTGCAATCGTTTCAAATCGGTCAGGGTCTGCTCGGAAAAAACGATCGGCGTAGCGGTCGGCGTAGGCGCGGCACCTGACGTTTTTTCCGTATTGGGCGATTGCGCAAGCAGCGTCGTAGCGAGAAATCCGACGGCGATAGCAAATCGGTTCCAATGGCAAATGGCGCGATCCATCTAGGATTTTCGCGTTTGTCGAGCGAAGGGCAAATCCGCGTTGGATCAGGGCTGGATCGGCCGACGAGCAAAGCCCCAGCGCCGATGTGTCACTTCCAGCTTTACTACGTCGCGCCCATCAAACGGAACATACGCCTGCCCGCGAACTGCTGCGACGATTGAGCATTGCGAGATGGCGACATCCTCAAAAACGCGGCCGTCCTTTAGGGTTACGGATACCACATGCAACTCGTCGCCCGTCTCGGGTTGATCGAGAAGGACCTGCGACAATCCGTTTGGCAGCGCATTCAATCTTAGTGCAATCGAGTCAGAACAAAAATGCGTGCCTGCCCGTTCGAGTCAAGGAACCCCAGACCTTAATTTCGCGGCCGAAGATCACCTTCGCCTAGGTCATATGCACGTCCACCGGCGAATTTTCGAGCGAAATGTTTTTAATATGCCGGAACAAGAAACAATCGAGCGCGCACGACAAGATGCCCGGGAGGGCAAATCGCCTTCGACACAAGCAGGGGAATTTGTACGCGAAGAGATGGACCACATTAGAGAAGGAAAACATGGCGCGCGCTCGTCCAAACAGGCGATTGCAATCGGTTTGTCCAAGGCGCGCCGCGCCGGAGTGCGACTGCCGCCGCCAAAGAAAGGAACCTCGACGCGAATCAGAAAACAAGCGACGCGGGACCTGAAAAAAGCTCAGACTTCCAAAAGTCGTAAACCGTCACCAACTCGTTCGCGAGCGGTGAAAAAGGCGCTCAAGCGTGAGCCGCGTTCTGCGGCTTCGCATCGAGCGTTGTCTCGACAAGCGCGTTCCGCCGCGCACCACCGGAGTAAGGCCGATCGTTCCCGAGCCGCAAAAAAAGCAGCCCGCACACGACGGAAAAATAGTTGAGCACGCCGATCCATATGGCCTCGACCAAACAACGCGCCGCCGCACGAAGAAATATCAAGAAAGCGTCCACTGCCGCAAAGAGGAAGCGCACAATCTCACATCTTTCACGAAAGACCCGCTCCGCGCTTGGAAAGGAAGGAGCAAAGGCGGCGAAGAAGAATCGACCGGGCAGCTAATCTTTAGCCTTTCCAGGAGTGGCGCGGCTGTGCCAGAGCGGATAAATGAGCGCACCAAGGGCAAGAATTGCGACTCCTATTCCTGCGTTTTTCGGATACTGCACCAGAGTACTAACAGCCACCGCCCAGCAGGTCACGACAAACAGGCTCGTCGTAATTGGATGCAGCGGTACTCGCGCAAAATGTCCGCTAGCTACATTTTCGCGGCGGGCCCGAGCCCGGAAAACGAACAGAGACGCACCGGTCAATCCGAAGAAAAGAACATCGATCGTAACTACATAATTAAGAATCTGCTCATATTTTCCGGTCAATGCCACGATAGCCGCCCATACGCCCTGCAGTATGATTGCCATAACCGGCGCTTTTGTCCTTCGATCGAGGTGGCCGACCGTCCTAAAGAAAACACGGTCACGCGCCATGGCATAATACACCCGCGGAGCAGTCAGAATGCTCTGACTCAAAAAGCCAACGGTCGAGATCGCGATCCCGCAGGCAATAAGTTTTGCTCCCACCCCGGGCCACGCTCGCCCCATTACCTCTGAAGCTGGCGTGAGTGTAGCGGCAAGGCCGCCCAGCCCCAAAACTCGCAGACAGGCGTAATTCACCAGCAGATAAAGGATAATCACTCCAGACACGCCAAGAAAGAGTCCTTTCGGCAAATTCCGAGTTGGGTCGCGCATTTCGCCGCTGACAAAGGTGGCGGTCTGCCAGCCTCCGTAGGCAAAGATGACCGGCACCATCGCTGCGCCAAACTCCGCCAATCCGCTGGTTCCGTTACTTAGGTGTGAAATAGTTGCAGGCGCGCGCGCCGTCGAAAGACCCGCCAGGATCAACAATGCTATGGCCGCCACCTTAGTTATCATCAATGCGTTTTGGACATTACTTCCGGCACGGACACCAAAGCAGTTGATCACGGTCAGAATTAGCAAAGCTAAAGTTGCTGTCACCTGCTCCGGAAGCCCCCAGCCGGACAACTCGCGAAAGTAACGGCCGAAGATTATGGCCGCACCTGCCATGCCACCGGTTTGAACTACCAGAAGCAGGGTCCATCCATACAAGAACGCCACCATAGGATGGTAGGCATCACGCAGATAGGCATATTGTCCTCCGATGCCGGGGCGCAACGCGGCGAGCTCGGCATAAACGAAGGCACCGATCAATGCAATGAGGCCGCCAATCAACCAAACACAAATGACAAGCGAGGATGTATGTACCCGCTGCGCGACAACGGATGGATTGACGAAAATTCCCGCGCCGATGATTCCACCCATTACAATCATCGTCGCGTCAAATGTCCCTAATCGACGGGCAAGCGATGGCTCCTCGGAGCGTATGTTGGTAGCGACAGGATTGGGACTTTCGTCAGGCATGCCGCGTTTTTGTCACCCAGTGTCGGATTTTGTGAAGCGCTCGCGGTAAAAACAAATAGTCGGCGAGGGCCTGCTTGTGGCCTTTTCCGAAGATCGACACTCGGAAGCCTGAAATTAAACTCCAGCAACCTAAATATTCACAACAGTAGTTATTGTGATTTCTATTTCCGCCAGTCTAACTGATTCCTTAATGCGGGTTAACCTTGGCCGAAAAGACCTCTTCCATCGCCAGGTTACGGCTGCAACCCGTTATCGTGTCAGTCTGCCTCCGACTATCTGTCCAAATCGGATAGGATACGCCGTTGAAGGAAACTAGACCTTCATAATCGCCTTGTTGATTTCCGTAGTTGATTCCGGAACAGGGAAACACTCCGCCGCAGTCATGCTCATTTGAACTGACATTACTTACCCGAACATCCGGAGACGACCAGGTTTGGCCGCCGTCCTTGGATTGCGCAAGATAGTAATCCGTCATGTATCGCTGACCGGTCGTGTCATTTCGAGTATCGTAAAATGCCACGTTTACTTCGCCGGTCACGGAATCTACTGACATCCAGTGATTAAATCGGTCGACCGGAAATGAAAGCTGATCGGTAACCGGAGTCGGTGCCGACCAATTCCTCCCATAATCGTCAGAATAGGAGATGAAAATGTCGGTCGTTCCGGCTGGAGTCAGATCCATCCAGGAGGCGTAAATCCGCCCTTGGTGCGCGCCCTTGGACCGATCGACATCGAGGGAGGGATAGACCAGCGCACGTCGAAATGATTCGGCCGGAATACCGATATCAAACGAGATGCTTTTGGTGGAGATTGTGCGCGGATTATCCCATCTTTTTCCACCATCGAACGAGCGGTTAAAGACAATCGCGTTCGCTGCATAATCGTTCCATGCCACATAAACCTCGCCCTTGGGGCCGATGGCGGGAGAAGCGCCGATGGAACGGCCAGGACCGTTTGGATCGTCTACACGCTGGATTGTGAAAGTTGCCCCATGATCAGTTGAAGTCGCGAGACGGACTCCCCCGCCAGTCGATCCTCCGGCCGCCGCATCCCAGGCGATATAAATATTATCCTGGAACGCGCTGTTCTGGTTTATGTCCGCAGTGATCATCGGTTTATCATTGAAATGATTCGAACCGCCCTCAAACCCGAAGAATGCCACGCTGGGATAACTTTTTCCGCCGTCGATCGATCGCGCCACTGCCATTTGCGTGCCGTTGACGCCCGAACCGTTCCCAAAGAAGATCACTATGTAACCGTAGAAAACATTGCCCTGGCTATCGAAGGTCAAACTGGGATCCGATCCGAAGTTGATGCCGTTTGTGCCATTGATCGGCGGAAGCGGCAAATCCACCCCGCCCCAACTGGAGCCACCATTTCCAGAAAAGTAGCCGCGCATGGGCAGGCGAAAAATCTCGTTTGAGCCCGCGGCGAGCATTTTGGGCGCACGCGTGTTCAAAGTGATGAAGGTTTCGCTTTGTGGCCCACACTCATTCGAGAGATCGACATTGCTGCCGAAGCTGATTGAGGACGTTGAGCCGCCCTCGCCGAGCGGCCCATTTTTCGCAAGATAGGTGTACTTATCCCACCAGGTCGGATTATGGGAAGCGTTCTGCGCAAAGGATGCAATCGCGGAACAGAAAATAATAAGCGCGGAGGAAAGGAGTTTTTTCATTAGAAGAGAGCCGGCAATCGCGCCAAGCGATAACTCAAGCCAAACAAATCCGATATCTTCCCGCAAGCTTTTTCCGCCTGGAGCAGGGAAAGGCAATGCCCAAGCCGTTCGGCAGCCACCTTTGATGCCACCAGCTGGCAACAGACAGAATTTCAAATATCTTTACGGGCGAGGAAAGCCAGATGGAAATCAGCGGCGGTTGCCTTTGTGGCGGGACACAGTACGTCCTAGCCAGTGTTCCTTATTCACTCGCGGACTGTCATTGTATCGATTGCCGGCGTGCCGCCGGTGCACCGTCCGTTTGTTGGGGCACGGTCTCGCGTGAGGATCTGTTTGTAATACGAGGTCAGGTGCGGAAAATTTCGCATGCAAACCGAATTCGCTCCTTCGCTTCCTGCTGTGGCACTCCTTTGTTTTTCGAAGACAGTAGCGAAGCTTCGACAATCGATATCACTATCGCTTCGCTGGACGATCCGGGGCGGTTTTCGCCGCAGAAAGTCATCTGGCTGGAAGATAAATTACCCTGGGCGGTGATTAACGAATCGCTACCATCGTTTCAGCAGCAGTCGCCGAGCTCATTAAAGTAATTTGCGCCCAGGCGCTCCAAACCGTGTCTGCCGCAAAAAACCGCCCGCTTCGTTATACCAATCCCTGGTCCATCATCGCATTCGCAACCTTGAGGAAGCCCGCAATATTGGCACCGTTTACGTAGTTGCCAGGGGTACCGTACTTTTCCGCGGTGCGATGACAAACCTCGTGGATCGTCTTCATAATGTTGTAAAGACGATTGTCTACTTCCTCGCGTGTCCACGAGATGCGCATACTATTCTGCGCCATTTCGAGGCCGGAGGTGGCAACGCCGCCTGCGTTTGCAGCTTTGCCGGGACCAAACAGAATGTTCGCTTCCAAAAAACGACCGATACCTCCAATCGTAGTCGGCATGTTCGCCCCTTCCGAGACCACGTAAACGCCATTCTTTAAAAGATTACTCGCGTCCTTTTCGTTGATTTCGTTTTGGGTCGCGCTCGGGAAAGCGCATTGGGCCGGATGATCCCAGAGCGGGTTATAATCGAGCTTGGAATTAGTTGGTGTATAGGTCGCACCGGTGAACTTCTCAGCATATTCCGCGATGCGACCGCGTCGCACATTCTTCAAATCCATAACAAACGCGAGCTTCTCCCGGGTGATGCCCGCTTCGTCATAGATAAAACCATCGGAATCGGAAAGAGTGACTGGGCGTGCGCCCAAGGATATGAGCTTCTCAACGGTGTATTGGGCGACATTTCCACTTCCCGATACCAGACACACCTTTCCCTCAAGCTCTTCCCTTCTGGTCTTCAGCATCTCGGCTGCGAAGTAGACAGCGCCATAGCCTGTCGCTTCCGGCCGAATGACAGATCCACCCCACGTCAGCCCTTTGCCGGTCATGACGCCGGTGAACTCATTCTTGAGCAACTTGTACATTCCAAACAAATAGCCTATTTCACGCGCGCCGACGCCGATGTCACCGGCAGGAACATCTGTATCCGGTCCGATATGGCGAAAGAGTTCGCACATGAACGCCTGGCAGAACCGCATGACCTCCAGATCGCTCCTTCCCTTCGGGTCAAAGTCGCAGCCGCCCTTGGCTCCCCCCATCGGCAGAGTAGTCAAAGCATTCTTGAACACCTGCTCGAACGCGAGGAACTTTAAAATGCTGAGGTTGACCGAGGGATGAAATCGAAGCCCTCCTTTATAAGGTCCAATCGCGCTGTTCATCTGAATACGGAATCCACGATTAACGTGGAGCTCTCCCTCATCGTCCTGCCAGGCTACTCGAAACATGATAACCCGCTCCGGTTCGATCATCCGTTGCAAAATCTTGCCCTGGCGATATTCGGGGTGCCGCTCAAGAACAAGCGACACGGATTCGACTACCTCCTGCACGGCCTGATGGAACTCGGATTCTCCCGGGTTTCTTGTTTTCACCTCCGCCATAAGTTCTGAGATGTAGTCTTTCATCGAAGTCTCTTTCGCGGGTCTAGGGCCCTGGGATGTGCGATTTTGCAGCTTGCCGCGCGGTCTCGTGCTCATGTGGATAGTCGGTGCGCGGGAGAGAATACCGTCGGAAAGGATCGCATAAAATACGATATGCCTCAGTAGAGCAGAAACAGAAACATTATTTTGACTACAGCCGGATGCAATAGCCCTGATCTTGCCTGTTGATAAGCGGCGCTAACGCTATTGGGGCAGCGACCCTGTTGGTTGTCTCTTTTTACTTGTTTCCGTCCGCCCGAACAAGAGGAACGTCCACCACATGCTCGGAAACGAACCAAACTTGCAGTTCGTTGGTGCGAATCACATCGCTGACAAGAAGGTCATTTGTTCCATCATCACCATCTTTCGCAGCCTGTTTTGCCATGGACCGGGCCTCCAGAAGAATCATTTCGTGGGCGTGAAGCAGCCGTGAAATTTGAACCGGAACTTCCTCCCGGCCGCGGGGCGGGCGCGGGATCATGGTTGTCTCGGCTACATCAGCTGCCATCGCGAGGCTAATTCCGCCGAGGGTTTGAATCCTCTCCGCGATCGAGTCAACCAATTCGTTCTGCTCTTTAAAATGTTTATCAAACAACAGATGAAGTTGGTAGAAGGTGTGTCCCGCCACCTGCCAGTGATGTTTCTTGTAGAGATCGCGTAGAGTAATCGTATCTGCGAGTATCTGATTGAGGTTGTCGGCGCTGCGGCCGCAAACTTTTTCTGAAAGAGCGATGGGAAGCTTTACGACCTTACCGTATGGCTGGATCTCGGGGGCACGCTGATCGATCAGAGGTTTGGCTTCAGCGCCGGTATTATTGCCGGTACGTTTGTGTGTTTTCATTTTGTTCTAGATGCGAAAAGCAAACAGCCGGGCTTCCTTCGAAGCCCGGCTGCTGTGATTCATTGTTTGTTTGCGGTTTAGTAGTCCATTCCGCCCATGCCGCCCATTCCACCCGGAGGCATCGCCGGACCTTTCTCCTTTTCAGGTAGCTCGGTAACGACAGCTTCCGTGGTCAGGAGGAGACCGGAGATTGACGCTGCGTTTTGCAATGCAGTGCGGGTAACCTTCGTCGGATCGACGATGCCGGCCTTCACCAGGTCGACATACTCACCGGTGGCAACGTTATATCCTTCGTTGCCTTTGCGAGCTTTGACCTCCTGCACGATGAGCGCGCCTTCCGCGCCAGCGTTATCAGCAAGCTGTCGCAGCGGCTCTTCGATCGCGCGACGGACAATTGCAACGCCGACTTTCTCGTCGCCGTCAAGGTCCTTCACGTTATCGAGCGCTTTTTGCGTCCGAATAAAAGCAACTCCGCCGCCTGGCACGATGCCTTCCTCGACTGCCGCACGCGTGGCATGAAGTGCATCCTCAACTCGAGCTTTCTTCTCTTTCATCTCGGTTTCGGTTGCTGCCCCGACATTGATCACTGCAACACCGCCCGCAAGCTTGGCGAGGCGTTCCTGCAGTTTCTCACGATCATAGTCCGACGTGGTCTCCTCGATCTGACGGCGAATTTGTGCGACCCGAGCCTGAATGTCGGATGGCTTGCCTTCGCCTTCGACGATGGTGGTATTGTCCTTGTCGATCGTAACGCGTTTGGCGCGTCCGAGGTCTTCCAGCTTGATGTTTTCGAGCTTGATGCCCAGATCCTCGCTAATCAGCCTGCCGCCAGTGAGCACCGCGATGTCTTCGAGCATCGCTTTGCGACGATCTCCGAATCCAGGCGCCTTCACCGCCGCTACCTGCAATGTGCCGCGCAATTTGTTCACGACCAAAGTCGCAAGCGCTTCGCCCTCCACATCCTCTGAGATAATGAGGAGCGGCCTGCCGGCTTTCGCTACTTTCTCGAGCAGCGGAAGCATATCCTTCAAGCTTGAGATTTTCTTCTCGTAGATCAGAATGTAAGGGTTCTCGAGAACCGCTTCCATCGCTTCCGCGTTAGTGACGAAGTAGGGCGAGAGATAACCTTTGTCGAATTGCATTCCTTCTACCACTTCCAGGGTAGTTTCAATCGACTTGGCTTCTTCGACGGTGATCGTGCCGTCCTTGCCAACCTTGTCCATCGCGTCGGCAATAATCTCGCCGATCGTCTTGTCCCAATTGGCCGAGACCGTTGCTACTTGCGCGATCTCAGTCCGGTCGCTGACCTTCTTGGAGATCTTCTTCAGTTCTTCGACAATTGCTTCGACTGCTTTCATGATTCCGCGCTGAAGCGAAGTGGGATTCGCTCCGGCGGTCACGTTGCGGAGACCTTCCTTGTAGATTGACTCTGCCAGGACAGTTGCCGTGGTCGTGCCATCACCTGCGATATCGGAAGTCTTGGAAGCGACTTCGCGCACGAGCTGAGCACCCATATTTTCATACGGATCTTCGAGCTCGATCTCTTTCGCGACCGTTACCCCATCCTTGGTGATAGTCGGGCTGCCGAATTTCTTGTCCAGAATGACGTTGCGGCCGCTCGGTCCGAGCGTAGCCTTGACCGCTTTCGCCAGCTTCTCAATTCCACGCAGCAAAGCATGCCGCGCACTCTCATCAAATTGTAGTTGTTTAGCTGCCATAATTAATAATTCCTCTTAGTGGGCTTACCCGATAATGCCGAGGATGTCGTCCTCGCGCATGATCAGAAATCTGTCGCTGTCGATGACGACTTCGGTGCCTCCGTATTTGGAGATCAGCACGCGGTCGCCTTTCTTCACCGTGAAATCGATTTTCTTGCCGCTGTCGTCGATTTTGCCGGTGCCGAGAGCGATGACTTTACCCTCCTGCGGTTTTTCCTTGGCGGTATCGGGGATTATGATTCCGCCTTTTTTCACTTCCTCCTCTTCAATCGGCTGCACTAGCACCCGATCTCCAAGTGGTCTGACATTAACTGATGCCATAGTTTCTTTCTTCACTCCTTTTTGTTTACTTAGGGTTGCTGCCGGCAGTAGCTCGGGAGTATTCGAGCAACTGCCGGCAAATCGTTCAATCAAACGAAGCTCCGGACGACTGCAGAGATTCCATTCGGCGCGATGCCAAAGTAAGCTCGACTGCCTTGAGCGGCCTAATCACCGCTTCTGAAGATAAAATTAAGGTATCGGCGTTCATCCGCAAGTCTTAAAGGTCCGCTTACTTCTTCTTATCTTCGTCAACTACTTCAAATTCTGCATCGACCACGTCGCCGTCGCGACCGCGAGCGCCCGCGCCTTGTTCGGCGCCCTCACGCTGACCCATATCCGGGCCCGGCTGCGGACCGGCCTGGCCGCCTTGGGGCCCGCTCTGCGCGGAAGCCTGCTTGTATAGATCGGCGCTGACTTCCTGGAACTTATTCTGCAGGTCGTCATAGGTTCGCTTCATCGCGTCGGTGTCGTTGCGGTTAATCGCATCGCGGACGGCCGCAATGGCGTCTTCGAGCTGCTTCTTTTTATCCCCGGAGATCTTGTCGCCCAGCTCCTTCAGCTGCTTCTCCGATTGATAAGCCAGGTTATCCGCGTTGTTTTTGATCTCGATTGCTTCTTTCGCCTTCTTATCTTCCTCGGCATGCGCTTCCGCTTCGCGTTGCATCTTCTCCACTTCTTCTTTCGAGAGACCAGAGCTGCCGGTAATGGAGATCTTTTGCTCCTTCCCTGTACCCAGATCCTTCGCTGAAACGTGCAGAATGCCGTTCGCATCAATGTCGAAGGTTACTTCGATCTGCGGAACGCCCCGCGGCGCCGGCGGAATTCCATCAAGATGGAATGTACCAAGGTTCTTGTTGTCCCTCGACAACGGACGCTCGCCCTGCAGAACCTTGATTTCCACTCCGGGTTGATTGTCGCTATAGGTCGAAAAAATCTGCGACTTGCGCGTAGGAATAGTGGTGTTGCGCGGAATCATCGGGGTCGCAACTCCGCCCGCCGTTTCAATCGCGAGGGTTAGCGGTGTAACGTCCAGGAGTAACACGTCCTTCACGTCTCCCTTAAGCACACCACCCTGAATGGCCGCGCCGATGGCGACGACCTCGTCTGGATTGACCCCCTTATGCGGCTCTTTGCCGATGAGGTTGCGGGCGATCTCCTGCACTTTGGGCATGCGTGTCATACCACCTACCAGCACGAGCTCATTAATTTCCTTTTCCGTGATCTTCGCGTCCGCCAAACACGCCTTAACCGGCGGAATAGTGCGCTGGAATAAGTCGTCGCAAAGCTGCTCCAACTTCGATCGGGTCAACCGTTTCTGAATATGCTTCGGTCCACTCGCATCGGCGGTGATGAATGGCAGATTGATTTCGTATTCCTGAGTGGAAGAGAGAGCGATCTTCGCCTTCTCGGACTCCTCCTTGATACGCTGGATCGCGTCCGGCTGCCTGGTCAGATCAATTCCAGTATCCTTCTTAAACTCGTTGACGATCCAGTCCATGATCCGCGCGTCCCAATCGTCGCCGCCCAAGTGGGTATCACCATTGGTCGCTTTGACCTCGAACACGCCATCGCCGATTTCGAGAACAGAAATATCAAACGTACCTCCGCCCAAATCGTAAACGGCAATTTTTTCGTCCTTTTTCTTGTCCAGACCATAAGCCAACGACGCGGCCGTTGGTTCGTTGATGATCCGCAGAACCTCCAGCCCGGCAATTTTGCCCGCATCCTTGGTCGCATTCCGTTGCGAGTCATTGAAATAGGCAGGAACGGTGATGATAGCTTGCGTGATCTTTTCGCCGAGTTTTGCCTCCGCATCCGACCGGAGCTTCGACAGAATCATCGCGGAAATTTCCGGGGGGGAGAATGTTTTGCGTTCGCCATTGATTTCCACCTGGACGTGCGCATCTCCATTAGCAGCTTTTACAATCTTGTAGGGAACGCGCTTCTGCTCTTCTAAGACCTCCTCGTATTTCCGGCCCATGAAGCGCTTGATCGAGAAGATCGTGTTTTGTGGATTTGTGACGGCCTGCCGTTTTGCTGCTTGTCCAACGAGCCGCTCACCGTTTTTCGTGAACGCTACGACCGAAGGCGTGGTCCGCGCGCCCTCGCTATTTTCCAAAACCACTGGATCGCCGCCTTCCATCACGGACATACAAGAATTGGTGGTGCCTAAATCGATACCTAAAACTTTTGCCATTTGGGTAGAATCCTCCGAAACCCCTTCAGCAACGCTCGTTCCAAGTGAACATTTCAGGTTATAAAACGTTAATTATAAGCGATTTGTGCTGAGAACATGCGTAGGACATGTGCTCCATGATGAGACATAAAGTCACTGAACAACTGGATTTAGCGATCCATCTGCGCCAGCTCGTCACCGGGAAAATGGTATAGCCTTTGCTAGAACTTCTCACAGCAATGGACTCTGCTAAAACGGAATCTGCCCCCGATATCCTGTTTAACTGTCAGCATTGCGCGAGTCCTCTGGTGGTGGACGGCGCCGCCGCAGGAATGACTCTTACCTGCCGCCGGTGCGGCAAACCCACCCTGGTTCCAGCCTCCGCGAATATTGCGTCTGCCTTACCTGCGCAAATTACCGAAGTGCAGCGCCGTTTGAAAGAAAATGAGTCACAGCGAACCGAAGTAACTGGTTACATCAATCAACTCTGCATTCAGCTACATCGCTGGAAATTGCGATTGCAAACCTTGAACGAGCGAAAAGAGGAGCTCGAAGGTGCTCTCGTCTCGCTGAAAAAATAGTTCATCGCGGGCGGGCGCTGCGCCCAACATACTTCGCTGTTGTTTCGCGGCCTAATTTTTCTCGCGAATTCAAGTGGCGGCGATAACGTTTTTTCGTGCGGGAATATCATGATTTGCTGAGACTGGTTTTAGACAAAGGCCAACCTCGTGACGATCGCACAGGCGTTGGGACCATTTCGGTTTTCGGTGCCCAGGCTCGTTTCGATTTGCGTGAAAATTTCCCACTCCTGACGACAAAGAAACTTCACTTGAAATCGATCATCTACGAATTGCTCTGGTTTCTTCGGGGCGATACCAATGTTGGCTGGTTGCACGAACATGGTGTCACTATTTGGGACGAATGGGCCGACGAGAAGGGAGATTTGGGTCGCGTCTATGGGGCGCAATGGCGCGACTGGCAAGGGGCACATCGCAATCATATCGATCAGATTGCCGGCGTCATCGAACGCATCAAGACGGAGCCCCAGTCGCGTCGGCTCATCGTGAACGCCTGGAATGCGGCCGAAGTGGACCAGATGGCGCTGCCGCCCTGTCATGTCCTTTTCCAGTTTTACGTGAACGAGAGCGAACTTAGCTGCCAACTCTACCAGCGAAGCGCCGATCTCTTCCTGGGTGTTCCATTCAACATTGCTTCCTATGCTCTCCTCACAATGATGGTTGCGCAGGTGTGCGATTTACAACCTGGAGATTTCGTTCATACCTTCGGCGACCTGCACCTTTACCGGAATCACCTTGAGCAAGCCCGGGAGCAGCTCTCGCGTGAACCTCGGTCGCTCCCTCGCATGGAATTAAACCGCCAGGTGCGCCGAATCGAAGACTTCCGCTACGAGGACTTCACCTTGCGCGACTATAATCCGCATCCGCCGATCAAAGCACAAATTGCGGTGTAGACTGTGTCGACCAGGGGCGATGCGTCGGGATCAAACCCTGCTCGAGAGACAGTTGGGCACGCACGCTCCCATCCGGAATGGCTGCGCATGACCAGATGACACCGGATTGCCATCTGAATTTTTTACGTGAAACTGCGTCGAAGTTCGGGCGTATGCGTTGGGGACGATGGGCAGCTGCGGCAGGGATGATTTTTTTGTGCGGGCAAAGTTTTGCCCAGTCGCCATCTCGCGTTGAAATCGACTTGCAGCAACAGCGTGCCTATTTGCTACGAAACGGCCGGGCGGTTCTGGCCAGTCCGATATCTACCGGCCGAGCCGGGCACCTGACCGAGACTGGCTCCTTTAAAATCGTCGAGAAAGAACGCAACCATTACTCGACCATGTACGGCAAAATCGTCGACGCTTATGGCCGCACCATAGTCAGCGATGCCGATGCCGATATGAAAGTACCGCGAGGTGGAAAATTCATTCCCGCGCCCATGAG
>DASXIC010000093.1:0-37874 GCA_036498205.1 Chthoniobacterales bacterium | reverse complement strand
TTTCTTCCGCACAGGTGCGGACGAGCGGGCTCCCACGGCGGCTGAGCAGTTCGGGTGGGAACATCGCCCTGAGAAGCGGCAAACCGACCGGCGTAGCGATCAACGTTTCGAATACCTCGCAGCTACTTTCCCTCCTGGATGCTGCAGCTCCAGGTCCCGGTGGAAAAGTGACCATTCTCGCAACCGGCGCGGGCAGCAGTGCGAATGTGAACGGCAGAATCGTGGCCGATCGAGGAACCATCGACATTCGTCATAGCGGCGACGGCGGACAGATCAACGTCAGCGGTCCGAATCAAGGCGACAACATCGATGCTCATGCGGACGTGATCAAAGTCGCCGCACTCGGAAACAATGGCGCGCTGAATATTGGGGGCGGAGTGCTTTCTGCCGACACGACCTTGAAGCTTTATTCACCGGGCAGTAATGGGACCGTGAATTTCATCGCGAATGTCACTCTCGGTGGCGCTTCGACGAAAATTATTGCTGGTAATACCGTAAACATTTTTAACGGCGTCGTCGTAAATGTTGGTGGGCAGAATCCGGCGAATGTTTTCACGAATAACGCGAATTACACTGGCTTTGGCGGAAACGGGACGCGAACGGGGACATTCACCGGAGCGGGAGCGAATAATCCTCTTCCGCTGAATCAGGCGCCTCCGCTGGATCCCGGCGGATGATTTGATCGGAACTCTGCCTTCATTGCCGGCAGCAGCAAGGCTGCGATGAAACTCGCGTATTTCGGCGCAATCTTTCTGGCCGTCGTCAATATCAGTGCGCGCTCGATCGCCGCGCAAGAGAGAGAAGCACGGATCACGGTAGTGGTGCGAGATGTTAAACTACTCCTCTCACACGCAGCTCCGCGGCAGGCTTCGGTGAACGAGAAGGTGGCCGGTGGCGAGGCAGTGCGGACCGGGGTAACTCGCGGGCCGAGCTCACATACGCTGATCTCACCCTCACGCGCGTGGGTGCGAACAGCATCTTCAGTTTCGATCAAGGTGGACGCAGTCTTGAAGTCGAAGACGGCGCGATTTTGTTGCGCGTTCCGAAAAGTACCGGCGGAGCCCGCATCCGAAGCGATACCATCACCGTTGGCGTAACCGGCACAACCCTTTTGTTTGAAGCGCGTCCGCGTAGTTACAACAAACTGATCCTTCTGGAAGGTAGCGCGCGTGTCTCACTCCGATCGCGTCCGTCGGAAAGCGTGATTGTTCGCGCAGGACAAATGCTTGTTGTCCAATCGGGCGCTGCCCATCTTCCCAGACCGGTTGAGATCGATCTGGATCGAGTAATGAAGACAGCCGCCTTGGTGACAAAATTTCCGCCGCTCCCGAGTATCCGATCAATCCTCGCTGCTGTTGAGGATCAAAAACAATCGGGCACGGAGCTTTTGAATCCTGATTTCGACCCAACCGGTTTGGATGGGCGCGACGTAGTGGCGGCAATACGATCCCAGTCCACGACGTCTCGTCCAAAATCAGGCAAACCACCGCCGGATCCCGGCAAACCTTAACGGCTGGCGATTAGCGTGCGGGGATCAGCAGAGTTTGTCCCGCCGTTAGTCTCTTCGGATTATCGATCACGTCCCGATTAGCATCGAGGATTTGTTTCCAATGAGCGGACGTCTTGTAAAACTTCCTCGATATGGATGCAAGCGTATCGCCATGCTGCACAACGTAAGTGCGTTTCGCTGCATCGCTGTTTGTCGCCGGCTTTCGCGAGTCACCTGCGCGCTCGAGGACGGTGTGCGCGCGTCCATGAGCCTCATCGAGCTCTTTCCGCAGCGTCATGTTCTCATTTCGCAACCGCGTAGCCTCCGCCCGCGAGATAACCGCGTCGCCGGAAAGACTGGTTAAAAGCGAAAGCTCGTCCCGTTTTACGAAATTTTTTACATCGGCTGCATGCGGACCGGCCGGTGCAATCGCCAAATAACGTTTGAAATGATGTAATGCGTTCAAAGGATCGTTCATTTTGTCGTCATAAAGCAGACCCAGCTTGTAATGGACCTCGGCGTCGCTCGGCCGGTCCTCTAATGCCGATTCATACAAGCTGACAGCACGCGCAAAATCGCCCGAGCTCGCCTTCGTGTCCGCATCTTTGATTTGCTGGGTGTGACGGGGAGTAATCATCCGATCGCATCCGCCGCTAGCCAGCGCAACCAGGGCGCACAGAACCTCACATCGCATCGCCCTCTTGATATTCATCCTCCGATCGAAACTGCAATGCCGAAACGGCTCAATATTTCGGCAATGTCGGATCGACTTCTTCGCGCCACGCGTCAATGCCACCCTCGAGATTCAGCAAATTGCCGAATCCTTCTCCGCGCAAAAACTCGATCACTCGCGCGCTCCGCATTCCCGTCTTGCAAATGACGACCGTCTTTTTGTCGCGCGGAATCTCAGCGTGCTTTTCCACCATGTCCCCCATTGGAATGAGTCTCGAATTGGGAATATGCCCAATCTCAAATTCGAAGGGCTCGCGTACATCGATTAGTGTGAACTCGCGATCTTCTTGCAAACACCGAGCCAATTCGGTTGCAGAGATTGCTGAAATTTCTGCAGCCGTTGCTCCACGGCAAAATTGTTCGTAATCGACCGGTTCGGTGATGCGTGGAACCTCGCCGCAAACCGGACAGCTCGGATCGCGTCGGAGTTTGAATTCGCGAAAACGCAACGAGAGCCCATCGATGTGGAGTAAACGTCCGACCAGGTTATCTCCAAGGTCGAGGATGAGCTTGATTGCTTCCAACGCCTGGATCATCCCGACCAGCCCCGGCACTACGCCGAGGACACCGGCTTCAGCGCAGCTGGGAACTGCCTCAGGCGGCGGTGGGTCAGGGAAAAGGCAGCGGTAGCACGGGCCTCCAAGATGCGGCGCAAAGACTGATGCCTGGCCCTCGAATTGGTGAACAGATCCATAAATGTTTGGTTTTTTTTGCCAGACGCAGATGTCGCTCGAAAGATAGCGCGTCGGCAGATTATCTGATCCGTCGATCACAAGGTCGTATTTGCCGATCACCTGGCTCGCATTCTCCGATCGCAACCGGATCGAATAGAGTTCGAGCGCCACCAGGGGATTAATCGAGCGCAAACGCTCGCGTGCCGAATCAGTCTTCTTTCGACCGACATCGCTCGTTGAATGCAAGAGCTGCCGATGAAGGTTACTAAGATCGACGAGGTCGTCGTCAACGATTCCAATCGTACCGACCCCTGCGGCGCAAAGATAGAGCGCAGCGGGCGAGCCCAATCCTCCCGCGCCGATGCACAAAACGCGGGCATTCTTGAGGCGTCGCTGCCCATTCTCGCCCACTTCAGGCAGGTTCAGCTGGCGCGAGTAGCGCAGTAATTCCTCGCGTTCGATCATCTTCATGACTTAACCAGGTCCCATTTGATTCCAACAATCCGTCTTCCCTGGAATTGCTTCAGGGACTTGGGAAACTCCAAATACATCGCGCCTTTACTCTGATGGAGTCCTACCTCGCCGAAATCGGCGCCGCCGCCATTCCGCACCGTCATTATATGATTTGCCGTGACAAGCTTTTTTAATTTAGGGTCCTCCTTTGGCTGGCGCCAAAGCGTGTAAGTTTCTGGTTCGCCACATTTCTCGACCACATCGGTAAACCGGGCTGTCTTCACTTTTAACAGCTTCATAAAAAATCCGCCAGAGAACTACGGCAAAGCGGGTCAGACTACCGTTGCTGCATTCCTGCCCTGGCGGGGTTCGTAAGCCCTCAGTCCATAGTCCCTGACGGAAAACAAATATCGAGGCCTTCTGGCCAGACGCAAATGCTCGGACCATTGACACATTCCGCGCGAACTGTTTGCATCGAGCGAATGCGGATTCCGGCCCTTCTGTTACTCCTCGCAGTCGAGACTTCTTGCACGACCCTGGCGAATCGGCGAGATCTGTACAGTCCGCAACCTTCTCCGGAAATAGTGGAGTCGACGCAAACCACGACAACGACGCACGAAGAGCCGGTCGCCTTGCCCCAGTATCGCTACTAGCCGTAAGGCAGGTTCGCCTTGATCCGGGCTACATCGGTCTTGTGCACTCGACCCGTTTTCGCCAGTTGACGCTTCTTTTTTGCGTTCTTGGCCGAGAGCAAATGCCGGCGGGAAGCGCGCGAGCGCAGCACTTTCCCGGAAGCGGTAATCTTGAAACGTTTCGCGACCGATTTGCGGGTCTTACTGCGAGCGATCGGTTTCGGCATAAGGCGCGCAATCTACTGAGTGCCGGAAAGCTGACAACTGCTTTGTTTTACTGCGTCATGGCCCCAACAAATTTGCTGCGTTGCGGGTCATTTTCGCAAGATTGTCGCGATGGCAGATAAACAACGGCCGAAAGTCGTCATTGTAGGTGCTGGATTCGGTGGTCTGGAAGCCGCGAAAAAATTGGCGGGCGAAAACCTGGAATTAACTGTCCTTGATCGCACCAACTATCATTTATTTCAGCCGTTGCTTTATCAGGTGGCGACGGCCGCGCTTTCGCCCGCGGATATTGCCGCTCCCATTCGTGCAATCCTTCACTACTGCAAAAACGTCGAGGTGATGCTGGCCGAAGTACACTCCGTCGATGTCAATAATCGCAGTGTTCGAACCGGCGATTTGACGCTTCCCTATGATTATCTCGTTCTCGCGACCGGTTCGAGGCATTCTTATTTTGGACACCCCGAATGGGAACGACTCGCGCCTGGCTTAAAGAGTCTTGAGGACGCGGTCGAAATTCGACGCCGAATTCTGCTGGCGTTCGAGTACGCGGAAAAAATGTATGCGGAAAAAATCGGCGACGAGGCCGCGCGCAGTGCAGCCATGACCTTTGTGATCATCGGCGGCGGACCCACTGGCGTCGAAATGGCCGGAGCAATCGCCGAGATTTCGCGCTATACCCTGGCGCGAGATTTCCGGCACATCGATCCATCCACCGCACGTATCATTTTGATCGAGAGCGAATCGCGGGTGCTTGCTTCCTTTCCCGAAGATTTGCAAGTCAGTGCGATGAAACAATTGCGAGATCTCGGGGTGGAGGTGCGGACGGGAGTGCGCGCGAGCGATCTGACCGAAGAAGGGCTGAAGGCGGGCAACGAGTATATTCGGTCCCGCGTCAAAATCTGGGCAGCCGGAAACGACGCCTCGTCTGTCGGCAAATCGCTGGGCGTTCCGGTCGATCGAGTCGGTCGTGTAATCGTTAATGACGACCTCACCATCCCTGGTCACCCGGAAGTGCAGGTCATCGGCGACCTGGCAAATTTCACCAATCAATACGAAAAGCCCTTACCTGGCGTTTCGCCGGTGGCAATGCAACAGGGGCGTCACGCAGCGGACAATATTCTTGAAATGATCGAAGGCCGCCCTCCGCGACGTTTTTGGTATTTCGACAAGGGCAGCATGGCGACGATCGGCCGCAATAAAGCGGTCGCGGATTTGCACGCCCTGCACTTAAGCGGTTTTCCCGCCTGGTTAGTATGGCTTTTCGTCCATATTCTTTTTCTCGTCGGTTTTCGCAATCGTATCGCCGTCTTCCTGCAATGGGCCTGGTCTTACATGACGTTCAATAAGGGTGCGCGTTTAATTACACGAAACTTTCAGGCAGAGACACGGCCGCCGGCGTAGGAATGAATGATTATAACCCCGAACCTGGGGCAATTACGCGCTCTTCTCAGTTCGCCAACAACCGGTGCCAATGAAACGCGACCAGGGTCAGCCGCGAATCGAAGTCAGAAATGCGCAGCGTGTCATTCCAGTCAAGATTCCAGCCCTTCGATCCTTCGCGCGAACCGCGTGTGCTTTGGCGTGGAAGCACAAACGACGAAATTCCCAATTCGCTTCTCTTGATGCGATTTTCGTGACGATTATATCCGATCGTCGGATGGCACAATTACATGCTCAGTTCTCCGGTCTTTCTGGCGCCACTGATGTCCTCACTTTCCACCACGGTGAAATCGCGATCAGCGCCGAAACAGCACGGAGACAGGCACACGAGTTTCGCAGCACGACCGAGCGTGAACTCCGGCTTTATATTTTACATGGGTTGCTTCATCTCTGCGGTTACGACGATCGTTCAACCAAGCAGCGCACAATCATGCAAAACATGCAGGATAAAATATTCACGCTGGCAATTCCCGATCAGGGCACACGACGTCGGCGTTTGAACGCATAACGTCGCGTGGTATTTTGATTAATGAGCGGCCGGCGTCGGGCAGACGAAGCGGAAAACGCGTTGCAAGAAATTGGGGTCGCTGTGATCGCGCAAGGCGCGGTCGAAACACCGACGGAAAAAAAAGAGGCCTCGGCAAAGGACGAAATTCAAGCCCCGTGGAATGTCGTTGTCCATAACGACCCTGTGAATTTAATGACCTACGTCACAATGGTATTCCAACGCGTTTTCGGTTATCCGCGGGAACGGGCGGAGCGGCATATGCTGGAGGTACACCATAATGGGCGCTCCATTTTGTGGAGTGGGATGCGCGAAAGGGCCGAGCTCTACGTCCAGCAGCTGCACGCACATTTATTGCTTGCTACGATCGAGAAAGCGGCGTGATGGAAATTTGTCGTCAGAGCGAGGCCCTCGAGATTCGCGAACTTGATCCGTTTCTTGCGGAATTGTTGCGGCAAATCCCGGAAAGCGTGAATCCGAAAGATTCGCCGGCAGCGGAGGAGCGTTTGTTCAGCGCGCCAGCTAGCGCGGAAGAGCAGGAATTTCGCGCGGAATGGAAGGTTTATGTCGTGCCGGAGCTACGACGCCTGTTTCAATCGGCCACGGAAATTGTTCGGCAGGATCTCGAGCAGCTTCATTGTACGAAAAAACCGTTCGCCAATTGCACCTTGCGAATTCCGCTGGCGCACGCGGACGCCTGGCTCAACGCGCTCAACCAGGCTCGTCTGGCCATTGCCGCCAGTTACAACTTTACCGAGAACGAGCTCTGCGATCATTTCCGCTCACCCTTTGGCAGCCGGCGAGATTTGGGATTATTCCAAGTGAACTTTTACGGGTTTCTGCAGGAGTTTATCTTGCGAGAGACAAGCGCCTGCCCCGACGAAGGCTAGTTCTTCTTGCGATCGCGCACCATCTCCATCAACCGAGCTTTTATTTTCTCGGATGCTTTGGCCGGTTTCAGACTGAGCGCAAACGCTTCGCTCAGTGCGTAACATTCGGAAATATAATCCTCCGCCTTCTGACCGAATTCGCGCCGCGCTTGATCGAAATCCGTGGATTCGTCCGAATCCAGGGCGCCGATGACAAACAGCCGAGCCTGGCTTTGAAATTCTTCAAAGCTCATCCCGTAGCTCCTTAAGGCCGTCATAGATTTTCTTTAGCCCTAGTTCTAAGCGGGTCTTCACCGTGCCTAGAGGTGTATTCGTTTTTGCGGCGATTTCGCGCTGACTCATTCCCCGAAAAAATGCGAGCTCGATTGCTACCTGCTGCGCTGGAGGCAGTGTCGCGATTACCCGACGGATCAAAACGCGGGTGTCGCCCACGGTTATTTCTTCCTCGGTCGAGTTGTGTACCCAGGCATCGGGTTGTTGCTCGGTCTCCTGTTGAAGTCGCTCTTCGGCCCGGGCATAGGCCTGCTTTTTACGTAATCCGTCGATGGCGCGGCGGCGCGCCAAGGTCACCATCCAACCGAGGGGTTTTCCTTTTTCTGCCGAAAAATTCTTGGCCTGGTTCCAAATCTCCATGAAAATCTCCTGCAGCAAGTCGTCTGCCTCTGCCTCGTTATGGATGACGCGCAAAATCAGCGCTTTCAATATCCCGTTATAACGATCGTAGAGCTGGGAGAGAGCTTCGGTGTCCTCCCTTTGAATCCCCTCCATTAATTCCAAGTCCGTCGGCGCGCCGGGCTCGAGGGCCGGGACCGTTGCCGGAAACCGATCCGAACTTTCCGGCTCGTCGTCCGTTTTCGCTGTGTGTTTTCGCGATCTCACCTAGCCCCATCCCTAAGCGGTTGCTGACTCATGAAGGCCAGTCTTAGTGCGAAACCCTCGCTTCGTCCAACGGTTGCATAGAGAATTAGCGAATCTTGCGACTGACGTTGCACCCTTGCGGCATCGTGCAAAGAGTGTCCTTCATGCGGTCGTCCGATTCCCTTTGGTTTAAAGACGCAGTCATTTACGAATTGCACGTAAAGACCTTTCACGACGGCAACGCCGACGGAGTCGGCGATTTCCGCGGGTTAATAGAGAAGCTCGATTATCTGCAGGAACTGGGTGTGACTGCGCTTTGGCTCCTACCTTTCTACCCTTCGCCGTTGAAGGACGATGGCTATGACATTGCCAATTATTTCGACGTAAATCCGAACTATGGAACGCTCGAAGATTTCCGTGCTTTTCTCGACGCGGCACATCAGCGGGGACTTCGTGTCATCACCGAGCTGGTGATCAATCATACGTCCGATCAAAATCCGTGGTTCCAAAAATCCCGCCGGGGTAAGGCAGGCTCGGCCGAGCGCGAGATGTATGTCTGGAGCGATTCCCCTGAGAAATACAAAGATGCGCGAATCATTTTTAAGGATTTTGAGACGTCCAATTGGGCGTGGGATCCGGTGGCGAAGTCCTACTACTGGCATCGGTTTTATTCGCACCAGCCCGACCTGAACTTCGACAATCCTACCGTGCACGATCTCGTGCAGCAGGTCTGCGATTATTGGCTGAATATGGGAGTCGACGGACTGCGGCTCGACGCGATTCCCTATCTCTACGAACGCGAAGGAACGAACTGCGAAAATCTTCCCGAGACGCATGTTTATCTAAAAAAATTACGCGCCCATATCGACGCGAATTTTGGCGATCGGATGCTGCTGGCGGAAGCGAATCAGTGGCCCGAGGACGCCGCCTCTTATTTCGGCAGCGGGGATGAGTCTCACATGAACTTCCATTTCCCGCTCATGCCGCGAATGTTCATGGCACTGCAAATGGAGGATCGGTTCCCCATTATCGATATCCTGGAGCAGACCCCGCCCATTCCGGACAATTGTCAGTGGGCAATGTTTCTGCGTAATCACGACGAGCTTACGCTGGAGATGGTTACCGACGAAGAGCGCGATTACATGTGGCGCGTTTACGCCAACGATCCGACTGCCCGGATCAACCTTGGAATTCGCCGCCGTCTCGCGCCGTTGCTCGCCAATAGCCGGCGCAAGATCGAGCTGCTTAACATCCTGCTTTTTTCCATGCCGGGGACGCCGGTGCTTTACTACGGCGACGAAATTGGAATGGGAGACAATTTTTACCTCGGGGATCGCAACGGATGCCGCACTCCGATGCAATGGAGCGCCGATCGCAACGCCGGGTTCTCCCGCGCAAATCCGCAGCAGCTTTACCTCCCGATCACGATTGATCCCGAATATCATTACGAAGCAATCAATGTCGAGAATCAGCAGAAAAATCTCTCTTCTTTACTCTGGTGGACGCGCCGGGTCATCGCCATGCGGAAAAATTACAAAGCTTTTTCGCGCGGTTCGCTGGAATTCTTATTTCCTGAGAATCCCAAGGTGCTGGCGTTTCTACGACGTTATGAAGACGAGACGATTCTCGTGGTCGTAAATCTGTCGCGTTTTTCCCAGCCGGTCGAGATTGAGCTTTCCCGCTTCGCCGGTTGTGTGCCGGTGGAAATTTTCAGCCGCAACCGCTTTCCTGCAATCAAAAGGTCGATTTACCCCTTAACGCTGGGGCCGCATGGGCATTACTGGTTCGTCCTGCAGTCGCCGAGTGCAACACGTGTGCGCAAACGCATCCGCACGCCGCAGCTGGCGTCGCTGCCGGAGTTTTCTGCGCTTCTCTCCGGCGCCTCGCGGCGCGAGCTGGAGCAAAAAGTTCTACCGGAATACCTTGTCGGTTGCCGATGGTTCGGATCGAAAGCCCGGACTATTCGCGACCTGCGCATTCTGGACGATCCAGCTATTTCGGAAGGGGCTGCGGCCGCGCGCCATCTTCTCATTGAAGTGAATTACACCGAGGGCGCCGAGGAAATATATGCTTTGCCGCTCCAGATCGCGCGCGATGAAGCGGCGCGCAAGATTTCACGGGAAGCTCACCAGTCCGTTGTCGCCGAGTTCAGGGAGAGCAACGCACTTTTGCATGATGCCGTGTTCGATTCGAGCTATCGAGAGCAGCTTCATCGCGCGATTCGCGAACAGCGGAAACTCCAGGGAACTCACGGGCAGCTGTCGGGGTCGGCTACCGCAGAGTTTGCCAAGGCAACCGACTTAAGTGCCAATTCGCAGGTGTTAAGCGCCGAACAAAGCAACTCGTCGATTATTTTTGGCGGTCAGTATTTCCTGAAAATTTTTCGAAAAATAGAGGAGGGAGTTAATCCCGACGTGGAGATCACGCGTTTTCTCACGGAACGCGTAAAATTCCCAAACGTGCCCGCCTTCGCCGGTACGCTCGAATACCGCATTGGCAAGAATCAGATGGTGCTTGCATTAATTCAATCCGCCATCGCGAACGAGGGCGACGCCTGGAAGTTCACGCTCGATTCCATCGGCAGTTATTACGAGCGTGTGCTCTCACGAAAAGCCGATTTAAGCGACAATGTGCCGCCGGCGAGAATCGAGGAATTAGTGGGCGGAATTTACCCCGAGAAAGCGCGCCTGCTCGGGCAACGCACTGGGGAATTGCATCTCGCCCTCGCTTCCGACATGGAGGACCCGACATTCGCCCCGGAACCATTTAACGCCATGGCGCAACGCAGCGTTGTCCAATCGATGCGTGCGTCATTGCGCCGGGCTTTTGAAACGCTGCGAAAAAAATTGAGCGATCTTCCGGAATCGTTTTGCGCGGAGGCCGAGGAGGTCCTGGGCGCGGAGCAGGAAATTCTTGCGCATGAGCGGCGTTTGCTGGAGCAGCGCTCGGCCGCGCATAAAATTCGGATTCATGGCGATTTTCATCTCGGGCAAGCGCTCTACACCGGCCGGGACTTTGTTTTTCTCGACTTTGAAGGTGAACCAGCGCGTCCTCTGGGAGAGCGCAAACTGAAGCGTTCCGCGCTGCGTGATGTCGCCGGCATGATGCGGTCGTTCCAATACGCCGCTTACAGCGCCCTTTGGCAGCCTGCGATGCGGCAGGAAGATGTCCCTTTCCTGGAAAAATGGGCTGACATTTGGTACCGGCAGAACAGCAGTGCGTTTCTGCAAAGTTATCTTGCGGCCACTGCTGACGCGCTCTTCATTCCGCGAAGCGAAGCGGACCTCCGCATTGCCCTGGAGGCATATCTTCTGGACAAAGCGGTCTATGAAGTCGGCTACGAATTAAATCACCGCCCCGATTGGGTAGTGATTCCTATCCGTGGCATCAAACACATTCTCGCGCGGTCAAACTAGGCACGGACCTTTGCCTCGGGCCAAAGCAGGTTATGGTCAGAGTTTATGACCAATCAAGTCCTCGCCGATAAAGTGGGAGTCGTTTTTGGAGTCGCAAACAAGCGCAGCATCGCTTGGGCGATCGCAAAGGCGTGGGCTGCAGCCGGCGCACGACTGATTTTCAATTATCAGGGCGAACGGCTAAAGGAAAACGTGGAAGATCTGGTCGGGGAATTTGGGAAACACACGCCGTTGTTTCCCTGCGATGTTTCCCGGGACGCGGAGATTTCCGAGTTCTTCGCCAAAGTGCGAGGCGAAACCGACCGCCTCGACCTCATGCTCCATTCCGTAGCCTACGCGCCGAAGGAGGCGCTCGAAGGTGAATTCGTCAACACCACTCGCGAAGCATTTCGTACCGCGCATGACATCAGTGCTTATTCGCTGGTCGCTCTCGCGCGTGAAGCAGCGCCATTCATGACAAATGGCGGAAGCGTTGTCGCGATGACCTACTATGGAGCGGAAAAAGTGGTGCCGCATTATAATGTCATGGGGGTGGCTAAGGCCTCGCTTGAAGCAAGCACACGCTATCTTGCCTACGATCTGGGTCCCAAAAAGATCCGCGTAAACTGCATCTCCGCCGGACCAGTAAACACGCTTGCGGCGCGCGGGATTAGCGGCTTCACCCAGATGCTGAAACATTACCAGGAGCGCGCTCCACTGAAGCGAAGCTGCGAACCGTCAGAGTTAGGTGCCACTGGCGTTTTTCTTGGAAGCGACAATGCGGCTGGAATTACAGGGCAGGTTATCTATGTCGACGGTGGCTACCAAATCATGGGGATGTAAGACATGATTGCGCGCATTTGGCACGGTTGGACAAGGCCCGAGGACGCGAAGACGTACGAAACCATGCTGCGCGATAAAATGTTCCCGGCAATCGCGCAGCGTAACGTTCCTGGATATCAGGGCGCAGAACTATTCATCTGTGAAGATGGGGACGAGGTCGAATTTGTGACCTTGTTACGATTCGATTCGATGTCGGGGGTAGAAGTATTCGCCGGCCAGGAGAGTGGACGCCCCGTCATTTATCCGCAAGTGGAACCGATCCTCAAGCGAATGGATAAGCAGTCGCGACACTACCGAATTGCTTTTACAGGTTGAAAGGCAATGTCGCTGGTCGACCAATTGCGAAAATTATTAGGGAGTAATGTCGTTGCCGACGATCCGGCGACGCTGGAGGAGCATAGCGGTGACAAGTGGTTTGCCCATGCCAGGCCGGAGGTCGTGGTCTTTGCCGAATCGACTCAACAAGTAAGTAGCCTTTTGCAGTTTGCCTGCAGAGAAAAGGTGGCCGTGACCGCGCGAGGCGCCGGGTACGGTTATGTCGGAAGCTGCGTCCCAGTAACCGGCGGAATAACTCTCTCGTTGGCGCGGATGAATCGGATTAGAGATGTTAGCTTTGACGACGCAGTCGCAGTCGTGGAACCGGGCGTAATTACAGGCGATTTGAAACGCGCGGCACAAGAAAAAAAAATGTTTTATCCGCCCGACCCTGCAAGTTTCGAGCATTGCACCATCGGCGGAAACGTCGCGACCAATGCCGGCGGACCGCGATGTTTGAAATATGGGGTAACGCGGAATTACGTCGTCGGCCTTGAGGTTGTGCTGGCAAATGGCGATGTGCTCCGTACCGGAGGGCGCGTTCACAAAAACAAAACCGGTTTTGATTTGATCGGTCTATTCGTCGGATCGGAAGGGATGCTTGGCATCGTGACGGAGATAATAGTCAAGCTTCTACCACTTCCGCCGGCCCGCGCTACGATTTCGGCATCGTTTAACACAATGTCGGAAACGGCAGCAACGGTACAAAGTATTTTTGCGGCCGGATTTCTTCCCTCCTCCGTGGAGATCGCAGATCATTTTACTCTGGAAGCAGCCCGTCACGATTCGGGGGCATCGCACGTTCCGGCGGGAAATGCGCATCTTCTCGTCGATCTGGATGGCCAGGAAGAAACTGTCCGGACAGAAGTGAGCAAGCTTCGTGATCTGGTGGCCAGCCGTAGCCCGACCGGAATTGAGGTGGCCACTAACGAAGCGGATTGCGAGCGACTCTGGGCCTTGCGCCGGCAATTCAGTAATTCGCTTCGTGCCACTGGATTGACCAAACTAAACGAGGATATTGTCGTTCCGCGCAGCCGGCTGGTCGATCTGATGGAATTCGCCGAGCAACTTTCGGAGCGTTGGGGCTTTCCAGTCGCCTGCTTTGGTCACGCCGGCGACGGCAATATTCATATCAACATCATGGCTGACCGCTACAATCGCGACCCAGCCGTCCGTGAAAAGGTGCAGAGCGCGCTTGATGAACTATTCGCACAAGTGTTGGCTTGGGGTGGCGTCATCACTGGCGAGCATGGAATTGGCCTGGCCAAAAAGCGTTGGTGGCCGGACGCGACCAGCCCGGTGTCACGAGCGCTGCATCACACGATCAAACATGCCCTCGATCCAAAGGACATTCTGAATCCCGGAAAATTTGTGGACTAGGGCGCCTGTTCAAGAGCGGCCAGGATCGCACGGTGATCGCTGGATTGTCTGGAGGTTGGAACGACGCGCGCCGAGACGAGCCGGGCATTACGGAAAAATATGTGATCGAAGCACGCCGCTGGAAAAAATTTGTCAGGGGGTAACGTGACTCTTTCAGATTGCGGTACGTTTTGCCAACACCAGGAAAATCCGTTGCCGATCAATCGTCGCGCCGTGGTTTCCGTCTGGAATCGCGGATCATCCAGCGACGTGTTGAAGTCACCCCCGACAATCCATGTAATCAGGCCCAGTCTGCCATAGGCTCGATTCATCGCCTCCATGTGTGCGTTCAGCTGACGCATCGATTCTTCGCGAATGGCGATGTCCTCGCTGATTTCGCCACGATTGCTTTTTAAATGCACAGCATAGACGAGTAGTAAACGTCCGGGAGCGGTCTGGTAGACGGCGAAGGCGAAACCGCGGGGCGGGACTAACGCGCCGTTGTGCTTCCACATTTCAACCCATGCGCTCATTGGCGTGAGCCGGCTGGCGATGGCAACCTGCTGTGCAACGTTCTGGTCTTCTCGGGGAGGAAAATTCGAGCAGACGTCTACTTTGAATCCTGGGCGCGAGGCGATGGCGATCGTGGCCTTGGAGAAATCGCGCGCTTCCTCGATCCCGATGACATCCGCATCAATCATCCGCATATCGCGCTGCACCGCCGCGATTTGTCGCTGTTCGGCGATTGGCGAAGCGTTCGGATGACGGCCGGGAAACCATTGTATGTTCCAAAACGCTACACGAATCGGTGCGAGAGACGGCGGAGATGGGCTGCTGTTTTGGGCAGAAAGTTGCCCGACGGTTAAGAAAGCAAATAACGCTAACCACATTGGTCTCATTGAAGCTTCGTGGAGAAGTGCGGGCGCATTATTGGCTCGGACTTCCCGCGTGTGGCAAGCCGCGTCTGACTCCGGTCTGCGGCGCGAACGCTGCTTCATTACTGGCGCCAGAAGGAACTCGAAATGTGGAAAAACGCGCGTATTGTGACATGAGAGAATTTCTTGATCTTCGGGAAAAAGCGAATCTGTTGATACGGACGCGGGCGCTTCAAAGAAAAGCGAACCTCGCGATTGCGCTGGGATGGACTATTTCGCCCGCAGCGACGCGCGCTCTATCCGCCCATTTCGATTCTTATGAAAGACAAAACCCGCTGGTTCCGGCGCTCAGCCCGACCGGAACGTAATTGGATGAAGCCCGGCAAATTCACTCACACCGTTGCGGTTGTCCTTTCTTCAATCACTTCGCTCTTCACACACTCGGCACCCGCTAAAGTGCCGACCGCGAAAATGAAGGTCAGCAAAAAATCAGAGCGTGTGCAGGACGATTCCTTCCCAGTGGTGGATACCATGGCCTATCTCTCGCCTGTCAGGCACGATCCGCCCAAGCGCGCGGAGCGCTTTCCTTGGAAAAAGGAGATTGTAACGACAGTTTTTTGGATTGGAGAACAGCCCACTGCGAACAATCCAGTGCCTAATCGCGCGAGTTCGTGGGACAAGCAGTGGACAAAAAATTATGGCGGGTTCGACAATCCCGACCGATCGCAAAGGCAGGGTTATATCCCAGCGAAGTTCATCCCCAGGCAAAATCCGTTTTACTGTGCTCTTCCCTATAACGACAAAGCATCAACCGGTCATCGCCCGGAAGCGCCAAACGTTGTCCCTTGGTTCAAAGAAGCATATCAAGGCCCGGCGGTCAGTACCTGCAAAGGACGCTGGGTTGCTATTCGCAAAGGCAATCGCGTGGCTTATGCGCAATGGGAAGACGCCGGACCATTTCGCACTGATCACTGGCAATACGTTTTTGGGAACGAACGGCCAAAGCCAAATCTAAACAAAGGCGCCGGCCTCGATGTTTCTCCCGCGGTTCGCGATTTTCTCAGCCTCAACGACACCGATCTAACCGACTGGCGCTTCGTCGATTTTGAGGAGGTGCCGCATGGGCCTTGGGCCAAATATGGAGACAACAACACCTTCGTTATGAATCAAAAGAAAACGGAAACCCGCTCAGCGCAGGCGCGGGAGCGTTCAGTTCCCCAGCTCTTTCACTAACGAATTTGCCTGATGCGAGTAATCGCGTCGTCTTCGATAGCTCTACTTCTTTGTGTGCTGGTTTGCTCACCTCGAGCCGAGCCCCGATCAGTCCTCATCGGGCGGGATGCACTCGGTGATTGGACGACGGACGCGCCGGGCGTGCGGCGCAAGATCACGGCGAATGATTTGCCAGCTCCCAATCCACGGGAATCCGTCTACAACGCTCCGCGAATTGTCGGTCCACCCGCGGACGCAAAGTTGCGGGTACCGGCCGGATTTCGCATTGAACAGATTGCCAGCGGTTTTCGTAACCCACGCTTCCTTCTGACTGCGCCAGGCGGGGAGATTTTTGTTACCGAAAGCCACGCGAATCAGATCAAGATTCTTCGCCATGAAAATGGCCAGATCCGGACAGAAGTATTTGCCAATTCCGGCTTGAACGACCCATTCGGCATTGCCTTTTACCCGCCAGGAAATGATCCGCAGTTTCTTTACGTAGCCAATACGGATGGCGTTGTGCGTTTTCCATATCGAAATGGCGACATCCGCGCTCGTGGACCGGCCGAGAAGTTAAGTGCCGAGCTTTCGGGCGGAGGTTTGCTTCGCGGCGGCGGCCATTGGACACGCGATATCGTGTTCGCGCCTGATGGCAGTAAAATGTATGTCTCCATCGGCTCGCGCTCGAATAACTCGGATGACTCTTCGGAGTCGGATCGAGCACGCATTTTCGAATTCAATCCTGACGGAACTGGACGGAAAGTTTTTGCATGGGGAGTTCGCAATGCGGTTGGCATCGCGTTTCGTCCTGGAACGCAGGAATTGTGGATGAGCACGAACGAGCGCGATGAATTAGGCGACGATCTTGTCCCGGACTATATCAGCCATGTTGAACCAGGCGGTTTCTACGGCTGGCCGTGGTTTTATATTGGGACGCATCCAGATCCGCGACATCGCGGCAAACACCCTGAACTGGCCGCCAGGTCCCTCATTCCCGACGTGCTGGTGCAGTCCCACTCTGCCACCCTCAATCTATGTTTTTACAACGGTGAGCAATTTCCGACGCAATATCGCGGCGACATTTTTGCAGCGTTTCATGGCTCGTGGAATCGGACGCATCGCACGGGTTACAAGATCGTCCGGGTTCCGTTTGATCACGCAACCGGAAAAGCCCGCGCTGAATACGAAGACTTTGTTACTGGGTTCGTCACGTCTGATGGAAATGTTTGGGGCCGTCCGGTCGGAATCACCACCGCGAAGGATGGCTCATTATTCTTTAGTGAAGATGCACATGGGACGATCTGGCGGGTCAGTTATGGTGGTGCGGAGGATTGAGGGGGGATTGTCGGCGAGGGTAACGCGTTTCGTCCTGGGCGCGCTTCATTGAGTCGCGCGAAAATTACAAACAACGCGATAATTGCCCCGACAATAATCACAGACAGGAGACTGAAGCTAAGCACCCTGAGCGTACGAAACTTATCTCGATTCTGCTGCCACTCTGCGCGCTTCGCCGTCATTTCAATTTCGACGGAGCGAGCAAGTTCTTCGCTGGAGTCCTCCTTATCATGCATTTGATAAGAATAGCGAGCGCGGCAACCTGAATGCAATCCGGTGGCACTTCACGTGCTCCAAAAAGGCTGATGCAGGCCACCTTTTTGCAAAAAGTCATTCTTTGTGCCCTGGCTGGTTTCGCGGCCGCGTGCCTCATCCAATGGGGTAAAGTGTTCGTGGAAGGCGCTGATAAGGCGTTGAATGGTGGTTACGAGCATCGCGCCAGCGACCCGTTGGCTTCGCACAAGTAAGCGAAATTCTTTGCCGGGCTTCACTCCGCGCATAACCTGCGTTTGCCGCGGATGAAGATCGGGTTTGCCCAAATCAATGCCACTGTAGGAGACTTGCGCGGTAATTTTGCGAAGATCGTCGCAGCTTACGACAAACTCGCACAGCAGGGAGCAGAGATCGTTCTCACGCCGGAACTCGCGATTACCGGTTATCCCCCGCAGGATCTCTTGTTTAAGTCGCGTTTCGTTCCGGACAATCTTGAAATCCTTGCTCAGTTACAGGCCCATGTGAAAGGTCCGGCGCTGGTCGTCGGTTTTGTCGATCCTAACGGCGGGCGCGGTAAGCCATTTCACAATGCTGCCGCGCTCCTCCAGGCGGGCAAACCGATGCAGAAAACGCACAAATCACTGTTGCCGACCTACGATGTTTTCGACGAAGACCGATATTTTGAACCGGCTCACGAAATCGGACCGCTGGGCTTCGGCGGCCGCAAGATTGGCGTGACCATCTGCGAAGACATCTGGACGGAACCGTATCTGTCGAGACCGTTTTATGACATCGATCCGGTGCAGGAGCTGGTCAGCGGGGGCGCGGACCTTATTGTCAACGTGAGTGCTTCTCCTTTCAGCTTGGGCAAGACGGTTGTGCGGCGTGAAATGATCTCTGGATTGGCGGCTAAATACCAACGACCGATTTTTTATTGCAATGCGATTGGCGGAAATGACGAGCTGGTCTTTGACGGGAATTCGATCGCGATCGGCGGCGGGGGGGAATTGCTGGCCCAATTACCGGCCTTCCACGAATCGATGTTGGTGGTGGATTCGACCGGCCAGCCGGCTGCGCCTCCCGTCCTACCGGGAACAGGGGAGGAACTCTTTGGCGCGTTATCTCTTGGTTTGCGCGATTATCTGGCAAAGTGCGGCTTTAAAACCGCAGTGCTCGGATTAAGCGGTGGCATCGACTCTGCCGTCGTCGCATCGATCGCTGTCGACGCTCTCGGCGCCGGTAATGTTACCGGTGTGTGTATGCCGAGTCAGTTTTCGTCTCGAGGGAGCGTCATCGATGCGCTCAGCCTGGCGCGAAATCTGAGGATCGAGTGCCTGCAGATTCCGATCGCGGATGCATTCGCCGCCTTCAAGGCGCAGTTCAAGGAAGTGTTTGCCGGATGCAGGGAAGACGCGACGGAAGAAAACATGCAGGCCCGTCTGCGCGGTATGACGTTAATGGCCCTTTCAAACAAGTTCGGCCACATCGTCCTCTCCACTGGCAACAAGAGCGAGCTGGCGGTTGGTTATTGTACAATTTACGGCGATATGGCAGGCGGTCTGGCTGTGATTAGCGATGTGCCCAAGACGATGGTCTATGAGCTAGCGCGTTTTATTAACCGCGACGGTGAGATCATTCCGGCGTCCACCATTACGAAACCCCCAAGCGCCGAACTGCGGCCGAACCAGACCGACCAGGACACCCTTCCACCATATGAAATTCTCGACGCGATTCTGCGTCTTTACGTAGAGGAAAATCTCAGCGCGTCGGAGATTATCAATCAGGGATTCGATGAGAAAACGGTACGCTGGGTGCAACGCCGCGTTGATTTGAACGAATATAAACGCGCGCAAGCTGCTCCCGGCTTGAAAGTCACCAGCCGCGCGTTTGGAGTAGGCAGACGCATGCCAATCGCGCAGCGGTATGTCGGTTAGTTGCACCGTGCAGGAATCGAACCTGCAACCCAGTGATTAAGAGTCACTTGCTCTGCCAATTGAGCTAACGGTGCTTTGCCGCAGGAAGCGGATGTCTCGATCTTCCGCGCGAGAGCGCGAATATCTTGTCGCAGCAATCGCACTTCGCAATCGAATTTCGTCGTGAACCCGATCCGTTTCTTCCATTGGCAAACCTGGCGCTATCTGGCGCACCATCGACTGCTCACATTGCTGAACGTTTTCAGCATCGCGATCGGCGTTGCTGTTTTTCTCGCAATTCAGCTCGCCAACGCGAGTGCCAGCCGCGCCTTTTCAGCAACGATTGATGTGGTTGCCGGAAAAGCTCAGCTGGAAGTGCGTGCGCCGGCTCACGACTTGCCAGACGATACGTTCCCTTCCGTTCAGCAAACATTCGGTGTCAAAGCCGCGACGCCGCTTCTACGCGGTCTCCTTACCTTGCCAGATTTCCCGGGCGAATATCTCGATGTTCTGGGCCTGGACATTTTCACCAACGAGCCGTTTCGTACTTTTCAATTAACGAATTTTGCGGGGCACACCTTCGATCTTACGGAGTGGCTGGGCCTCCCGGACTCCATCGCTATCACGGACGCATTTGCTCAACGGATGCATTTGCATCGCGGCGATCCATTACGCGTCCAAGTAAATGGGAGCGAGCGCCTCATGCGGGTTGGCTTCGTTCTGAATGATTCGGCGCTCCGTGGAACAAACGAACATCTCGGCGCGATGGATATTGGCTGGGCGCAGGAACTTTTTGGAATGCGGGGCCGTCTTAGTTCCATCCAACTGCAGATTGATCCGGTAGTTGGGCGGCCCGATTTGATCGAACGATTGCGTCTGCAACTTCCTGCTGACGTTGAGATCGCCGCACCGGCCCAGCGCAGCGAGCAGGTCGATAAAATGCTCGCCAGTTTTCAACTGAATCTGACGGCAATGAGTCTGGTATCGTTGTTTGTCGGCGGTTTTCTCATTTTCAACACCATCACCGCGTCGGTTGCGCGTCGTCATCGTGAAATCGGGATTCTCCGCTCTCTTGGGGTTTCGCGTTTGCAAGTCGGCGCAATTTTTTTTGGGGAGGCGCTTGTTGGGATTGTGGGCGGGACGTTGCTAGGGCTGGCGATTGGAACATTGCTTGCACGCGGACTCATTGGCGCGGTTTCCGAAACGGTGTCCTCGCTTTACGTATTGCTCAGCGTGCGCGAGGTCGTGGTTGACGCCCGGAGTCTTATCGCCGCCGCCGCGCTGGGAGGTGTTTCCGGTAGTCTCGCCGCTTTTGTCCCCGCCTGCGCCGCTGCCATGAAACCACCGGTGATGGCACTTCATCCCGAAGTTGCCTCGGAGAAGAATGCGATTTCACCACGCTGGAACGCAATTGGCCTCGGGTCGCTCGGAGCGGCGATCTTTTGCAGCCTGCTAACGCTTCGTACCGGTCCGGCCTGGCTAAGTTTTGTCGCCGCATTTTTTTGTCTTGCCGGTATGTCGTGCTTTGCGCCCTGGATTGGTCGCACGGTCGCACGTCTGGTCCGGGCTGCATCGCGCCGGAGGGTCATTGAACCCGAGATCGCTGCGCTCAATCTCTCGCGATCCCTGGCTCGCAATTCTGTGACAATTGCAGCGCTGGCATCGGCGGTCGCGATGTCGATTGGTGTAGGCGTAATGATCTTTTCTTTCCGGAATACCGTCCGGACATGGATCGATCAAACGTTGTTGGCCGATCTTTTCATCACGCCGGCCTCGAACGAAATTGCCGGTCCTACTTCATTCCTGACCACCGATGTAATTTCATTCTTCGAGTCCGCCCCTGGAGTCAGTGCCGTCGATACTTTTCGTTACATCGAGGTGCCGTTTCGTGACAGCCGCATGTCATTGGCCGGGATTCGGGCTGCGGGACCGCGAACATTTGCTTTTCTTGAGCCTAAGAGCGCTGATCTGATGCGCCGCTTCCGAACGGAACGCTGCGTCATCGTCTCGGAAAGTTTCGCCCGCCGAAATCGCATTCACGCAAATGACCTGCTCGAAATCGCGACACCGACTGCCATTGTTCAATTACCGGTTCTCGCGGTGTTTTACGATTACACGCGCGATCAAGGGATCGTTTTCACTAATGAAAAAAACCTGGCAGAACTGTTTCATGACGATCGTATAAACAGCATTGGGATTTATCTCAAAGCCAAGACGAACCCGGAGACGCTCCTGACCGATTTCCGGAGTCGATTCAACCGGCGGGGTCAGTTCGCGGTTTATTCAAATCGCGATTTACGAGCGCGCGTGTTTGAAATTTTCGATCAAACGTTCGCCATTACATATGTCCTGCGCGCCATCGCCATCGTTGTCGCAATTGCCGGGATTTTTCTCTCGCTCATGACATTAATCGTCGAGCGCTCGCGCACTCTTGGAGTGATGAGGGCGATCGGACTTTCCCCGCAGCAGTTGCGCCGGATCGTCATTTGGGAATCGTTTTTCGTTGGCACGGCGGCGAGCATTCTTGGGATCATTTCCGGCGTCGCCCTGTCAGTCATCCTTACTTCGGTGGTGAATCGCGCCTTCTTCGGCTGGACGATTCGACTGGAGATGCCTTGGTTTATGCTCGCCACAACTCCACTCTGGATTTTGCTGACGGCGATTTGCGCTGCTTTAATCCCGGCGATTCGGGCGGGTCGGCTCAAGCTTGCTGAGACATTGCGCTCAGAATGAAATTTGTTTTCGCGCTCGCGCTCAGTGCGACATCCTTGCTTGCTCAGGATTGGCGCAGCGCGACTCCCGGCTGGCAATATGAATTTCCCCGCGATCACCACGTCCATCGCGAATTCAAAACCGAATGGTGGTACTTTACTGGGAATGTTTTTGATAAGGCGGGCCGGCGGTTCGGTTTCGAGCTGACATTTTTTCGGGAAGGGATAATTCCGCCTGCACAGAGAACGACACAGCGATCGCGTTTCGTTGTCGACGATCTCAAGTTTGCGCATTTCACCGTAACGGATGAGGCAGGCCAAAAGTTCCGATTCGACCAAAAAGCGAGTCGCGGTGCGTTCGGCGAGGCGGGATTTGATCGCGGCGATCAAATTGCCTGGATTAATGATTGGTTTCTCAGGATTCAAGGCGACGAATTTCATCTCGCCGCCTCCACTCCGAACGCGTCTGTGGATTTGGTTCTCGCGCCGCAAAAGCCACCAGTGGTCCATGGTCGCTCTGGCATCAGCTTAAAAGCCGCCGGCGAAAATCACGCATCCCACTATTATTCCGTTACCCGCCTTGCCACCCGCGGGTCGATTCGGATCGGAGCCAGGGAATTTCCTGTGAGCGGCGCGAGCTGGTTCGATCACGAATGGGCGACAAATCAACTCGCGCCTAATCAGGTCGGTTGGAACTGGCTGTGCGTTCAATTTGCTAACGGCACCGAGTTGATGCTCTACCAAATGCGACTTGCCGACGGGACATTGGACGTTGCATCGAGCGGCACGCTGGTCGCATCGGACGGCGTCTCAACGCACCTCTCATTCGACGATTTTGCAATGACGCCGCTGGCGTGGTGGCATAGCGGAAAAACAAATTCGGATTATCCCGTAGAATGGCAGATCAATGTTCCTTCGTGCCAAATGAATTTCTCAGTGCGGCCAGTCTTGCAGGACCAAGAGCTTGCTCTGCAGCCGCTTGTCTATTGGGAGGGCGCGATTCGCGTCACCGGAACACACAGAGACGAACGAATTAGTGGGGACGGTTACCTCGAACTTACGGGCTACGCCGGGTCATTGCGCGAACTGGCGCGTTGATTACGCCTGAGTGTGACGAGCGTAATGATTTTCCGCACCCTTCGGTAAGAGGCGTTTTCGGCCCCTCTGCCTTCGCCGCGCGAGAGTCGCCCGCCCCCCTTTCGTCTTCATTCGGGCGCGAAAGCCGTGCTGCCGCTTGCGAGTGCGCTTTGAAGGTTGGTAAGTACGTTTCATGAAACGGCGGTGAGCGGACGCGTAAGGTAAAAGTCGCTCTCTGGTTGTCAACGAAAACCGCGGGTTGCCAGCACCAGCTTTTTCTGTGATAAACCCGACAAATAATGAGTCACGTGGTCATCGAGCCGGCGACAGCAGAGGATTTGGACGAGTTGTCCGAGTTACTCGGCGAGCTTTTCAGCGAAGAAAGCGATTTTCGCCCGAATAAAGACAAGCAATTGCGCGGACTGCGTTTGATCTTCGAACAACCAAATCGTGGCCGTGTTTTCGTCCTCCGCTGCGATCACTCCATCGTCGGGATGATCAATCTTCTTTTCACCATCAGCACGGCTGAGGGCGGCTTCGTTATTTTGCTGGAGGACCTCGTCATCCACAAATCGTTTCGGGATAAAGGATTTGGCTCCCAATTGCTTGAATACGCGATCGATTTCGCCCGAAAGAAAAACTTCCTGCGCATCACGTTGCTGACCGATCGCCCCGAAATCAAATCGCAGGCGTTCTTTAAGCGACACGGCTTCTTCGAGTCCGCAATGATTCCGATGCGTCTGCTGATCACGCCGGAAAACCCGCAAACCGATGTTAATCTGTAAGTTTGCGCCGGATCTAATTTGAGTTGAGACAGCAGCATGCGAACCGGTGCAATCCGCCTCTTCCGGTTTGCCGGTGTCACGGTATACCTGCATTTCAGCTGGTTCTTAATCGCCGCCATTTACATGACCAGCTTGGCTCGGCGTTATCAGTCGCCGATTTGGGGCGTGCTCGAATACCTCGCTCTTTTTTGCATTGTCCTTATGCACGAGTTCGGACATGCCCTGGCTTGCCGGCAAGTGGGAGGTGTGGCCGATCGCATTATCCTGTGGCCGCTTGGCGGAATTGCCTATGTCAATCCGCCGCCGCGGCCGGGCGCCTATCTTTGGAGCATCGCCGCTGGTCCCCTCGTGAACGTAGCGCTCGTTCCCATCATCGGCGCTGTGTCAGCAATTGTGCCGCAGGATCAGTTCGCGACATCGCCTACCGATACGGCTCTCTTTTTTAGCGACCTCAACTACATCAATTGGGGCCTGCTTATTTTCAATATCCTGCCCATCTTTCCACTCGACGGTGGGCAGATTCTGCGTGGGCTTCTTTGGTTTCCGCTCGGACCGCTCCGGAGCCTGCAAATCGCGAGCGTGGTCGGCCTGGTTGGCGGCGCCCTGCTTGCCCTGGCCGGACTGCTCTGGCAGTCGATTTGGACAGCGATTCTCGCTTTTTTCCTGCTAAGCCGCGCCTGGGTTGGCTGGCAACAGGCAAAGGCGATGATTGCTGCGGCGGAGCGCGGTTTCGCCGTTCCACCTTCTCCCACGGTACCGGTCGACGAGCCGCGGCGGTAACTATTTTACCGTTGCGATCTGATCGAGTAATCGCTTCCGCAGCTCCGCCCGAAAACGAATTTCGTCGGCGACGATTTCGACTGGCTTGTTACTGCCCTCGGAAAGATTTGCTCGCGCAAAACTCCGCAGTTCCTCAATCCGCGCCGGATCGCTGAAGAAAGTGAAGAGACCGGGGATGTAGGTGTTGGCGCCAAGCGCATCGACCTTGGCTAGCAGTCCCTTAGTGTTGGCTTTGGCAAAATCCCATGCCAGATCGGGCCGATCACTTTCTCGCGCAACTTTGGTTACGAGAAACACCGCGCGACTGGTCGGAAGTTCGTCGGTCAATGCAATGGCAAGTGTCTTTTTGATCAGTGCCGGATCGGTCGCAAATGCAAGCGCGTCATAGTAAATCTGCTTTTCCTCTGTGCTTGTCGTTTTCACTCCAAGCTCGTGCAATTTTTCCCACGCTCTCGCGTCGCCGTGTCGCATCGCCACCGCGAACGTAGGCGCTCGCAGATCGGGTTGCAGGCTGGCTGGATTTTTCAAGTAGCTTTCAAAATTCTGGCGGCATTGTCGGATCGTTTGATCGTCACCAACTAAACCGAGCTCCTGAAGGAGACTTGCGCGCAATAACGACGCGGTTGGCGGTTCGCCAGGTTTTGGCTGGAAGGTGAGAGCTCCCAATGGAGGGGACAATACTTGCCGCGCATAGGTGCGGAATTGTTCGATTTCCGGCGCGCCGACAAGCAGGTGATTGATGAAATCGAAGACATTGATCATCTGTTCGCACACTGCCAGCGTGGTATCTTCGGGCAGGCGTGCGATCAGACCGGTGTAATATGCCAGGGGCTGTCCCCCCGCTTCGACGAACGCCCATGCGTCGCTGAGCAGGTTTACCTTATCGGGTGTGTTCATTCCCGGAAGGGTTGCCAGTAACAGTTTCCAAGAGGGAGCGTCGTAGGCCACGCGATAATTTCCCGCGCCATCTACATTCAATTTGAGAGCGTGATCGTCTGGAACGTCCCTTAGCTGGGCCTGCCTATCCGACATCAACAACGTGGCCGACGCGCTTTGTCCATCGATTAGATACGTCAGCGGAATTTTCCAAAGCACGCCCAAATCGTCCCGGAAACCAATGGCGAAGCGTTGCTGCAGCAGAGTTACGTCACCGCCGGTCCCGCGCTTGACCGTGACTAAGGGAAACCCGGGTTGCTCCGTCCAGCCGGCAGCGATGTCAGCGATCGGTTTACCGGAAGCTTCGTTTAGCGCGTTCCAGAGATCGGCTGTGGTTGCGTTGGAATACTTGTGAGCGTTGATGTAACGGCGAATCCCATCGCGGAACGGCTCTTCTCCAATAAAGCTCTCGAGCATCCGAATGAACGATTGCCCTTTCTTGTAGGTGATGTCGTCAAATGCGCTGTTAGCATCCGCCTCATTTACCACCGGTTGCTGGATGGGATGTGTGGTCGAGCGAGCATCGCCTTCCATGGCTTGTTCTTTCGAGATGCCAATGCGCCGTGCCGGATCCCGCGGCATGGCCTTGGCCAACCATACTTCCCATTGCGGATTAAAATGCGCCGTGCATTTGGTGCCCATCCACGAGGCGAAGCCTTCGTTCAACCAGAGGTTATCCCACCAGGCCATCGTTACGAGGTCACCAAACCACTGATGGGCGACTTCGTGTGCAATCACTTCGAAAACGCGCTGCTTGGTTATCACCGACGAATTTTGCGGATCAAACAGGAGCGCGGTCTCGTAATAGGTAATGCCGCCCCAGTTCTCCATCGCGCCACCAAATCCGCCCGGAATCGCCAGCTGATCGAGTTTTGGCAAAGGATAATGAATGCCGAAGTAGTCATTATAGTAGTGCAAGATCCGCGCTGTGCTTTCGAGCGCATACCGACCCTGTTCGGATTTGCCCTTTGTCGTGATAATCCGTAATTTCACGCCATCTATTTGCGACTCGATAGAATCGAATTCCCCGGCGCATAAGACGTTCAGGTAACTCGACATTGAAGGTGTCGGCTCGAAGCTGACTTCACGGCCCTCCGCAACCCTGCGCTCGGTCGCGATTGGCATGTTCGATACCGCCATCCAGTTTTCGGGAACAACTACAGTTAACTGAAATCGGGCGCGAAAGACCGGCTCGTCCCAGCAGGGAAAAAAGCGCCGCGCATCGGTCGCTTCGAACTGGGTGCCGAGAAAGATTTTCTTAACGCCGCTTCCTTGCTCCTGATATCTGGCGTAATAAAGCCCGCGCCCAAATTGATTAATTTTTCCGGCGAATTTTAGCGCCAGCTGGTGCTCACCGGGTTCAAGAGCTTCCTTTAATGAAATCGTGACCGATTCTGTCTTGGCATCAACCTTGATCGCGGATGACGGCAGCGTCTGGTCGTCGATGCGTGCCTCGTTAATTGCGATCTCGAGCGCATTAAAAACGATTTCTCGCGTAACGGTGTCTACATTCAGTCGCACCGTTTCATTGCCGGTAAATTTCAGCCCGGCAACATCAGGTCGGATAAAAACGGCGTAATCCGCAGGGCGAATACTTTTTGAAAGCTTGCCCGGTGTATTTGCAAAATCGAATGGCTTCTCGGCTTTAAGCGGAGTCAAGGCAAAGAAAACTAACAGGAGAATCCAGACGCGCATCCGCCCACTAAACAACGTGAGCGGAGTTTTGCATCTCGCGGCTACTGCACGACAAGAACAATAACCAGCTCGCCATCGCCGATTTGCGGCCCGCGGATGACGAGCGGGCTGGCTTTACTCAGCTGCGCATTAGTTTCGAGTAGCATCTTATTTTCCTGGAAAAGTTTCAGATTGAGGACATACGCGCCTGCTTTTTGACCACGTGCGTCCACCCGCAGTGCGAAGTACTTCGTCGTTGCGAGCCAGTCTTCTTCACCGCTCTTAAGTACTTTTCGAGCTTCCCCGATGAGATGAAATCGATTGTAACCGAAGACCTGGCGCAAAGTCCCTTCCAAAGGAACAAGCTCTGCCGCGGTCGCGTCCGGCGGCCCGGAATTGCTGGCAACAATAATTCCGCTCCACACTGTCTGCTCGGCACGGATCGCGATGCTGCTGCCACCAAGCGCGATGATAAAGATCGCGATTAGCAACGAAGAGCGACCAAACATTATTATTTTGCGGCGTACTCGGGAGGAAGTGACTGAAGCCCGTCAACCCAAAGCACCGTTACGTGTTCGTCCTTCTTCTCAAATAAGGTAATGGTGGCGTTCGGACTAACTGCCGGATCAACGCGATAATTCAAAATTTGTGTCAGGTACTCTGAATGATCGGGCGCTGGCTGGTTGCGGATCACCACCACGGCGCAAATGACAAAAATCGCCAGCGAGGCCGCGCCGCTCCAGAGAAGTCGCCGAATTGTCCACCAACCGGTGGCGCCGGGCGTGGGAGCCGAACGGGCAGGCTGATTCTCTCGTTCGAGACGTTCGCGCAACTGGTGGCTAAAGAAATCTGCGTTAGTCAGTGCCGTGGCCGCTGCCTGTTCTCGCAGCAATGACCCGAGCTGTTTTGCGCTCTGCTTCTCCGCCTCCGCCGCGGCTTTATCTGGCAAAGACGCCTCGAACTCCTCCAGCTCGCGACCAGTCAATTGGTCGTCGATCCATGCAGTCCATTTTTCCTCAAACGTTTTCATAAACATCCCTCAATAGATTCTGCAATTTTTTGCGGGCATAGAATAGCCGCGACATAACCGTGCCAATCGAGCAACCGAGCGCTTCAGCGATCTCGTGATACTGCATTCCCTCAGTCTCTTTCATCAAAATCACGGCACGATGTTCAGGAGAGAGCTGCTCGATTGCCTGCTCGATCCGGGTGCGAATTTCCTGGCGTTCCAATCGTTGGTGAGGCATCGGCTCCGCCCGAGGCACCGTTTTGGAGGCAGGATCGACCTCTTTCAGTTGCACAGCATCATCAAATTCGGTACCTGCGCCTTTAATGTGTTTCTTGCGTAACCAATCAATGGTTACGTTCATAACGATACGATAAACCCACGTATAAAACGACGATTTACCGCGAAAACGGTTAATCGACTTCCACGCCTTCACAAGGCTGTCCTGGGCTAAGTCCCAGGCGTCTTGCTCGTTATGGACCATGTTATAAATCATTCCAAAAACCCTCGATCGGTAGCGCGTAACAAGCTCATCAAACGCCGCTGTGTCCCCTTGCTGGCATCGTTTTACCAGTTCTAGCTCGGGCACATCGGGCTGAGCCGCAGTTGCTTCCGTATCCATTATTGGACGGATGAGGAGCTAATTCATTCAACAGCCGCGCCTAGCGGCTGCCAAAGCGTCGTCGCCATTCGCTGCGATACTCGCCTATCAGGGTAATGATGCCATCCCGGACCTGGAAAAGCCGCTGCAATAAGACAGCGTGCTGCGCCGGTAAGATCCGCTTCTCCCGCAGTAGAGCCGCCGCTCCATCCATTGAAAGCGTGATTGCCTTCAGTGCCCGCTTCAAATAGGCGATAGTCATTCCTATTTCATCAACATCTTCGCCGCTTAAAGCGGCTGCCAATTTCGCGCTCGCCAGCGCCGCATGGGTGGCGAGCTTCACCGCCGATGGTTCGTTTTGAAGGGATGCGTCAGCATCGAACATTTGATCAATCCAAACGGTGAGGGCAAAGGCCGCGCGATAGAGACCGTGTTCTTCAAATGAGTCCGGTGGCTCTGGGCGTTCATCGTTGTTGTCCTCCTCCAACAAAGCGTCGACCTCTTGCGTCCAGTCTTTCCCTTCAAGCAACTGAGTCCACCCCATTTCGCGGGCTATAATCTGGTCCCGGTTGGGATCGTCGAGATACTTCTCCAGCAGCTCCATGTATTTCTCGGTCTTGTGGTCCTGCTGCTGGAGAAATCGTTCCCAATCGTATTCGTCCCAAGTACGCTCAGGCTCGTGATCGAATCCGGCCATGGAATTGATTAAACTCCACAATCGGAGCGGCGCAAAAGGTTTCGCGAGTCACAGAATGGCTGAGATGGCGGGTTTTGCCGCCCCAAGAGCGTTGCTCGCGAGGGCGCGTTCTGTTTGTAGCCGCAGCTGACCACATGCGGCCGCAATATCGTGTCCTTTCTCCCGACGCAAGGTGGCGGCCACAGCGGCTCCGCGCAGAACAGCGAGAAAACGTTCCTGCCGCTTTCGCGATGGTCGTCTCCAGCCAAGGGTTTCGACCGTGTTATATGGTATGAGATTCACCTTTGCCTTAAGCGCGCCTGCATGTTTCGCCAAGGCGCGCGCTTGCTCCTCTGAATCATTCACCTCCGCGATGAGGATGTACTCCAACGTGATTCTCTGCTTCTTGCGCGAATTGTAATATCCGCACGCTTCAAATAACGCCTCGAGATTATACTTCCGATTTATGGGCATGATTCTGCCCCGCACATCGTTAGTCGCGCCGTGCAGAGAAATCGCTAGCCGAATTTGAAGTGGCTGGTCAGCCAGTTTCCGAATCTCCGGGACAAGTCCGCTCGTCGATACCATGATGTGACGTGCGCCGATTCCGATTCCCCACGGAGCATTAATGATTTGGATTGCTCGAAGCAGGTGGTCGTAGTTGGCCAGGGGCTCGCCCATCCCCATAAAGACGACATTATCGATCCGTTCACCGGTTTCGCGTTCCACCGCCAGAAGCTGATCGATAATTTCATCCGCCTCGAGGTTGCGCTTCCAGCCGTCCAGACCGCTCGCGCAAAACTTGCATCCGTAGGCACATCCCACTTGCGTAGAAACGCAAATCGTTCGCCGATCCGAGCGTGTCCCATAAAGCGCTGGTGAGGCAGGAATAAGAACCGACTCGATCAGGTTGCCGTCGGAGAGCCGGAATAGGAATTTCCGTGTCGTGTCTTTTGCCCCGAGCGCGCGGATCAATTCCAATTCTGCGCAGGCGAATCTCGATTGTATTTTTTCTCGGAGGCCTTGCGGCAGATCGCTCATGGCCTCGAACGAACAGACCCGTCTCCCGTAAATCCATGCTGCGATTTGTTCGGCTCGGTAGGCTGGCTGGTCGAGGACGCGCAATTCCTCAATTAGCTCGGGCAGTGGCAGCGACTTGATCGAACGCCTGATTGTGGATGACACGAACAAAGTTACGGCTGTGCTACCCTGTCATCAATGGATGGTCGTGCAGGCTGCAGTAAGCGTCTGAGTCTCGCTTGGAATGTGTAATTCACAATCTTAAGCGAGATTCCTCACGAGGCATTCGGAATGACCGACTTAGGGTTTTTCGGCAGTGGATTCAACTTGCTCCCAGGCATTGGCACGGCAGTTTGCGCCAATGTCGCGCGATCGAACGCCGTGGTTGATTGGGTGGGAGGCGGCCAAGGCAAATGCCGTCCCCGCACTCGTGTTGCAAGCATCGATGCTCGCGATATTGCTGGCCTATTATTTCCACCCTCCAAGCACGGCCCTGCTCAATGCAGTGTCGGCTTACAAAGAAAAGCACTGCCTGTCTTTTGTCCTCGTCGCTTCCGTTTTCGTCGGCGCAGTCTTACCCGAGGTTTTCGTCATTATTTTTTTTCAACGGGGCCACGTCCGCATCCAGAATGCGCGCAATTTCATTTTCAACGCGCCATTTTGGGCGCTGGACGGGCTCCTTGTGAGCGTGATGTATCGCGTGCTCGCATTCTGGTTAGGTGATCGGGTGAGTTTTCCGGTAGTGGCAGCGAAAATCATGGTCGACCAACTCGGCTACAATCCCTTTTTTGCCGCCCCCTACGGCATTTGGGGATACGCCTGGAAAAACAGCGGTTACTCCTGGGAAAAACTACGGCCGTTACTGACTTGGAAATATTATCGCATGCACGCGGTGCCGGTATTGATTGCGACATGGGCGGTCTGGATCCCGCTCATGGCGATGGTTTATTCGTTGCCCTTCGCACTGCAATTTCCCCTGTTCGCGCTCGCACTTGCCTTTTGGGTTTTGATGATGATTTACATGACTAATCGTTTTGCCGAAGGACATGATGCGCCCCGCACGACTCCTCTTGATATCCCGGCGGAAATCGTCCGATGATTGGTGATTTTATTCGCAGATGTTACCGGAATGGGTTCTACCCAAGCTTAGCCGCCGTCACTCTTTCGTGAAATGTAGCAGCGCCTCATAAACCCCTGCGCCATATTCACGCCGGGCAATGTAGCCGCCGGCCGATCGAACAGCCTGTTTCACAGGAGCAATCGCATTCGCAGGACATGCTGGCATGCTCGCGAAGCGACCATCAAGCATGGAGAGATCGTTATGATGATCGCCCGCCGCAAAAATCTGCTCGCGCGAGACCCCAATCAGGCGTGCGAGTTCGCCCAGCGCAGCGCCTTTATGATAATCGGCATGACAAAAGCGCAGATAAACAGTGTTACGCTGATAATTGAACTGAGGCTGCCTTTCCCGTGCCTGGTCGATGAATCTTGTAATGCGGTCCATCTCTTCCTCGTTTTGGGCGACGATTCCTTCCGCGCTTTCCCCCAGGTAGAGCACCCGCGCACCTGTCTCTTGATTCACAAAATCTATTACTTCCGCCAGGACCGATTGCGCGGAGGTGAAAAGCTCCGCATGTGCGCGTGCACAACGATCGTTCCAGTCCCCAAATGCCACCCATTTATTGCCGCCATTTTGCGACCGCCGAAAAACGTCACGCTCGCTCGTGAGAATGAAGTCGGGATGAACAGGAAATTCGAAATCAAGCAAGCCAGATTCGAGCAATTCTACCGAACGACCGGTGTTGATAGCCCAAAGCGCATCATGCCGCTGCAGTTCGCCAATCAATCGCATGCAGTCCGGATCGAGGACAGGATCGTCGTCGTGGGCGACGAGAGTGCCGTCGAAATCGGTGCTAAGAAGGCGAATTTGTTCGTGCATGAGAAATGGTAACTTAGAAATTGATTTGACCGGCGCAACGGACAACCGTTTTTCCATGAAATCCGCTTACGAACTCGCAATGGAGCGACTGCAAAAGGGCGCCCCGATTGTGTCCTTGACCGAGGAGCAAAAGGCGCAGTTGGCCGAGATCGACTCGCAATTTCGGGCGAAAATCGCCGAGAAAGAGCTTTTCCTAAAGCAGGAAATCGAAAAGTCCCGCGCTTCCGGCAATATCGATGAGATCGAAAAGCTGCAACGTCAGTTATCGAGCGAAATTCGCCGGCTGCAGGAAGATTGCGAGATGAAGAAGCAAAAGTTGCGCGATTCCTTCAAGCCTGCGTAATCTCAAGCCAATTCCTTCCTAACAGAGTTTCTTTTAGCGGGCCACCGTTGAGAGAGAATAGTCTTCTCACACATCCACGCGGAGCCCGCTATTGCCGGGAAACAACCGCTACGAAGCGGCTTGCGCAGGCTCCTGCTCGACAGAGCGCGCGCCGCGCTTCGGCAAGTTGGGATCGAGGAATCCGAGCATGTGCGCGTGACTGATTACTCGCACCCCTTCCCGTTTTTGCAGGTCGGCAATTTGCTGCTGGAATTGCTCCATCTTCGTCCAATGCACTTTCGGGCGAAAGTGATGCTCGGCGTGGTAGCCATTATAAAAAAAGATCCAGTTATAGATCTTTCCATAGCTGCTCACCCCCCACGCCACCGGTTTGTCAGGGTTACCCCCGTAATGGCGAAAATATCCATTCAAATAGCTGAAGCAATGGCCAAGATAAAAGAAGGGTAAAAAGAAGAACAGGATGTAGCGCCAGTTGAAAAGGAACATGACGAATAAGACTGTCGCGAACGCAGCCAGCTCGATGTTTCCCCACATCAGTTCACGATTCCCGCGTTTGCGCAGCTCTTTGCGAATAGCGGCCGGATTATCCCGAAAAAAGCTTAGAAAAACATAAGCCCATGGATTTTCCGCCTCGCCATCGTGGCCGTGGCGATAAATCGAAATCCAATCGATCGTTTCGCCGGTCTCGTCGGGACGATCCGCATTGCCTTTATGGTGCTGGGTATGGACGACGTCGTAGTAGGTCTGCGAAAAACAGCATGCGACAGACTCGACGATTCCAAATGCACGATTCATCCAGCTCGGTCGGAAGAACGGGTTGTGGATGAAGTTATGAGAAACGCCGTTGATGTTGGCGTTAATCATGAGTGCGTAGGTGAAACCGAAGATTAACATCACCCATAGCGGGAGGTGAGGGTAGAGGAAGAACATCGCCAGGAAAAAGGCGAGGTGAAAGAACCCGGCCAGAGTCGGGACAATGTCCCATCTGGTATGGGCGAAAATCTTCGAATCGGTCGTAGGCCGCTCAATTCGAATTACGTCAGCAGCGATCATGAGGGCTTGTAAGACTTACTATTCATCAAAGGGGCGAGTAATTGCAAGTGACGATCGGAATGGAGAATTTTTCATGGGGTGCCAACGCGGGTATAAGCCTCTTTTTCTGGATGTAGGTGCGGGGTCGAATTTCGGTTGACGCCTGGAATATATAGTTGTTATAGTGAATATAGTTCATCCGGGATTTCCCGCTTGCTAATTAACTCCTAACCCCACGCACTCCACTGCTCCCATTTACAGCCCCTTTCGAGTCGGCCAGCATTTGATCGTCAACTAGAATTTTTTCTGCCAACATAGGTTCCTCCATTGGATGTTGGAGGGAGGGCGACAGCGATGTCGCCCTCTTTTTTTTCTCCGGTGAGTTGCAAACAAACCCGCGCTGCGCCTAATCTACGCCCCCATGTTTGCGCTTCAGCCCGAAATGAAGATTTTCAGCGGGTCCGCTAATCGCGAGCTGGCGCAGCAGATATGCGACTATGTCGGTGCTCCCTTGGGGCAGGCGACAATCAGTTCCTTTCCGGACGGGGAGACTTACGTCAGGATCGAGGAAAACATCCGTGGCCGGGATGTTTTCATTATTCAACCAACATGCCCGCCAACCAACGATCACCTAATGGAGCTCCTTATCATGGTGGATGCTGCGCGCCGGGCGAGCGCGGATCGGATTACCGCTGTCATTCCATTCTTTGGTTATGCCAGGCAGGACCGCAAAGATCAGCCGCGCGTTCCGATTACGGCCAAACTCGTTGCCAACCTTTTGAATGCCGCTGGAGTGAGCCGTGTTTTGACAATGGATCTGCACGCGCAGCAGGTGCAGGGGTTTTTCGATATTCCGGTCGATCACCTGTATTCGATGCCGGTGCTGATTAAATACCTGCGTAAGAAGCTGACCCGGAAAACTGTGATCGTTTCACCCGATGTCGGTGGTTTGAAAATGGCGTCGGCTTATTCCCAGGCGTTGGGTGCCGGTCTCGCCATCGTGGCGAAGCAACGGAAGAGCGCGACGGAAACGGAGGCGCTTTACGTCATCGGCGACGTCGACGAATGCGACGTTCTCATTGTTGACGACCTGACGGAGACGGCCGGCACGCTCACCTCGGCTGCCAGTATTTTAAAGAAACGGGGCGCGCTTGATATCTATGCTGCCGTTGCCCATGCCGTGCTTGTGGATGGCGCCGTTCCCCGGTTGCAAAAATCGGATATTAAGGAATTAGTAACGACCAACAGCACCCCCGTTCGCAGTATCGAAGGTTTTCGCGTACACGTGGAATGTGTTTCCGAACTCCTGGGTGAGGGGATGAAACGAATTCATAATGACGAATCTGTTTCGTCGCTGTTTAAGATCGAAAACGGCATTAAGAACTGATTATGGCTAAGCAGGTAAAATTGACGGCGGAGCGGCGGGATGCCATTGGTCGCGCAGCAGTCCGAAAATTAAAGGCGCGCGGCGCAGTGCCGGCAGTTGTTTACGGGGGGAAAGACAAACCGGAACCCCTGCAGGTGTCGCGGCGCGACATCAGCCTGATTCTGAGTCACGCCTCGGGCGAAAACATCTTGGTCGAACTCGAGATCGACGGCGAAAAAACCAGTCGAATGGCGATGGTGCAGGAAGTTCAGCATTCGCCGGTCGGGGGCGATATTTTGCACGTCGATTTTCATGCCGTCTCGATGGACGAAAAAGTGGAGGCGGATGTTCCGCTCGAACCGACTGGGATAGCCAATGGCGTGAAAAATTTCGGGGGTCTGCTCGAACAAAGCCTGCGCATGCTGGCGGTGGAATGTTTACCGCGCGATTTGCCAGACGTTATTACGGTCGATGTTTCAGAGCTGAATATCGGGGATTCGATCCACGTTCGCGATATTAAGCTGCCAGACGGAGTGACAGCAAAAGTCCAGGCCGATCTGACAGTTTTCTCAGTCCTGGCGCCGGTGGTCGAGGAAGAAGCGGCGGTTTCGGAAGCGGAAGTTGCCGCCGGTCCTGAGGTAATCAAAGAGAAGAAAGAAGAGGGCGAAGCGACTGCGCCTGCGGCAGCCGCGCCTGCTCCAGCCAAGGAGAAGGAACAGAAGAAGTAATCTTCTGCGTTGTTCGTTGCGGTGGAGAATTCCCGCATTCGGCTCATTGCTGGCCTGGGAAACCCGGGAGCGGAATATGCCGGGACACGTCACAATGTCGGCTTTGCTGCGGTCGAACTCTTTGCGCAGCGTTCTGGCGTCGCCTTCCAGTCCCAGTCTAAATGGAATTCGGCCGTTGCTCGAACTGGCGACACGATTTTGGTAAAGCCGCACACCTTCATGAATCGCAGCGGCGACGCCATCGCGGCAGTTGCAAATTTTTACAAAATTGCCAGCCCTGAAATCCTGATCGTGCTCGACGATTTCGCACTGCCGCTTGGACGACTGCGGCTTCGGGAAAGCGGTGGGCCCGGCGGTCACAACGGCCTCGAGTCAGTGATCGCAACGCTTGCCAGCGAGGACATTGCGCGGTTGCGTCTCGGAATCGGCGCGGCGCCCGAGCGGGGTTCAGTCGACTATGTCTTGTCGCAATTTTTTGACGAAGAAAAGCCGCGGGTAGCGGCGATGATCGAGCGCGCGGCTGACGCGATCAAATGTGCCGTTGACAAAGGGATTGTTTCCGCGATGAACACGTTCAACAAAGCGGAAGAATTATCATGAATCGTTACGAAGCGCTGCTCGTGCTAAATACCCAGGGAAGAGACGATACGCTAAAGGATGTGGTGGATCGCCTGGAGTCGGAGTTCGAAAAGGAAGGGGCGAAGATTGAGCAGGTCCAGAAAATGGATAAGCGGCAGTTTGCCTATCAGGCCGGCGAACTCGATAGCGGCTTTTATGTAAATTTCGTTTTCAACGCTGAGCCTCAGCTGATTTCAAAATTACGTTCGAAGTTTAAACTCGACCCCGAAGTTTACCGACAACATTACCAGCGATTAAAACCAAAGAGCGAAGGCCGGTCGCGTAGCGACAAAGTAAAAAAGGTCGCTGCCGAAAAATAAATCCGGTAGAACCGGGTCATGGCGAGTTTTAACAAGGTTATTCTGCTCGGAAATCTGACGCGAGATCCGGAGGTTCGCTACACTCCGAAGGGGAGCGCAGTGGCGGATCTCGGTGTTGCAGTAAATCGGCAATACACCCTCGACAACGGCGAGAAGCGCGAGGAAGTCACATTCATAGATGTCACCTTTTGGGGTCGCACGGCCGAGGTAGCGGGTGAGTACTTGAAAAAAGGGCGTCCTGTTTTCATTGAGGGACGGCTTCAGCTTGATACTTGGGACGATAAACAGTCCGGGCAAAAGCGGAGCAAACTCAAAGTCATCGGCGAAACGATGCAAATGCTGGGCAGCCGCGGGGCTACTGGCGAGGAAGGTGACCGGACGGCGCGGCCGGCTAAGCCAGCAACGCCGCCAAAAACCGCCGGGGCAGCCGAGCCGGACGACGACGAAATTCCTTTTTGAATCCGGCGCAGATCGGCTGATCGGGTCGGCAAGAAGGGTGACAAGGTGGCTGCCCTCAAGGCCCAGGATGTTGTAATGCAGTCACTTCGGTGACGATCATCAAAAAATGAATCACACGGAAGCCTGTGTCGCACTCAACATGCTTCCAACAATCGGGCCGGTCCGATTAAGGAAATTGCTGCAGGTTTTCGTCAAGCCTGAGGACGTTCTCGCCGCGCGACGCGAGCAGCTGGCTGCCATCGATGGCATTGGGCCGGAAGTGGCGCGCCAAATCAGCAATTGGGAATCAATTGTCGATTTGAGTGCGGAATTGCAGCGCATTCGAGACTTCGAGGTCGAAGTCATCACCGCGGACTCTGCGCTATACCCACGGGCTCTACGTGAAATTCACGCTCCACCGATTGTGCTTTACGTCTGGGGAGAGCTGACTGAGCGCGATCATCAC
>DASXIC010000092.1:0-2599 GCA_036498205.1 Chthoniobacterales bacterium | reverse complement strand
TGGGTTCACGCTCGCGGCCGCGGTTACTATGATGACAAAGGCAAGCCTCTGCGCATGATCGGTATCGTCCTCGATATCACGGATCGAAAACAAGCGGAAGAAGAAGCGCGGCGTCGGAGCGAACAGATCAATCTCCTGGGTCGCGCAAGTCTGCTCGGCGAAATGACTGCCTCGATCGCGCACGAAGTGAACCAGCCACTCTCCAGCATCATGAGCAATGCGGGCGCTGGTCAGCGTTTCATTGACCGGGGCAATGTCGACCTGGCTACGCTGCGCGAGATTCTTGTCGATGTCGAAACCGATGCGCATCGCGCTTATGAGATCATTCGCAACATCCGAGACACGATGAAGAAAGGGGCGACCGTCCGCCGGCCGATCGATGCAAACGCGATCGTGACGCAAGTGACCCACATGCTTCAGCCCGATGCCTCGGCACGTTCAGTTGAATTAACAACCTCGTTGGCAAGAGATCTGCCGATGGTAACCGCCGATCCGATTCAAATTCAGCAGGTATTAGTTAATTTACTTAGCAACGCTCTCGATGCGATGCACGAAACGCCCTTGGAGCAGCGCGAGATGCAGGTCGCCACCACCCGAAACGGCGATGGTACCATTTGTGTAAGCGTTCGTGACCGGGGCGGCGGCATTGCACCGGAGATTCGCAAGCAACTCTTCGACCAGTTTTTCACGACGAAAGAAAAAGGTCTTGGAATGGGCCTCTCGATCGTTCGATCCATCGTCGAAGCGCATGGAGGAAAAGTTGAGGCCGAGAATGATGACGGCGGAGCCCGATTTTCGTTTACCCTGCCAATAGACTAGGGTTTCCCATGAGTCTTTCTGGTTCCATGGTGTTTGTTGTTGATGACGATTCGTCAGTCCGTAAATCCCTGACCCGATTATTACGCTCCGCCGAATACCAGATGGAGGCTTTTCCGTCCGCCTCGGATTTTTTGGCGCGTCCCTCCCATCCCGGTCCATCATGCGTGATTATTGACGTTCAAATGCCGGGCCTGAATGGCATCGCCCTCCAAGAAGCGCTGATCCAACGACGGCGCCGGGAGCAGTTGGTCTTTATTACCGGCCACGGCAGCATCCCCCTCTGTGCGAAGGCGATGAAGGCTGGTGCGGTCGATTTTCTTCCCAAACCGATCAAATCGTCCGAATTACTGCAATGCGTCGATCGTGCCTTGCAGCGTTCGGCGGAACAACGCGAGCGGGCAGCAGTAAAGACTGAGGCCCGAGGTTTGCTGGATTTGTTAACCCCACGTGAATTCGAAGTGATGCAAGTGTTGCTCACCGGGATGTTAAATAAACAGGTGGGGGCCGAACTCGGGATGGCCGAGAAAACGGTGAAACTCCATCGCGGCCGTATCATGCGCAAGATTGGCGTCGTGTCCGTGGCTGAACTGGTTCGCGTGGCGGCAAACGCAGGGCTGGCTCTTCCAAAAACTGTCAGCTCCATTGTCGCGCCCCCACGGGCCTGAAGCGCCGGTTCCGCGCTCAATCGCCGGGAAAGGCTGCTGCCCGCCGTTCTCTTCTCGCACTGAATTGGACGAAGGTCGTATATCGACTCCACCACTCTGCGAGCTATCTAGGGGTGCGCCCGGCGCTGTTTTCAAAACACCGAAAGCAAATGACCGTCCCCGAAGCACAAAACGGCTGCGAAACGACTAGTTCAAGAGCGCATATCTACCTTGTTGACGATGATGCCCTAGTGGGGCGATCGCTCACCCGGTTGCTCGAATCCGCCGGATATAAAGTCCAAACGTTTGCTGAACCCAACCGTTTTCTGCAACAATTCTTAAGTCAGCCAGTAGCGGTCGTCATTCTGGATATCTGGATGGAACACATGACCGGGATGGAGTTGCTCGCTCATATCTACGCGAAATCGCCGCAGACTCGCCTCATTTTCATTACCGGGCATCAAGACCACGCGGCGGAGATCACCGTCAAACAAGCCGGTGCGTTTGCTTTTCTTAATAAACCTGTCGATTCCAAGCTATTTTTAAACGCGGTCCAATCAGCGCTCGGCACGCCGCGCCCATCGCCTCCTGAGCGACAAGGAGACGCTTTTCCGCTCCAGGAATAATAAAAACGCCTGCTCACAGGCTCTGCTTCGAATTCTCAGTGTGGGCCACAGAAACAATAATAGCTCGTCGGTGTTATTTCGATTAGCGATTGCGGCCGGGGATTTGAAATCATTAATTTTACAGGAGCAGGCGCTCCGCGTGCTTTCAGGAAACACCTGATGGATGGAGCCAGGCACAAAGCAGAGGCGAATGGAAACCGCTCAGCTGTTTGGTTGCTCGATGATGAGCCTTCGAGCCTCAAAGCAACCAAACGGCTTCTAAATTCGGCCGGCTGGGAAGCGGAAGTGTTTACCGACCCGGGGTTCTTCCTGGAGCAAGCGAAAATCCACCGCCCGGGTCTGGCCGTGATTGACATGTGGATGCCGCTTATGCATGGCCTTGAGGTGCAGGGAACACTCAGTGAAGTTTCGCCGGCGACTCGCGTAATTGTTCTCAGCGGAAGAGATGATCCGCATGTTCGCTCAAGAGCCTTTCAAGCCGGGGCGGTAGCTTTCTTTTTTAAACCCGCA
>DASXIC010000091.1:0-6474 GCA_036498205.1 Chthoniobacterales bacterium | reverse complement strand
CCAATCTGAATGTCCTTCGCCTGCGTCTCGGCAATCTTGATCTCGGCCTTCAATTTCGTGGGATCAGCCACCCGAGCGAGATTGTCGCCGACCTTGACCCGTTGACCTACGTCTACCGGTAATTGCTGGAGGACACCGTTCATCCCGGCTTTCACATGCAATGCTTCAACTTGATCGAGCTTCAGCTGCGCCGCTGCTTTCACCTGATCGACTTCCGCTTGTTTGGAAGCGAGCTGAGGGTCAATCGAATCGCGCGAAAATGCGAGCCTCTTTTGTTCGATCGCGTCGCGGTTGGCAAGCTCCGCCGCTTTCACCTGAGCGGTCTTGTACTGAAGCTCAGCGACGAGTCCGTTCTTCTTCAATTGCTCGTTCGTCTCGCTCTCCATCCGCGCCTCTTCGTATTCGGAATGCACCTGCGCCGAAGTTGATTCCTGTGCGAGTAATTCACGCTGCAAAGTCGCGCGCACCGTAATCAGCTCCGCTTCGGCCGCCTTTAATTTTGATTCAGCATCATGCGCTGCTTGCTCGAGCTCGGGACTCGACAATTCCAGAATCACTGTGTCGGGTTTCACCGGCGTACCAGGACGAACCAATATCTTCTCCACGCGACCTTCCGTGTTCGCCGGAACCCAGCGAATCTCCTCCGGCACGAGCGTTCCCAATCCGCGAACTTCCCGGACCATCGGCCCACGTTTAACCGTATCGATCCACACGGTTGAACGATCCACGCTCGGCACTGCCGGCTTTAATTGCGAGAGGGCGAAAGTGATCGCCACCAACGCCAGAACGCCGCCGGACGCGAAGAGAATCCGGCGGCGGCGTTTCTTCTTGGCGATGTGTGGGCGCGCAATGTCCATACCGGAGCTTGCCGGCGAAAATCCGGCTGGCCTCACAATCGTATGCTCCGCTCGTGCTTCAGATTTCCTCATTCTGATTAGAGACTGCCAATCGCGCGAAGAAAATCCGATAGCGCGTGCACATTGCTCAGGACTGGGATTGCCGCTGTTATGAAGATTGCGACGAACGCGACTAACTCACGACGAAATTCGCCGCGCGCTTCATTGCGAAAGTAATCGCCGCTAATGTTACGGAACGAAGGCCGTTTCAGCCGGGCGCAACCGCCACGAAAATTTGGCAGGGTCGCCGCCTGATAATGGTAATCAGTGCGGGGAAAGTGCCTCTTCATCGCGGAATCAACGGACTTGGGGAAATTGTTTACAGGGAGTTTTGGTTTCATAGCTCTTGCCTTCTATCTTCTGAGATGCACCTGGCACCTTCACCAGATTCAAAAAGTTTTCGAAGTCGCTCGGACTATTGCAATGCCCGTGCCAAGCAGGCAATGATAGTTATAAATAGCTGGTGATAAGTGGATTATACTTGAAGACGATGAGACCGGCCTTGTGTCGCCGAGTCGCCTCTGGGATTTTGCTGTCCCGTTTTCGGGACGATTGTGGAGGCGTCCGGAGATGGCCGAATCGATGCCGCGGTCGAAGTTCTCCTGCGGCCAATCTTACTTTGGCAAACGAAAGACCGCCTCTGCCCCGCGCGCTCCAGTGCGTTTGGCGTGAGTTAAGGATCCTCCATGCGCCTCGGCGATTTGTCGTGAAAGCGCCAGACCAATTCCCGAGCCGCCCGGTTTGGTGGTGAAGAACGGCACAAACAAATTTGTTGGATTCATGATTCCGTGACCCTCATCTCGCACGATAATCTCGACGCAGTCGCCAATCTCTTTCCATCCAATCGTAACCGTGCCACCGGTTTCGAGGGAAGCTTCGGCCGCATTTAGCAAAAGATTGATCAGCACCTGTTCGATTTGGGCCGCGTCCGCGCGGATTGCAACAGGGGGGCCTTCCTGCCTTTGTACCGATAATCGCCGTTCCATGTTGACGGCGCGGTTCACAACTTCTCCTACGCTCATGATTTCTTTTTGCGGCGGAGGCAGACGGGCCAGGCGCGCGTAAGCCTGCATGAAACGACTGAGCGATTCCGCCCGCGACGCGATCACATTCAACCCGCTCCGGGCATCCTCCTGCCAATCGCTCGGCAGCGGGTCTCGGCGTAACAGGTTTTCCAGACTTCCCGCCACCGATTTGATCGGTGCGAGTGAGTTGTTCAGTTCGTGCCCGAGTACACGAACGAGTCGCTGCCAGGCGATTCGTTCCTCTTCGCGCAGGGTTCGGCTCAGATCGCGCAACACCAGCAACTCATGCGGCAATCCACGTTCGCGGAACGTGCTTCGGCTTACTCCCCAGCGGCCCGTCCCACCAGGAAAGGTAAGAGTAAGGGGAACATCTTCGTGGGAATCAAGACAGATCTCGAGGCCGAGGTCGCGTGCGTTTCGCCCAAGTAATTTGTCGATGGGCTGCCGCAGTAGATTTTCCCCTGCCCGATTGACCAGCCGCAATTTGCGGTCTGGATCAAAGGTAAAGACGGCAACATCAATTTCGGCCATGATGGTGCGCAAAAGCGCCGTCGCTTCAAAGGCGCCAAGACGTTGCACCCGCAAGGTCTCACCCAGAGCGTTCACCTCGAGCAGGGCTTCACCAAGTGCGTCGTTCTCGCGCGCGCCGCGGGCACGAATCGAATAGTCCCCCTCGCGGAGCGCAGCGAGCAGGTTGGTGATGGTTTGCCAGGGACGGATAATGTGCTCGCGCACACTGACGACGTAGCCGAGCGCCAAGGCGATGACGAGGGTCAGCGTCCATTGCACCTTAGCGCTGTAGTCGCCGAACCAAAGCAGGCAAAGCGCGATTATCGCTGCCGGCGCCACCGCCCCTAAAGTGAGCCAGGTGAGATGATTCTCGTGCGAAATGCGATGCCGCAATTTTCGCGGTCGGTTCACATTTGAATGCACAATCACGCTTCTGCCGTGGCCACAGGCTTGTCGCAGGACAAGTCCGTCCGATTGGCGGACGTGCCATCTGCAAAGAACCAGCCGCCGACACAGTCGCTTCTACAATTACAAACCATACTGCTGCAGACGTCGATAAAACGCGCTTCGGCTCAGTCCGAGTGCTTCTGCCGCCTGGCGCGCATTTCCTCCAGCGCGCGCAAGCGCTTTCTTGATCAGATAGGCTTCCACTTCCTCCAGACTCATATCTTCGAGACCGCGCGCATCTCCGCCGCCCGTTGATAAACCGAGGTCGCGCGCTTTGATTTGTGGCCCGGACGACATTAAGACCGCACGTTCGATCACATGATCGAGCTCCCGCACGTTACCTGGGAAAGGGTGTGTCATCAGGCGTTCACGTGCCGTCTCGTCAAAACCGCCGAAATTTTTGCGATAACGTTTGGCGTGTTGCCGCAAAAAGTTGCTCGCCAGTGGCATAATATCTTCCCGCCGGTCCCGCAACGGCGGAAGAGCGATCTCGATTGTGTTTAAACGAAAGAGCAGATCCTGCCGGAACCGGGCGGCAGTCACCTCATCGTGCAGATTCGCATTAGTTGCGGAGATAATCCGCACGTTCGACCGCAAGGTTCTGGAGGAACCAACCCGTTCGAATTCGCCCGTTTCAAGCATGCGCAGCAGTTTTGCCTGCAAGTTCAGCGGAATATTCGCGATCTCGTCCATGAAGAGCGTGCTCTCGTCCGCCAGCTCGAAGCGGCCGGCGCGATCTGTTTTCGCATCCGTGAACGCACCTTTAACGTGACCGAATAGTTCGCTCTCGAAAATTCCCTCCGACAGGCCGCCCATGTTCACTGTAATCATTGAATGGGTGCCACGCGGCGAGAGCGCATGCAGCGCCTGCGCGACCAAACCTTTGCCCGTGCCATTCTCCCCGGTTATTAAAACGTTCGCATCCGAAGGCGCCACGCGCGAAATCATTTCCAGGACCGGCCGCATCGCCGGCGCTTCCGCGATCAAATTGGGAGCTCGTCCGCGCAATAACTGGTTCTCCGCTTCCAGTTTCCTCCCTTTGCGCAAGGCTCCCGCCAGCTCGATCTGCGTCCGCACAATAGCAAGCAGCCGCTCGTTGTCCCACGGTTTGGGAACAAAATCGCGCGCCCCGCGCTTCATCGCTTCCACTGCCAGGTCAATCGTTGCCCAGGCCGTCATTACCACGATGGGTAGCGTATTGTCCATCTCCTGAAGCTTCGGGATCACTTCCAATCCTTCCTGACCAGAAGTGGTGTCTCGGGTATAGTTCAGATCCATCATCAAAAGGGCATAATCACGCTTCTCAAGCGCACTGAGTACACCCGCCAGCGATGTCACCGCGTCCGTCTGGTGGCCCGCTCCCTTGAGCAAAATGCGCAGCGCCTCCAGCACGTCAGGCTGGTCGTCCGCAATTAAGATTCTCGCCACGCGATTACTCTCAACCGCGTTTCCCGCGCCGTGTCAATCCGCGAGCACGGAGAATCCGATTTCGCCTCCCAAATCTCTCGGCAGAAATAATCCGAAATTTAATCGAGGAGAAGCAGCTGGGATTCTCATCACTTGCTCAAATACCTTAAAGGAGTGCCTCGATTCCACTTAACGTTAGTAACTACTCCAGAGAGATTCTCCAATGCTGCATCGCGCCCGGGATGCTATAAGATTTCCACTTTGTCCGGCCATAACGATTGATAGACTACACCGACTTAACGAGGTTTCGTTTAATACGGGGCAATCAGGTAGACCGATTGGCCTCAATCACCCACTTGATTCGATGAACCCATCAAATCGTAAGTGGTTATCTCCAGCACATGATTGTCAGGATCGTGGAAGTAAATTGAGTGCGAAATCTCATGATCTTCAAAGTTAAATTTAATACCGCGGCGGTGCAGCTCTTCCTGAGCAGCCTGAAAATTTTGTCGATCGGCTCTGAAAGCAAGATGCAACATGCCGCCAGGACTGGTATTCGTTGACGCTATTCCTGGGCTGTTAGGTCGAAGCGGAAAGAGGGCAATCGCGGTCGAGCCTTTGCCAATGAAAGTTGGAACTCCGTCCCATTTCCCATCAAACTGGCGTTCGAACCCCAAGGTATCGGCGTACCATTTGGCCGAGCGTTCCACATCGGCCACGGCAATTGCGACATGATCAATTCCTTCAAGTCTCACTAAGAGCTAAGCATGGTTACGGTCAGGGCTGACCGATTCAGGTTTGTCGGCTTCATACTTTGTGATCAACGCATCAAAGCGCCGGTCACCGCGAAGAGGATCCCACACCGGATCCAGTTTCAGGAGAGCGACACTGATTCCGCCGGGTATGGAGAGTGAGTGGTCAATTAATTGGAATGCCTGGTCTTTCTCTCCCGTCCATGCATAGATTTGAGCCAGCCCTATGGTTATCTGAGGACCATCAAGCGCGTCTCTTGACTCTGGTAATAACTCAGCGGCGCGCTGGCCTTCGCGGATAGCGTCGTCCTTTCGGCCGAGCCCGGCCAGAATCGCACCGAGCTGGATATGACGCGTCGGATCATTTGGACTTTCCCGTACCGCTTGTTCCGAGATTACCAGCGCACGTTCGAGCGCTTCGCGCGCTTTCACAGGCTCACCCATAAAATGATAAGTGATTCCCTCGAAAAAGGCCTTTGGGCTGGTCCCGCTGGGACCGTGAAAAATTTCCTCGTGCCTTTGTTGCAACACCGCCAAAGCCTCGGGAAATCTGCGCTGCAATGTTAGCATGGAAAACCGGCTAAGCGTGACGAGACCGTCTGGATCAACGCCGGGAGGTACAGCGGCCAACTCTCTTTCACAAATGCTGAGATCTCCCTTTGCGTAAATCGCCAACTGCGCCTTTAGCCCTCGCAGACTGAACGCTTTCGGATCCAGCTGGATGCCGCGATTGAAGATTTTCTCCGCGGCCTCGTAGTCTTTCATCGCTTGATAGTTGAGCGCGAGATTCGCCAGTAACGAAACGTCCTTTGGATTGAGCGTGGCAGCTTTCTCGAAGCTTTTCGTCGATTGCTCCCATTTGCCTTGTCGCCGTTCGATTGCAGCGATCGACATCAGTGCCTCTGAGTTATTGGGAAGTCCGCGCCGCGCGATATCGAATTCGGCGAGGGCCCGCGGATAATCGAGCTCGCCGTAGTAAAAATAATTGCCAAGCGCGAGATGCGCCTCCGGAAGATCGGGCTGTAGTCGCAAAGCTTCATCGACCGCTGCCCGCGCCTTATCCCGGCGGCCGGATGTAGGATCGAAACTATGAAAAATCCAACTCTCCGTCATTGAAAGGTTGGCGAAGGCGAGCGCGAAATTCGGATCCAGCTGGATGGCTCGCTGGTAAAGCTCTTCCGCTCTTAGTGAATTTTCGCGAAAACGATCCGGACGATTGGATTCCTCCTTTCCTTGCAGGTAAGCCAGATAAGCTTCGGCGTTTTGAGTGGGTTTTCGGGTAACCTGGGCCTTTTCTGCAGTTGAAAGCTTGGCCTGCAATTCATTTGCGATTTTTTGCGCAAGATCGCTTTGGATTGCGAAAACATCGGTCAAATCGCGATCATAATCTTCCGCCCACACATGCCGGTCCGTGGTCGCGTTGATCAACTGCACGTT
>DASXIC010000090.1:0-20714 GCA_036498205.1 Chthoniobacterales bacterium | reverse complement strand
GGGGCCGGCGAAAAGAAAGCAGTGCGCCAGCAACTTTTTAAAGGTAACGAATATTGGTTCTGGATGGGGACGGAGGTCGAACGCGCGAAAATTTCGGTCCACATCTACGATTCGGACGGGAAGCTGGTAGAGCAACCGGATAGCTGGCAAAAAGGGCATTTCGCCGCCGCTCATGTGATTCCCAATGCCACCGGCAGTTATTTCATCATCGTGGCGGTGGAAGAGTCGCCGGAGGAGCGCACTCATTGGGCGCTCGTTTACGGTTTCCGCTGATGCGAAGAAGCGCGACGAAGGATCGCGTTTGCTATAGAGAGCAGGTCACCACGCGATGACCGAAACACGAACGTTGGAGTTTGAAAGCGCACGCGCGTTGCAGTCTCTCTACGCCAATGATCTCAAGTTGTTGAAAAATCTCGAGGAATCACTCGGGGTGAAGGTGACGACGCGGGAAGGATGGGTCAAGCTGGAGGGCGAACCTGAGAAGCTGGATCGCGCGCAGCGCGTTTTCGATCAGCTGGAGGACGCCCGGCAACGCGGTGTCGATATCAAGAAGCACGAATTTAATTACGCCCTCAGCTCGGTAAGTGAAGAGCGGCCTGACAATCTGGCCGATGCGACCTCGGCCAGGATCGTTACTTCTCCGCGCAAGGCGCCGGTGATTGCGCGGACCCTTGGCCAGAAGAACTACGTCGAGGCCATTGAGAGCCATGACATCGTCTTTGGAATCGGGCCCGCCGGAACGGGTAAGACATATTTGGCAGTTGCGATGGCGGTCGCAGCCCTTAAAAAAGAGCAGGTTTCACGCATTATTCTGGCACGACCCGCGGTCGAGGCAGGCGAAGCTTTGGGCTTCCTTCCGGGCGATCTCCAGGAGAAAATCACGCCTTATCTGCGGCCGCTTTACGACGCCCTGCATGATATGATGGATGCGGAAGAGATGGAACGCGCGCTTGCCCGGGAAGTGATCGAGATCGCCCCCCTCGCTTATATGCGCGGCCGGACCTTGAACAACGCGTTCGTCATTCTGGACGAGGCGCAGAATGCTACGACCGAACAAATGTTCATGTTACTTACGCGGATGGGGTTGAATTCCAAGTGCGTCGTGACGGGCGACGTTACCCAGATCGATTTGCCGGCAAACAGGCGATCGGGCCTGGTTGAGGCTCTTCAGGCGTTGAAAAACGTGCCCGGAATTGCAGTCAATTATTTCACCGAGCGCGATGTGGTGCGCCACCCGCTGGTTCGTGCGATTATTACTGCTTATCAGCAGCACCGGACCCCATCCGGGCGCAAATGATGTTCGATTTCTTCAAACGCAGCGAACTTATCCGGCGCGGCCTCGCTTCCGGAAAGACCCGGCGGCGGCGTACCCGGAACGAGTTGTCACGGACGATTGAGTACTCATTCGCGATGAAGCTGGTGCTGTTCGCGGCATTCATCGCCGGTCTGGCCCTCTTAATTTTCAGCGGCAATCAGCCTGAGCCGACAAAAAACTTCGTCATCGCGCTCCTCTTTTTCCTGATCGCGCTGATGATGCTTTGGATCAATCAACCGCGAACATTCTCCCAGAGTTCGCGCATCCTTCTCGTCTTTGGGATCATGCTCATTCAGCTGGCTCTGACAAAGGCGATCTATGCGTTGTGCAACAACGGCGTTCTCGGCCTCAAGCCGGAAATGGCCGAATTGCTTACGCCTTATGCGCTCTCAGCACTTGTGCTGAGCGTTCTGCTCGGACGCAATCACGGGCTCTACGCCGCCGTCTTTGTCAGTCTCTGGAGCAGCGTGCTTTTTGGGCGGGTGGACGCGCCAATTCTCGTTACGGGAATGATCAGCGGATTCACCGCCGTTTACCTGACTCTCCAGGTTCGGCGACGCAGTAAACTGGTTCGGGCGGGTCTTGGCGTCGGCATCGCGATTTGGATTCTGTCACTGACGTTTGGCTTTATCGGGCCAATCAACCTTTTTTCTCCCAGCGCCAACGATTGGCCGATGATCGGGCTCCAGAGCGCGCTCGCCATCGGCAACGGGATTGTCACCGCAACGATTGTCGGCGGAATCCTGCCAATGTTCGAACACGCTTTTCAAATCACAACCGACATCTCCTGGCTCGAGGCCTCCGATTTAAACCATCCTTTGCTGCGACGCATGACCATCGAAGCGCCTGGCACATATCATCATAGCCTGGTTGTGGCCAATCTGGCTGAGGCTGCCGCGGAAGCGATCCACGCCAATGCAACGCTTTGTCGTGTCTGCGCTTATTTTCACGACGTCGGTAAACTGGTGAAGCCCGAATACTTCACGGAAAACATGAACTTCGAGCGGAACCCGCACGAAGATCTTGCCCCGACAATGAGCGCGCTGATCATCATCGCGCACGTCAAGGAAGGCGTGGACCTCGCGCTCAAACACAAACTCAACCAGCGGATCATCGACATTATCCAGGAACACCACGGAACCTCGCTCGTTTACTACTTTTACAAGCGGGCATTGCAGCAGCACGAGGATGCGCGCGCGGGGGGCAAGATTATGAACTTGCGCGAACACGATATCCCCGAAGTCCGCGAGGAAAGCTTTCGCTACAGCGGACCTAAACCGCAAACCAAGGAAAGCGCCATTGTGAGCGTGGCCGACGCTGTCGAAAGCGCTTCACGCAGCCTGGAAAAACCGACTCCGGCGAAAATCGAACAATTGGTCAATGACATCATCGATCAACGTATAGCCGATCATCAGCTCGACGAATGCGATCTTACCCTGAGTGACATTCGCATCGTTGCCGACCGGTTCCGATTCACTTTGATGACGATGCTTCACAGCCGCATCGCATATCCCAAACATGATTCGAAACAAAGTCCGCACCGCGGAGAGCAGGTGCGGCCAGATGTAATGGCGACGACGCGAAGACCGGCCAGTGCCCCACCGGTTTCAGCCGCGTAATACAAGGGCACAAGATTCCGCCCGCGTTTTATTCGTTCAAATCGGGGCGACGCGACCTTGGCTCACGATCTTTTGTCGTCGCAGTAGAAGGCACGGTTACGAATGGTCCGCCTTCCATCGGGGCAACCTGGGAAAATGCGATATCAGGCATTTCGCTTGGTTTGCCTTCCAGCGGAAAATCCTTTCGCAATGGAAAGAACGGATATCCCTCCCACATAAGAATGCGCCGCAGATCGGGGTGATTATTAAACCTGATCCCCATCATGTCGTAAACTTCGCGTTCATGCCAATTCGCCGTCGGCCAGATATCCGACACCGTATCAACCGCACAAATCTCTTCGCTGACCGCGAGCTTGAGCCGCAAATGGACGGCAAGAGTGAGGGAGTAGAGCTCGTAAACGACCTCGAAACGCGGATCGTCTCCAAAGTTATCCACGCTCGAAATATCGAGAAGATAATCAAAGGACAATTCGTCACGGCAACATTTCGCGATCTCGCGCAAATCTTTCGGCGCGATGACAAATGTCGTCTCACCGCGAAATTCCGCCTGGCTAAGGATTTTCTCGCCAAAGAGACGGCCGAGCGAATTAAGCAGTTCGCCGCCCGTCATCTGAGCGCATCTTCCAATTGCTTCATTAATTTGGGTTTTTGAGCGGCCAGCGCCGGCTCGGTCGAAATCTTTTCCTGCAAACGCATCAATCCTTCGAGCAACGCCTCCGGACGTGGCGGACATCCGGAAACGTAAACATCGACCGGCAGAAGCTGATCGATGCCCTGCAAAACGGCGTAGCTACGGTACATTCCACCGCTGGAAGCGCAGGCCCCCATGGCGATGCACCATTTTGGTTCCGGCATTTGCTCCCAAATGCGTTTTACCGCCAGCGCCATTTTGTAGGTCACTGTGCCGGCCACGATCATCACATCGCATTGCCTCGGTGAAAATCGCATCACTTCCGAGCCGAAGCGGGCGATGTCGAAGCGGGAGGCCGCCGTGGCCATAAGTTCGATGGCGCAACAAGCCAGGCCCATCGGCATCGGCCAAAGCGAATTTTTGCGCATCCAGTTCATGGCCGCATCAATGCGAGTGAAAATGACGTTTCCCTCAATCTTGGAATCGTAGGCGGCGGGAACCGGCTTGGGCATGACGAACACTAGAATTGCGCGGGGAGGGCGCAACCCAATTCGGGCGGCAGAAGGCCGTGGCGATTGACCTCATTCGCCCACGCATTCACAGTGCGCTCTCAATCGGCGTTTCGGTGAATCGCCCTTACCACGATGACTCAAGTTTCGCGCACCCACCTGGATCGACTAGAGAACCAGAGTATTTTCATTTTTCGCGAGGCCTATCACTCCTTCAAAAACATCGCGATGCCGTGGTCGATGGGCAAAGACTCGAACGTCCTGATCTGGCTGGCATCAAAAGCCTTTTTCGGCCGGGTGCCATTTCCAGTGCTGCACATCGACACCACTTATGAATTTCCAGAAATGCTTGAGTTTCGAGAATGGGCGACAGCCCATTACAAGCTGAACCTGATTGTGAAGGTGAATAAGGAAGCGCGTGCACGCGGCATCGGTTACGAAACGCACGATCCCGTGACCGTCACGCACGAGCTAAAGACTGTCGCCTTGCAGCAGGCGATGGCGGAGCACAAGTGGGACGCCTTGATTACGGGAATCCGGCGTGACGAAGACCCGACCCGGGCGAAGGAGCGATACTTTTCGCCACGCAACGCTCAGTTTGAATGGGATTATAAAGATCAACCTCCCGAGTTTTGGGGCCAGTTCGCCACCACTTCAACGAAGGGCGAGCATGTTCGAGTTCAGCCGCTGCTCGACTGGACCGAGATCGACATCTGGCGCTACATCCAGCGCGAAGATATCCCGATTCCGAAGATGTATTTCGCGCGCAATGGTCAACGGTATCGCTCGCTCGGTTGCAGCCCGATTACCAAACCGATTCCCAGTAATGCGACCACGATCGAAGAAATCATCCGTGAGCTGGACAGCACCCGCACGAGCGAGCGCGCCGGCCGCGCCCAGGACCACCACGAGCGCAATGCCATGCAAAAACTCCGGGCTAAAGGATTTCTATGAACGCGGAACGCAGGACGCGGAATGCGGAATTGAAGCAGCGCACGTTCGAATTCGGCTTACGAGTTGTTAGACTTGTTCAGTCTCTACCCAAGACCGCATCCACAACTGTTTTGGGCCGACAATTGTTACGATGCGGAACCTCGGTTGGAGCAAATTATCGCGCCGCGACGCGTGGCCGTTCCCGAGCGGATTTCATCGCAAAACTAGGGATTGCTGAGGAGGAATGCGACGAAACGATTTATTGGATCGATATGCTTACGCCACTGAAACTGATTCGCGCACAACGCACACAGGATCTCCGCGGGGAAGCTGAGCAACTGCTCGCAATTATGGTGTCCTCGATTAAGACGGCACGTCGAAATAAAGAATGAGCGACAAAAATCTGGTCGATCCGAAATCCGCAGTTCGCAGTCCGCAATTGAGAGTTGTTTTCGTCGGGCATGTCGATCACGGGAAGTCGACGCTGATTGGGCGGCTTCTGCACGACACCGATTCATTGCCGGAAGGAAAGATCGAGCAGGTACGAAGCGCTTGCCGGGCGGAAGGAATGGAATTCGAGTTTGCCTTTCTTCTCGACGCGTTGCTCGAAGAGCAGGAACAAAACATCACCATCGATACCACTCAAATTCCGTTTAAAACGGCCAGGCGAAACTACATGATCATCGATGCGCCGGGGCACAAGGAATTCCTGAAAAACATGATCACCGGCGCGGCCAGCGCGGACGCGGCCGTGCTCGTAATCGCAGCCAATGAAGGCGTGCGCGAACAGACCAAACGACACGCCTATCTCCTGAGCTTGCTCGGTATTCAACAGTTTTGCGTAGTGGTGAATAAGATGGATGCCGTTGATTTCTCGGAAGCACAGTTTCGTGAGATCGAACGCGAGTATCGCGAGTTCCTGAAGACGCTGAAACTCGAGCCACGCGTTTTTATTCCCGCATCCGCCCGACTGGGCGAGAACGTGATCAAGCGGAGCCCAAAAATGCCGTGGCACAATGGACCTGATCTGGTCCAAGCGCTTGACCAAATGGCGCCGATGGCGTCGTTGATCGATCTGCCATTGCGTTTTTGCGTCCAGGATGTTTATCGATTCGACGAACGACGAATCATTGCCGGGCGAGTCGAAAGCGGTTCACTAAAGATGGGCGATGAGCTGGTCTTTTCGCCGGCGAACAAAACATCAATCGTCAGTTCAATCGAACGCTGGAACTCGAAGGAAAATGGCCCTGCGATCGCTGGCGATTCGGTTGGGATAACTTTGCGCGAACAAATTTTTGTCGAACGCGGTTATGTGGCCTCGCACGACAAGGACGCGCCGATCGAAACGAATCGATTCCATGCCGATCTCTTTTGGATGGCCCGTCAACCAGCGCGCTTAAATCATTTATATACCGCGCGGCTGGCGACGCAGGAGGTCCGATGCCAGATCGCGTCGATTGATGAGGTGATGGATTCCGCCTCGCTTGCGCGCGGGGGCACCAGCGAACAACTGGCCCGCAATGAGGTCGGCCGTCTCACCATCCAGACACGCGCACCGGTTGTTCTGGACAATCACGATCGGATTCCGAACCTTGGCCGGTTTGTTCTGATCGACGACGGCATAATTGTTGCCGGCGGGATTGTTCACGGCGGCGTTTATATGGATCGCGCCTCGATCAAGAGCAAAAACATCTTTTGGGCCGAGGGGAAAATCACCGCCGGAGCGCGCGCTGCCCTGCATGGACATCGGGGTGCGGTGGTGTGGTTGACCGGGCTTTCCGGTGCGGGAAAATCCACGATTGCCCAGGCTCTGGAACGCGAACTGTTTCAGCGTGCAATGCATCCCTACGTGCTCGATGGCGACAATATTCGCCACGGATTGAATTCAAATCTGGGGTTTGCACCGGCCGATCGCGTTGAAAATATTCGCCGAGTCAGTGAAGTCGCGAAGCTGATGGCGGATGCGGGCAACGTCGTGATCACGGCATTTATTTCGCCTTACCGGCTTGATCGCCAGCGTGCTCGCTCGATTGCGCTGGAGGGAAACGCCGAATTTATAGAGGTCTTTGTGGACGCGCCTTTGCGGGTTTGTGAAGAACGCGATCCCAAAAACCTCTACAAAAAGGCGAGAGCAGGGGAGATCCGGGAATTTACCGGAATTGATGCCCCATACGAGCCGCCAGCCGATCCAGAGATCGTGGTCCACACCGATAAACAAAGCGTGGAAGAGTCAGTCGCGACAATTCTGGAACAACTCCTTCCTCGGCTGAAGACCGAGGCGTTGGTCGGGACTTAGCCCGTCGCGCACAGCTTGCCATTGGGAGCCGGTTTAAGCCGGCCTGACTCAATAGCGTGGTGAACAACGCGACCCAGTTCACTGGCCTCATAGGGCTTGGCAATGACGCCGCGAAAACCGTAGTCCTCGTAACGGCTCATGGTTGCATCTGTCGCGTAACCGCTCGAGACGATGGCGTTCACAGTCGGGTCGATTTCGAGCAGTCGTTTCAATGCCTCTTTGCCACCCATTCCGCCCGGAAGAGTCAGGTCAAGAATGACAAGATCGAAACGTTGGCCCGCTTCTAATCTCTGCCGATACAACTCTACTCCTTCCAAGGCGGTCTCAGCCGTCGACACACTGTAGCCGAGACGAGTAAGAGTGAACTCAACCAAAGCGCGGATCGCTTCTTCATCGTCGACGATGAGAACCCGGCCGTCCCCTACGATTGGGCCGTCGCTGGCCAGCTGTTTTTCTTCTGGCGCGGCAAGGCGCGCGGCCGCCGGCAGATAAATGGTGAAAGTAGACCCCACGTTTGTTTCGGATTCGACAACGATAAGTCCCTGATGGTTTTTGACGATTGAGTAGGTGCTGGCAAGACCCAAACCATTTCCTTTCGGTTTAGTGGGAAAATAAGGATCAAAGATTCTCTTCAAATAGCGCTCAGGAATTCCAACACCTTCATCGCGAATACTTATTCTGACGTAATTCCCGGGAGGAAGTGCGGCCGCATGCGAACCACTTGTCGGCGAATGCCGATAGTTCTCGCAGCTCACATGTAATGTTCCCCCATTGGGCATTGCCTGGTCCGCATTCACTACCAGGTTGGCGATAACCTGACTGATTTGACCAGAATCGATCTCTGCCTGCCACAGATCGGGACCAAGGTTCACTTCGCTCCGACTCTGTGACCCGCGGAGGGAGAAGCTGACCGTGTCTTGAATGAGCCGGCCAATCGACGCCGTTTTCTTTATCGGCGCTCCGCCCCGGGCAAAGGTAAGTAGTTGCTGGGCCAGGTCCCTTGCGCGCAATGATGCATTCTTGGCATCGTGGAGGCGGCCGGTCATCTCGTTGTTTACCGGCAGGAGAAGCGACGCCAGGGATATGTTCCCAATGATCGCGGTAAGCAGGTTGTTGAAATCGTGAGCGATCCCGCCCGCCAGCAACCCAAGCTGCTCCAAAGCTTCTGCTTTTCGGCGCTCGCCTTCGCTACGTTGTCGTTCGGTTATGTCGCGAAAGACAAGGACCACACCGGCCACTTCATTCTTATTGTCGCGAATCGGAGAGGCGACCTGCTCGATCAAGCGTTCCGAACCATCCCGTCCGATCAAGGTCGCGCTATCGGGCAAACTCAGCAATATGGAGTGCGCTTCGCTGCTATTGCCGTTGCGCTGGGCGCGTGCCTGTGCGGCAAGATCAATAGAAATGTTGAATACTGCCCTGAGTGGTTGACCGATTGCTTCGTCGGAAGTCCAGCCCGTCAAGCTCTCGGCTGTATTGTTAATCATGATCACATTGCCTTGCACATCCGTGGTAATGACCCCGTCGCCGATTGACCGCAGCGTGACGGCAAGATTTTCCTTTTCCGAAGCGATCTCTTGTTCGAATCGCTGCCGTTCGGTCACGTCACGAATCATCGCGACATAAAGCGCTTTTCCACCGACCGCCATTTGGCTGAGTGATATTTCGATCGGGAAGGCGACATTTCTGCGCGTCAGACCAACCGCCAGCGCGGTTGTGCCGGTGCGGTTTGCCAGGTCCTTCCAGGCAATCAGCGTTGGTACCGAATCGAGATCGCTCGGGTAAGCTTTCGGGACCAATTTGATAAAACTGCGGCCAATCATCTCATTGGTGCCACAGCCAAACATTTTCTCAGCGGCCTGGTTCATCGAACAGATTGTGCCTTGCTCATCAAGAGTGATCATCCCGTCAAGAATCCCTTCGATCATTGCGCGAATCCGCGTTTCTGCGTCTCGTAGTTTAAGCACCTGACGGCGGGCGAGCACGAAACTGTAGCTGTTGGATGAAATGAGAAGCACGACAGCGAGCAAGGCCAGAGCCGAAAGCGCCACGGTGTTCAGGACTTGTTGCTGCGAGGCGGCACTGGAACGGGCCTCGTAAAGCGAAAACTCATTCTTCTCTATTCCTGCAATAGTGCGCTGAATGGTGCGTATCAATTCATCACTTCTCTCGTTTGAAGCCACGGCGTTCAAATCGCGGCCAGCGCGTTTCGCTTCAATTTCCGGGACAACGAAGGAATTGATCCAACGTTCTACATCAGACCGGACGCTGCTGAGCAATTGCGCCTGCGCTGGAGCGTTCGCCAGCAGGACTGAGAGATAACCATGATAAATGTAAAAATCTCCCAGTGAACGCCGGTAAGCTTCAATGAATCCATTCTCGCCGGTAAGAAGGTAACCACGTTTCTCTTTGTTCATCTCGATCGCCGCGCGCTCGAGCTTAGGTAGGAAATCCAGGACTTGCCTCGACTGCGCAGCCCATTCCTGCTGTTCCATTTTTTGATTGAGAATGATCTGTTCCTCATCCTGGAGGGACTGCAGGACCTCGCGTGCTTCATCCAGTGTCGTGCTGCCCAGCGCACTCTTTGCCACATGCTGCGCCGCTCCATTGGTTTTGCCAAAGCTTGGTTGCCCTACCTGTTCAATCCATTGCTTGACCAGTGCATTGACTTTCGCCACTCGCTCGCGTTGGACCGGACTCTCAACAACGAGTCCTGCGAGCTCGTCCATTCTCGCATCTACTTCTTCTTTGCGAGCGCGAAACATCTGTGCGTACTGCGCAATTCCAGTCAGCAAGTAACCGCGATGATAACCTTCAAGCGCGGCGACATCGTTCTCAACTACACCGCTCAGTCTTTTCACCTGCACGGTGTGCGCGCGTACCACCTCCTGTTGATGGTTTTTCAGGGTGATGAACAAAAACGTGCCGGCCAGGGCAAGAATCGCCACAATCGCCGCGCTGGTACCGGCCAACAGTTTGAATTGGAAATGTTGCGGCCCGAATAGCCATGCCACCATTCGTCGCACGAGAGCAGAGCGCCGCTGCCCCGTCTCATCGCCAAGAGGCGATTTACCAGCGGGATGGTACATCATCAGTTCCAAAGCAGTTCTTCTGCCAAAGAGGGACAGTCTGACCCGAACTTTAACAGGCCTCGGAGGCCCGTTAGTATCGGACGCGGACGAGGTAGAGCGCGCTGGCTGGAGCAACGAAGCGCGAGGTGTCGCGGCCCGCGTTTTCCAGGCGCGACCTGATTGAATCAAGCGTGTCCTGCTCCAACGCACAGCGCACAAGCGCGCCCGTGATCAGTCGAACCATCTTGTAGAGGAAACCGGAAGCAGCGAACTCAATTTCGATAACCTCGCCTCGATATCTGGGGCGAAGCCGATCGATCGTGCGGATTGTATTTTCAACCGATTTACTTCGGCGCGCGGCAAAGTTAGCGAAGTCATGCCGCCCGACGAACAGCTTCGCTCCGCGCTCCAGTAACAACCGATCCAGGGGCGTTGCGATATGCCAGGCCCGGCCGTATTCGAGCGGCGGCATTATCGAGCTATTTACAAGTCGATACCGGTAAACTTTGGCTTTTGCCGAAAAGCGTGCATGGAAATTGGTTGAGACGAACTGCGCGCGCAGAATGCGGATCGTAGGCGGCAAAACTCCGTTCAGGGCCGTTAGCCAGCGTTCGAGAGTAAATTTTGTCGCTGGCACGTCCGCATGTGCACACTGCCCCAGCGCGTGCACCCCCGCATCAGTCCGTCCCGCCCCAATTACGCTTATGCGCGCTCCGGAAATCTTTTTGAGGGCCGCTTCAATCCGATCCTGTACGGTATTTCCGTGGCTCTGACTTTGCCACCCGGCGAAATCCCGACCGTCATAGCTAACGATCAATTTGAGTCGACGCGACGTCACGCGCTCAGGCGATCAAGATAGCTTTGTAAGATAATTTGCGCTGCCACCTGATCGCGAATGCCTCGCGTCTCTCGCGTTTTCTTTCCGGCCGCTTGCAATGCTCTTTCCGCGGCAACGGTTGAAAGCCGTTCGTCCCAGGTCACGACTTCGCAGTCCAGCAGCGATCGCAATTTGTCGGCAAAACGCTGCGCTTCTTCCGCTCCTTTTCCAAGCGAGCCGTTCATATGCCGGGGCAATCCGATCACCACGCAATCGACATTTTTTTCGGTCACGATTTCTTTAATGCGGCGGGCAAGCGTCTCGGTCGATCCGCTTTCGATAATGGCCAGCGGATGCGCGAGCATTCGCAATTCGTCGGAGACGGCCACGCCCGTTCGTACACCACCAAGGTCGATTCCGAGCACTCGTTTCACTGCAGTTTTTCCGGAAGCTTGGCGACCAGATCCTTAATTTTCTCCGCGTGGTGCCGATGACATACCAGGACCGCGTCGCGTGTGCGGACGACGATGAGATTGTTCACCCCAAGCAACGCGACGGTGGCGCCGCTTTCGTCATAAACAATATTCTCACTCGCCTGATGCGCCGTCAGGTCGCAGTTGGCGGCATTCCCGCTTCGATCTTTCTCGAAATAGCGTGCGACCGCCTGCCATCCGCCGACGTCATCCCAGTCGAATTCAGCCTCGACCATCAACACGTGGTTGGCGTGTTCCATCACCGCATAATCGAACGAAATTTTCGGCAGTTTGGTAAATCGTTCGCTCAACGCCTTCTCGAATCGTGCCGGCGCGCTGCTCATCGAGATAAATCGGGCAAGCTCCGGCGCGTGCCGGTTAAATTCAGTTAGAATCATGGGCACGGTCCAAACGAACATGCCGGCATTCCATCGGAAGTTTCCCTTGCGAATGAAAGATTCGGCCAGATCGACATTCGGCTTCTCACGAAACCGGATTACGCGAAAGACGCCGGCGCTGCCTGCAATCGAATCGCCCATTTCAATGTAGCCAAATCCTGGGTGTGGCGAAGTGGGCCGAATGCCGATTGTCACCAGCGCGGCTTTCTCTTCCGCAGCGCGCGCGGCGGTCCGGATTGTCTTTTGGAATCCGGCCGTATCTTTAATCACGTGATCGGCCGGTAGCACGACCATGGTCGCATTGTGATCACGCGCGGCTACCCAGGCGACCCCCAGCGCTACTGCCGCGGCGGTGTCGCGCTTCGCCGGTTCGGCCACAACGTTGTAATCAGCAATTTGCTTTACCGTCGCCCGCACTCCCTTTTCCTGGTCTACATTGGTCAAAATCAGGATGCGCTCCGGCGAAATGAGCCCGTCCAGACGTGCGATTGTCTCCTCCAGTAACGTGCGATCCGAGGTGAGGCGCAACAGTTGCTTAGGGAGAGATCGCCGGCTAAGCGGCCAAAAACGTTCGCCGCTGCCTCCGGCGAGAATCAATGCATAAATTTGTTTAGCCATGCCGCTTTTGAAGTTGGTCGGTCGTTTCTAATGACCACGCAACAATTTCCCATTTATTTTTCGCTGCTGCGACGTATAGGAATACGCCAATGGCACTGACCATATCCATCCCGAAGTCGCGCGACGAGCTGCCCGTCGATCCGCTGCTCACACTCACGCGGACAGCACTCGGGTTGGGTGTTGGCTTGCTTGTGGCAGACCGCATCAAACGTCCGGCCCGGCAAGCGACCGCCATCGCGCTAATGTCGATTGGAACTCTCGCCGCCGTTCCATTTCTGGTGAAACTTACCTTGGGGCGATTTAATCGTGCCGATTCAGAGCGCGGTAGCCGTAATCGTTTGCGCAGCATCCGTGGTGATTCCGGTTATCACTCCGATTCGGACGTTTACTAAGGCAGGCGCCAGGCCCTTGAAGTAACCGGCAGGTCGGATTAAGCGTGCCTCGCGTGATGTCGAGTCGAACTGCCACTGTTGCGCGAGAAACCTTGCGGGATCGCTCGGCGAAAATTCTCGCTGAAGAAGAACAATTGCGCCAGGGCGGGGGAAAGGCGGGCCAGGAACGTCAACATAAACTCGGTCGTTTGCTTGCCCGCGAACGTGTCAGTGCATTGCTGGATCCAGGTGCGCCGTTTTTTGAGGTCGGCCTTTGGGCCGCCTATAAAATGTACGAAGAGTGGGGTCTTATCGCCGCCGCGGGCGCGGTTGCCGGAATTGGCAATGTCGAGGGCGTCCCGTGCATGATCATTGCCAACGATGCAACGGTGAAGGCGGGGGCCTTCTTCCCCCAAACGGCGAAGAAATTGATTCGAGCGCAGCGGATCGCCTTTGAAAATAATTTGCCACTGATCTATCTGGTCGATTCGGCCGGCGTGTTTCTCCCGTTGCAGGATGAGATTTTTCCCGACGAAGACGACTTTGGTCGAATTTTCCGCAATAACTCCGTCATATCCGCAGCGGGGATTCCACAATTCGCCGCAATTATGGGTAATTGTGTCGCCGGCGGGGCCTATCTTCCGGTGCTGTGTGACAAGGTCCTAATGACAGAGGGAAGCGGCCTTTATCTGGCCGGTCCATCATTAGTGAAAGCGGCAATCGGTCAGGTTGTCGATCAGGAGGAGCTTGGTGGCGCCCGGATGCATGCTGAGATTAGCGGGACCGTTGATTTTTATGAAAAGAACGATGAATCGTGCTTATTACGCTTACGTTCATTAGTTTCTTTGCTCCCGGAATCCCAACAGCGGTCTGAGCGCGGACCGACTTCAGCACCGGCTCCGGGCAAGCCTCCGGAGGCCCTTTACGACTTGGTCGGGCTCGATAGCAATCATCAGTACGATGCACGGGACCTGTTGGCCTCCATCATCGACGCAGATTCCTTGGATGAATACAAAGCCGATTACGGCAAGACCCTCATTACGGCTTATGCACGGATCTGCGGGCACGCCGTAGGGATTGTCGCGAACCAGCGGTTGCAAGTGCGAACGCAAACCGAAGGAATTCAAATGGGAGGAGTGATCTATTCTGACAGCGCGGACAAAGCGGCCCGATTTGTGATGGATTGCAATCAAATGGGGTTGCCGCTGATTTTTTTCCAGGACGTGACCGGATTCATGGTGGGCAAGGATGCCGAGCAAAGCGGAATCATCCGCAGTGGAGCCAAGCTCGTGAACGCAGTGAGCAATTCCATCGTTCCGAAAATTACGGTCGTAGTGGGCGGTTCTTTTGGTGCAGGAAACTACGCGCTCTGCGGCAAGGCTTACGATCCGCGTTTCATCCTGGCCTGGCCAAATGCTCGCTACGCGGTGATGGGAGCTGCTCAGGCGTCCGACACCGTTTTTGCCGTACTCGCCCGGGCTCGGGATCGCGGCAACAAAAAAGCCACGCCGGAAGAGCTGGAGGAGTTGCGTGTAAAAGTGAAGAAGTCGTACGAGGAGCAGACCGATATTCGGTATGGCGCTGCCCGCGGTTGGGTTGACGCTATTATTCAGCCGCATGAAACGCGCGACGTTCTCAGCCGGTTACTGGGGTACGTTTCGCGGCCCACGCCGAAGGGCCGATTTCACACCGGCGTAATTCAAGTTTAGGCAGCCGAGAATTCCGTGCCTATTGCCGCATTCAGCGCGGCAACAGTCGCCATCTGGTTCCCGAGCGGCAACGTCACACCACGCTGCTGCAGTGCATGTAAGACTTCCTCGGTAGGTACGTTTCCCACCAACTGATCTTGGGCAAAGGGGCAACCGCCGAGTCCGCCGAGGGCGGCGTCGAAGCGTCGGCAGCCGGCGTCATAGGCAGCCAAGATTTTGGCCGCTGCTCCCGTACGCGTGCTGTGCAGGTGAATTCCTACCTCGTACTGATCGCGCTCACGCAAGACCGCCGCGACCACTAAACGAACCATTTCCGGCGTGGCGGATCCGACCGTATCAGCGATCGAAAGGGAAGTAATGCCCAGACCGGCTATGGTTTTCGCCCCTTCAACGAGTTTCGTTTCGCTCCAGGGATCGCCATAAGGATTACCAAACGCCATGGAAATATAGGCGATCATTCCCAGACCGGCTTCGTCAGCGCGTTCTTTAATTCTTTTTAGCGTCGCCGCGTTCTGCTGGAGCGATTGGTTTTGATTTCTGCGCAGGAATGTCTCGGAAATCGAAAAAGGATAGCCGAGCGTGCTTACGCGATTTGTCGCAATCGCTCGTTCGGCGCCCTTTTCGTTAACGACAATCCCAATAACCTCGACGCCCTGGTGCGGTCCGAGTTGCTTGAGGACCTCTTCGCTGTCGGCCATTTGCGGCACTGCGGTCGGGGAAACGAAACTCACTGCATCGATGTGTTGGAATCCGGCAGAGATCAACCCGCGCAAGTATTCGACCTTTCGTTCCGTCGGGATCGAACGCTGGAGTCCCTGCCACGCATCGCGAGGACATTCGATTAGCTTGACGGATTCGCTCATGAAGTTAGTGGCAGAATAATTCAGAAGCGCGATTTTGCGGCCCTGCAAATCACTTAAACCCAGATCATCGCCATGCCCAATGTCCTAGTCGAAAAGAAAGATAATCACCTGACGGTGGTAACTCTAAACCGGCCCGATCAGCGGAACGCGCTCTCGATTGAATTGCTGATTGCCTTGTCCGATGCGATTTCGGCCGCCGAAAATGATCCATCGCAAAGGGTTCTCATTTTACGGGGCGCCGGCCCGGTGTTTTGCGCCGGCCTCGACTTAAAGGAGGCCACTGATATCTCACGCGCCAGGCAATCCGGGGAGCTGGTCGCGCAAAATCTGATTGCATTGAGCGAAAGCCGACTGGTGACAATCGCAGTGGTCCACGGTGCGGCGGTAGCCGGTGGCGCTGGGCTCATGTCGACGTGTGATTTCGTTGTTGCCGCCGAAGGGACGAAAATTGGGTATCCTGAGGTTCGCCGCGGACTTGTCGCGGGGTTGGTCATGACATTTCTCCGGCGCCAACTACGCGAGCGCGACGTTCGCGAACTCCTCCTGGCATCCGAGTTGATCGATGCTAATCGCGCCTGTGCAATTGGTCTCATCAATCGCGTTGTTCCTGAGTCAGATTTAATGAGGGAAGCGCAAACAATAGCGAAATCAGTCCTACAGGGTGCGCCCGGTGCGGTGCAAAATTCGAAACACTTACTAGCCCAGCTTTGGCCGACCGCCGTGCGCGATGATGTTAAACGCGCGTTGCAAGATCACATGCATGCGCGCGAATCTGATGAAGCAAAGGAAGGGATTGCTGCGTTCGTCGAGAAACGTTCGCCCAGGTGGATCAGGAACTAACCGGAGCCGCTGCCGGTATGGCGAAGCCCTCAATCTGTTCTTTGATCTCGTGGACGAAGTTCGCCGCGCCCGCGCCGTTCACCACGCGATGATCGAATGTTAGCGACAGTGTAATTACTTCCGCGCTCTCGTTTTTCTTTCCATTCACCACCATCTCTCGATGCGCGGAGCCGACGAAAAGTGTGCCAACCGATGGTGGAACGACAATCGGCGCAGCCGAACGGACACCAAACGCGCCTAGACTGCTGATGACCACCGGCGCATTCATCGCATCAACCCGACCGGTGCGCGTTTCCTCCACTGTGGTACGATAAAGCTCGGAAAATTCGTCCCAGTTTTTCCGATTCGCTTTCGTGATTACAGCTGTTGCCAGGCGATCGCCCTCCAGCGCAACCGCAACACCGAGATCGAAATTTTCGTTCTCAACGATGGTTTCGTCGTCGAGAATCAGCCGCCGGAACGGCGCATGTTTTTCCATCGCCCGAACCACTGCCCAGGCGATCATGGCCGAGGGTGAAGGCGCACTTTTCTTGTCCCGTTTTTTTTCCGCGTCGCGGATGGAGCGAATCGTGTCCCATCGCGCGTCGATCTGTAAGGTAGCCGGAATAACTCGTCCGAGTTTACGGGTAATCGTCGCCGATAGCGCTGGTTCAATACTCGTGCGCGAGCTTTGAGGGGCAGGGGACCGTTCGGGAACGGTAGCTCTCTCACCGTTCTGCTTTCCATCAGTGGAGGCAGTCGCTGCGATCTCGTCTTCCAAAACTGCATCTTCGGAAAGAATGGTCCCAAGTTCCTGACCAATTTCGACCGTTTCTCCCACGTCCACGTTCCATTTACCCATTACTCCGGCGAAAGAGGATTCGATCGGATAAACCGCTTTATCGGTTTCCACTTCGCAAAGTGGATCGTCCAGCTCGATCTTATCGCCGGGTTTCTTGAGTAACGCGACTACCTTTGCTGCTCGAATTCCTTCACCCATGATTGGGACCGTGATACTTTGCGGTCGGCGCGCTGTTGGTTCGGTTTTCGGTGTCATTGTACCCGAACGCGCCGGCGCGGGTCGCGCGCCTTTATCAGCAACCGCGGCTACAGATCGGGCAGTGTGTGTCGAAACCGAGGTGCGGATTGCGGCTACGATCCGCTGCTTATCTGGCAGCGCGGCATACTCGTATACCGGGTTGTAGCCGATCATCACGTTACCTTTGCTTACCAGAATCGGCGGACTGATCATTTCGCTCCAGAGATCTGGTTGCGATGTTAAATGGGTAAGGATCATCTGCCCGGCGCTGCAGTTCTCGGTGTCTTCTTGAACAATAATCACCCGGCCCGTTCGTCGGACCGATTCTTCGATGGTTTCGCGATCCCATGGCACGATCGAACGGAGATCGATCAATTCGATGCTGGCCTCGTCGGCAATTTCTTCGATCGCTTCCAGCACCTTCTCAACTGTATTGCCCCACGCAATGACCGTCGCATCGGTGCCCTGTCTCCGTTTACGCGCTTTGCCCAACGGCACAGGGCGGATCGGCTCGGTAATTTCGCGTTCCGCCCAAAACATGTGTTTCGGGATAAGAAAAATTACCGGATCATCACAATGCATTGCCGTCCACAACAGACCGGCTGCATCCTCCGGGGTCGATGGAATCACCACTGCCAACCCGGGAAAATGCGCGATCGGCGCTTCGTTTGCCTGGCTGTGCCATAGACTGCCGCCAGGCAAGTAGGCACCGTAGGGCGCGTAAAGCACCATCGGGCACTTCCAGGCTCCGAAGGAACGCCAGCGCAAATTACAGATGTTCGTGACAAGTTGGTTCCAGCCCGGCCCGATGAAATCAATGAACTGTAATTCAAAGACTGGCCGTTTTCCGTATGAAGCGAGCCCGCAAGCCACACCGAGAATGGTCGATTCGGCTAAGGGGGAGTTAAAAACCTGCCCAGGAAATTCAGTGGAAAGTTTTTGCGTGAGTCGGAATACACCGCCCTTCGGATCCTCGATATCTTCTCCAAACAGAATCCGGCGTTTGTCACGCTCCAGTCCGAGCCGTAACGTCCTGTTCACGCTATCGCCAATTCGATATTTCCCGGACGGCAAAACTTCTTCGTTCAACTCTGGGAACTTGCCTGTTACTTCCAAATACAGTTCATCAGCCGATGGATCCTGTTCCTTCTCCGCCTCCGTAAACTCGCGCCGGATCCGCTCTTTGATTTCGTTGTCCAGCTTCGCGTACTCTTGCTCCGTCATAAGCCCTTCGGCGATGAGCTGCTCCTTCCACCTCCGCAAAGGATCGCATTCTTCGGAGGCCTTTAGTTCTTCTGCGGTTCGGTAAAGCTTGTGATCGTCCGAGCTGGTGTGACTCGAGAGTCGCTCCATCATCACCCAGAAAAAAACCGGACCTTTACCGGCGCGAATATGCGCGAGCGCTTCTTCCGCGGCGGTGTAAACCTCTTCCACATTCGCGCCGTCGATTTCCCGCCAATCGGTCGGCTGCACCACGTCGAGCGCGAGCGGATTGATTTTTCGTGTCGGACTGCTGATGCCGTAGCCATTATCTTCTACCACGAACAGCACCGGCAATTTTCGTTCCTTGGCGAAACAGATCGCTTCGTAGAAATCGCCCTGCCGGGTCGCCGCGTCGCCTACTGTTGTGACAACCGCCGCATTTTTGCCGTCCAGCTTGATGCCCCATCCCATTCCACATGCCGGCAATAGCTGCGACCCGGTTGGCGTCGGCACGCTCCAAATATGTTTCTCCGCGCAACTGTAATGAGACGGCATTTGCCGGCCGTGACTTTCGCTCTTTGCCTTTGCGAAATAATCAATCGCCAACTGCCGCGAACTAACGCCACGCCCGAGCACGAGCGCGCGATCGCGATAATAGGGCACGATGTAATCGTCCGGTTGCATCTGGATTGAGATCGCAGCCAGCGCTTCGTGGCCCATCCCGGAGACGTGGAAATGACCTTTGCCCTGGCGGTTGAGATTTTGTTCGCGCAGATCGCCGTGCCTGCTTTCCAGCAGGATGGTCAATAATCGAAGTTTTTCCTCTTTGGTCAGTGACGGCATAGGCGGGAGCGAATAAACCAAAACGAGCGCGTGCGTTTTGCAACGCTTTTCGGCACTTTTACCGCGTTGTTCATGCCAGACACTGCCGAAAAATCGCGAAACGGGGGGGTAATTGAACGTTACCGGCAATATCTTCCGGTAACCGATACCTCTCGGGTCGTGTCGCTCGGGGAAGGTTCGACCCCGCTCGTCGACGCGCCGCGGCTTTCCGATCGCGTTGGCTGCCGCGTCCTCATCAAGTGTGAAGGATTGAACCCAACCGGCTCTTTTAAAGATCGTGGGATGACAGTTGCGGTTACAAAAGCGATCGAGAGGGGGGCGACTGTTTTGATCTGCGCCTCGACCGGAAACACTTCAGCCTCGGCCGCCGCCTATGCCGCGCGCGCGGGAGTTCGTTGCGCAGTTGTCCTACCGACAGGCAAAATCGCCCACGGGAAGTTGATTCAGGCGATTGCCCACGGCGCCAGGATTGTTCCCATTGATGGCAATTTTGACGACGCTCTCCAGACTGTTCGAAAGCTCGGAGAAAGCAGGGAGTTTAGCATCGTCAATTCAATCAATCCCGATCGGATTGCGGGGCAGAAAACAGCGGCCTTCGAAGTTGTTGATGAACTTGGAGACGCGCCGGATGTTCATATTCTTCCGCTCGGTAACGCCGGCAATTTGAGTGCCTACTGGGCCGGCTATTCCGAATACCACAAACTCGGCAAGTCCCGAAGGTTGCCGCGGATGATTGGAATCGAGGCCGCCGGCGCCGCCCCGCTGTTTCAAAAACGCGTGATCGAAAAGCCGGAGACGATCGCTTCGGCAATTCGCATTGGAAATCCCGCAAGTTGGCAATCAGCGCAACGTGCGATCGAGGAATCCAATGGGGCTGTTGAAACCGTCACGGACGAGGAAATTCTTGAGGCTCAGCTTTGGCTGGCGCGACATGAAGGAATTTTCGTTGAGCCTGCCAGTGCAACACCAATCGCAAGTTTAATTAAATCTTCGGCGGCTCGAGCGAACAAACCATGGTCAAAAAACTCAATCATTGTTTGCACCGTCACCGGCCATGGCTTGAAAGATACGGATGTTATCGCCAAAGATTTTTCGCCAACTGCGCCGGTTTCTGCTGATTCCGATGCGGTGCGCGCTGCGATCATGAGCTAACCGATGGATTTGACAGGCATGCGACAACATCGCAA
>DASXIC010000089.1:0-12651 GCA_036498205.1 Chthoniobacterales bacterium | reverse complement strand
TAAAAGGATTGCTCAGCGGTACGCTAATACCTTGAGGGCTGACTGGGGTGGAGCCGTCTGCCCGCTTAAACGGATCCGGGGCAAAAGGCACTGGCGCCAAAACTGAGTCAAAAAATGTTCGGACAATTTTGAAGTCGGCGAATACGTCCAGGTATTTGTCACAAATGTCGTGAGTAAGCGAGCCATAGTAATATTCGCGATCGGCTTCCGGAATTGCGGAGGTTAAAGCGGCGAAGTTGAAAGCGAAATTATTCGAAGCGCGGTCGATCGTATTCCGGGGTACATAATCAGGAGACGTTGTCACATCGGTCGCCGAATGCGGAGTCGGCGTGAGTAAACCTGGTCGAAGCACAAAGCCGTCGACGCGGCCGGCAAAATTTCCACTCCGGGTATCGGTTCCGCCAAATCTGGTAAAATCGGCATTGCTCGAAAGGTCGCGGTCACGAGAAAAGAGGGCTGCGCGATCATAGTATTCCGCAAAAACGATAATGTCGGTTTTGTCATCTCCGGTGCCGGCGAGCAGATAATAATCCCGCTCGGCCGCATCGTTAGACGCGCCGAGGTTGGTATTGCCGTAGCTGGCGTCGAGTTCTAACCCGCGGAACCTATGCTTGAGAAAAAAATTAACTACACCCCCAATGGCGTCTGATCCGTAGATTGCTGATGCGCCGTCCTTCAGGATGTCGATGTGATCGATGAGCGCGAAGGGGATCAGGTTTATATCGACGGACGCGCCCATCGCGAACCCAACCGGGGCGACGCGCCTCCCATCGAGGAGCACAAGCGTCTCTTTCGGAAAGAGACCGCGCAGGTTAACTTCGGTCCGGCCATCGCCGCCATTGCCGATGTTTTCGTTGACCGCGGCGCCTGTGATTGCAGGCAATCTTTGGACAAGCTCGGTAGCGGTGTGTGCACCGAGCTTCTGAATATCTTCCGTCCGATAAGTATCGACCGGATTAGGTCCTACCTCCTCAGCCGTTGGAATGTTTGAACCGGTAACGATCACCCGCTCCACTTCGGCTTCCGTGGGAGCGCCAGGTGCAGGCGAAGGATTCTGCGCGGAGATGAATGAGGCAAATAAAACAGACGATCCGGCAAAGGCTCCAAAGATGAAGCGACGTAATTCAGGCGGCCGAATCGGATTTCTGCGCATCAGTTGTTGGTACCTCGACATCGTGGCCCAACGATGCCACTGCTCATAAAGCGATGGCCGCGAATCCAGCGCGACCCCCGATTTCTAACAATATCTACTAAGTTGACAATGTTATTCGGCAGGTCGCATTCGTTAGCCTCTTGCCTAAATAGGATCCGATTAGGAGCAGCGAGGCTTCACCTGACCGTCGAGTGAAAATTGATAGGGTGGAATCGGGCAATAAACCCTTAAGGAAAGGACTTGGAGTCTGCGCCAATCAGGAGGCGCGGCGCCTCAATTGAGACGCGAACCAACCTTAGTTTGCCAAAATTAGCAAAACTTCTTGCTCTCACCGCGCCTCTGGCAAATGGGATTGTGGTGACACCGGGAGGGACACCAAAGGTGAACGAGCTTCAGCCTGAGGCCGCACAGCTGGTTGAATCGCCGTGCGGCCCGACGGCTTACAGATGTCCGTGTTTGCCGCGTCCCGGAGCGTCAAGGTCGCCCGGGCCTTGATGGCCACGACCGCCACTTTGGCGATTCTTATGGCCGCCGCCTTTGGCGTCTTTGCTCGGCTTCAGATCGTGCACGTCTACTTCTTTCTTATCCTTATTTTCTTCGCTCATATTACCTTTCTTGGTTTGGGTTGTGTCAGTCGCATCGAATAGATTCCGTCTTCGTGTAGAACTTCTCGGTGAACTCACGGCAGTGGTGTCCTGCCCCGCCCAGCAGTCTGGGGACCGCTGCCCTCATCCTCGGGGCCACCATGGCCTTGGCCACGTAGGCGACGGTGCTTACCGCCCCCCTTGGCATCTTTGCTCGGGCGGAGGTCGCGCACATCTAACTCACTCTTTTCTTCGCGCATGTTGCCTTTCTTTATTTGTTTCTTGGTTGTCAGTCCTTCTGGTTGTCAGTGGCGCCGAATAGCTGCCCTCCCCCTATTATCTTTTCCCCTTGGAACACGTTGTCCAAGCGGATCAGCTTATCTTTCGAACGCTTGTGCCGTTGAACTCCGCGCTCGCCGGCATCAGGGTCTATTTTTTTCTTCGACGAACTCACGACAAATCCATGATCACTATCCGTGCCAAGAAATTAGGCCGGCTATTCTTACGCACCGGATATTTGTGCGGAACTTGCAAGCTGCTTATTTGAAAATGTTTAAATGTCTAACCACCTTATATAAAATCGGATCGGCCGTTACGAAAACGATCCACGAGTGGCCTAAAATTGTTACCGTGTGGTGTAATCTCAAATCCACCTGGATCACTTATGATCCACTGGACCGATTCCTGATTTGTAATCAGTTCCGCCCCCGTCAAAAGCGGCGGTAACAAACTTTCGACACTAACTTTGTAGGGGCGCTCTATCAGCGTCGAAATTGAATAACCTGTCGGCGGTCACAGACCGCCGCTACAGAAAACAGCGTTACAAATGTCACTTCGGAACGACGCGCGCTTCTGCATGCGCCTCCTTATCTCAGCGGAAACTCATCTCGATTTTATCGACTTTGCTCTGCGGCCAACACTTGAAAATGAGGATCGTTGCGACAGCGGGTTTATTTCTTCAACGAACTATCTGCAGGCGGCTTTAGCTGCGGCAACTATCTTGTCGAAGCGCTTATCACCGCGCAAATCATCCCAGCATGGATTCAAGAGGAGATCGCCGTATGTCGGGCCGTATCCGGGAAGCGTCGCGACAATTTCGAGTTGCTCCAACGCGCGGTCGCGCTCGCCGGTCCAGGCGTAAACCAGTGCCAGATTCGCAACCCGCGTTGGACCGTTGAGCGAGTCCTTGCTAATCGGCTGGAGCTCAACTACGTGCTCTGCCTCGCGGATCGCGTCTTCTTTTCGGCCGAGCGCGGCATCAAGTTTTGCAACGTCCGCGAAGTAGGCTGCATCCTTGGGTTTGTCGCTCCATTGGGCTTCCATTTTCTCGCGCGCGGCTGCAAACGCGGCCACCGCCTTCTCCTTATCGCCGCGCGCACGCGCAACCAATCCGTAAGCCCAATCCGAAGGCCCGAGGAATGCCTCATCCGCATAGTTCGCCGGGGTAGCACCAATCACCCGATTCGCCGCATCGTAATCTCGCAGGTAAAGGGCATTCTTAAATCGTGTCTCCCAAATCCATTCCCCCGGACTATACTCGCGAGGCACTTGCTCAAGAAGAGATTGCGCCGCAATTGGATCACCTTCGGCCAGCTTGATGTTCGCTAGCACCCTCTTAACCCCAGGGTCGCCACTCGCAGCGTATTTCCTTGTGAGTTGTTGTTCCAATTCGGAGTAGCGGCGCATCTCAAAATAAATTTGATGGAGACGGTATTCGACCTCGTCATTCTGCGGGTCCAGCTCGTTCGCCCTTCGGAGATTCGCAAGCGACGCCTCCCAGCGATTCTGACGCCTGCCGATCACAGCCTCGATCAAGGGCGCTTCCGCATTATTCGGCAACTTGCGGTGAACGATGGCCAACTCGTCACGTGCCTGATCGTAATAAGTCTCTCTGTCAACACCAATAAAGTCAGGAGCGAGCCAGTAATACCGGGCGAGCGCTAAATGACCTTCAGCCAAATCTGGACGCAGTCGCAACGCAGTTTCCGCAGCTTTCTTCGCTAGCTCAAGGGGCTTGTGATCGATGTCTGAAACCAGGTCCATCTGCGCTTTCGCGAGAGCGCAATAGGCCAAGGCGAACGTTGGGTCGCGCTGCGTGGCCTTTTCGAGCAGTTCGACTTTTTGGTTCGCGGCCTTTTCGTTTTCCGCACCCTCCCAATTGCCGTAGATGTCGATCTCTTTGGCTCTTGTGTAATAGGCGTAGGCCACCAGGTCGCTGGTCGGTCGTTCTGCGATCGCCGCGCTTTCCGCCGCTGAAAGCTTGGCCTGAAGTTGGTTGGCGATTTGCTGCGCGATCTCAGTCTGAATCGCAAATATGTCTGTCACATCGCGATCGTAATGTTCAGCCCAAAGATGCGCATCGTTGCGCGCGTCGATCAGCTGCGCACTGACGCGAACTCGCTCGCCCGCGCGTTGGACGCTGCCTTCGACTACGTGCGAAACGCCCAAAGTCTTTGCGATCTCGCGCAGGTTGCGCTCCGGACCGCTTTTATATTTCATCACACTCGTCCGGCTGATGACTTTCAGGTCCGCTATCTTTGCCAGGTCATTGAGGATTTCATCCTGTACCCCGCCGGCGAAGAAGGCGTTTTCTTCATTCTTGCTAAGGTTTTCAAACGGAAGAACGGCGATGCTCTTGCCAGGAACGGAGGTGATCGCCCCTGCGGCGCTTGAACCAGAGACCGATTTGAGTCCGCGGTGGCCAATCATCCAATAGCTTGTGGCAAGGCCGAGCAGGAGAATTAGTGCAATTATACCGACAATTAAATTGCGTTTCCGTTGGCTAATCCGGTGGGGAGGAAGCCTGACCTTCTCCGGTATGTTCCGGTTACCAAGCTTGTCGGTGCAAAGGTTGAAGACATGAACGCGAACTCCATGTTTTACTTCGTATTCGCCAAGATCGCGCAAGTACGGTTGCCACTGGCGATATTGCTCCAGATCTTCTGCGACACGGCGCGAGAGAAGAATGTGACCGGCATCCCCACAATCCATGATCCTCTGTGCCATGTTAATTCCAGCGCCAGTTACGTTGGTTCGGTCATTGACGTCGCTGATCGGATTGATCGGTCCACTGTGCACGCCCATTCGCAATGGGATATTTGGGTAGCTTTGCAATGCCTCGGCAATCTCCAGTGCACATTTCACCGGTGCTTCAACGCTGTTAAAGAATACCAGCGCCATCCCATCGCCGGTAGCTAATCGAATTAACCTGCCAGCAACATCCGCTTCCCGGAACTGGTTTGTATCGCGAACGATTCGACTGAGTAGTTCGAGTATTTCAGTCTGATCGTTGATCAGAAGTTTCGAGTAACCGACCACGTCCATAAACAGGACATGAGCTATCTCAAAATGAAGTTCCGGTTTAGATTCGGCGCTCGTCAATTTATTCTAATCTTGCAACCGCTTCAGTCTTGCTAAAATTTCCTCGCATTTACAGCTTCCTTTTAGCGACCAATTTTTTAAAGCGAGGATTGGATCCCAGTGCGGCTGGATTCGCAGCTATTCGGGAGTAGTAGAGTCCCTGGGATTCCTTCAGCAGGCCCTTGAGAGTAAAACGACATTATCCGCCTGGCCCACGTTGGTGTCGATCCTTGCCCTTCTCGCATCTGCTCACGGACGGTCGAATAAATTTTCGACGGCAGATTTCCCTGCCATTTCTTTATTTCGGCGCCATGGAAGCGACGATCTGTTCAAAGCGCGGGTCGCCGCGAAGTGGATCCCAAGTCGGATTAAACCTTAAGCGGGAATAGCTGATGTACCCGGGCATTTTTACCAACCTCTGCAGCAGCTCGATGGCACGGTCACGATCGCCACTCCAGGTGTAAACCTGATCGAGTCCTTCCAGAACTAAAACACCATCGTAGATATCCTTTGAAATCGGCATCAACTCGACCGCATGCTGAGCTTCACGGAGCGCTTGATCCTTTCGCCCCAGGTGTGCGTCGACCTGGGCGAGGACAGCCAATGTCCGCGCGTGCTCGGGTTTTACTATCAGTCTCTGTTCCAGAATACTTCGCGCGCTTTCAAATGCGCCTCGCGCTGCCTCATTGTCACCTTTTCTCAGCGCGATCATGGCCTGAAACCACGATTTCGGATAATAGAAGCTTAAGTCGAGATCCTGAAAATCCTCGCGCGGCGACGCGGCAAGAACCTCTTCTGCTCTCGCGTAATCGCGGTCGATCAGCGCCATCCAAACGCGTGGCGGCGTCCAGCTGCCGGCGTAATCCAATTCCGGGGGAGATTCTGCCAGAAATTTGGCGAACGGCCTCGGATCGCCGCTTAGGTAATATTCCATCCCCGCCTGGCGGAAGCGAACGAGGGGGTTCTGTTCACCCGCGGCTAACACCCGATTGTAGACTTCAACCCCCTTGGAAAACTGCCGTTTCAGCGCATAAGTGTCGGCCAGCAGATTGTAGGCGTTGGGGTTGCGCGGATCGATTGCCATCGCCGTGGAAAAATCGTGCTCCGCTTCCGTCCAGCGATTTTGGCGTCGATTAATGTAACCGGAAAGAATGAGAAACGGTGAGCTGTTTGGCAGTCCTGGTCGGGCGATGGCAAGTTCCTGTTGCGCGCGATCGTAATCGCGCCGACAGCGAAAATAGTAATCGCCCATGGCAAAATGGGCCTCGGCTGCGTCAGGCTGCAGCCGAAGCGCAGCTTTCGCCGCGGCTTCAGCCAGAAGAACGCGATCCGGTTTCGGGTCGAGATCAAAGAAGTAGAGAAGATCGTGCGCGCGCGCGGCATAACAGTAGGCGAGCACGAAATTCGGGTCGCGACTGGTTGCCTGCTCCAGAGCTTGCAGCGCCTTCAGTAACGCCGCTCGCACGTCCACTGCGTTCAAATAGCTATCGACGGTCTCTTTCCCCTGCTGGTAGAGCTCGAAAGCGACCAGGTCCTGAGTCGGGCGCGCTTCGATTTCCGCCTTTTGTTCGGCTGAAAGTTTCGCCTGAAGCTGAGCGACAATCGATTGCGCGAGCTCGCTTTGAATGGCGAATAGGTCAGCCGCCTCACGATCGTAGGTTTCGGCCCAGATATGGGTATCCGTCCGCGCGTCGATTAGCTGCGCGTTAATGCGAAGCCGATCGGATGCGCGCTGGACGGATCCTTCCAAAATGTAGGCAACGCCAAGCTGTTGACCGATCTCGCGCAAATTGCGGTCTACCCCGCTTTTGTACTGACGGACACTTGTGTGGCTGATGACTTTCAGGTCCGATACCCTCGCCAGATTCGTCAGGATCTGATCCTGCACGCCGTCGGCGAAATACATATTTTCTTTCTCATCGCTCAGATTTTGAAATGGCAAGACCGCGATCGATTTTTCCAAGATCTCCGGCGGCGGCGAAGCGCTTCTGATGGGACTTCCGGACGAACCTACCGGAGCCGCGGGGCGAAGTAGAATGAAGACGCCTAAAGCCGCCAACAATAAGAACAGGGAAAAGACAATAGCTACTCTGCGTCTATCCGGAGCGGCTTTGGGAGGGATGCGCGCTTCTTTCAACCTGCTCGGCGCTTCACGATTTCCGACTTCGTCCGAGTACAGGTTCACAAGTCCAAGACGAGTGCCGTGCTTCACCTCCACTTCGCCCAGCTCGTGCAGATACGGTTGCCAGACCCGATAATTCTCCAAGTCCTCCGCAATATGGCGTGAAAGCAGGATGTGCCCTGCATCTCCACAATCCATCACCCGCTGTGCGATGTTAATACCTGCTCCGGCGATGTTGGACTGATCATTGACGTCAGTGACGCCGCTGACCGGGCCGCTATGCAGTCCCATTCGGACACGGCACAGCGGATTTCCCCGCAGCCATTTTGCAAGTTCCACTGCACAGCGCGCCGGAGCTTCCGGGGTCGTGAAAAAAGCCAGCGCCATCCCGTCTCCGGTAGGCACCCGCGAAAGCTTGCCCGCTTGGTCTGCCACCCGAAAAGCCTCTGTCGCGCGAACCAGGCGATTTAACTCCGCCAGGATTTCACGCTGATCGTCGACCAACAGTTTTGAATAGCCCACGACGTCAATGAATAGAACGTGCGCGATCTCCAACTCGAACTCGGTCTCCGGTTCTGACATGCGTCTACAACTTAGACCATTGCCGCACCCACCGTGTCAAAAACACACAGGCCTACGGCTGACCGTTGATCAACCGTTGAAATCGCGGGTCCTTGCGAATCGGATCCCACTCCCAACGGTATTTTAGATCGTTGATGGTGATGCTGTAATTGACGCTGTCGACAGCGCCGGGCGTCTTCAGAAGCCGCTCGATCAATGGTATGGCCAGTTCTTTTTCTCCAACCCGCGCGTAAATCAGCGCGAGATAACAATTCATGATCGCACCGTCGAGCGCGTCCTTGGATTCCGGTTTTAATTCCACTGCCCGCTTGCCCTCGCGAATAGCCTCTTCCTTTCGACCGGCGAAGGCATAGAACCAGCCAAGCTGGGCGTGCCGATCTGCACTCAGCGGCGCCTCCTCTACTGCTTTTTCAAAAGCCGGCCGCGCCAACGCAAACAGTTTTTGAGCCTCGCCATGGTTACCTTGAGCCAACTCGACGCAGGCTTCGAAAAAAGTTTTCGAAGTCGAGGCGGCATTCGTGTACGCGATCTCATTCAGGTTCGACTTTTGCAAAGCTGCCCGCGCCGCACCAAAATCGCGGTCAATCATCGCCACATCCCAACGGCAGGAGGTTATTGAGCCGTCGGGGTCGGTTCCTGCCGGCACTTGGCTGAGCATTCCTTTGAGTGGGCCCGTATCACCTTTCCAGCAAAAATCGACGTAGCCGCTTTGGACTTTGGCGACGAGTGAAGCCGGCGCCATCGCCCGCATCTGCGTCGCCCAGCGCGAAGCTTCCGGCCAACGCCGGAGAGAGGTGTTGGTAAAGACAAGCTCGCGCACGGTATTTGGATTCTGCGGATCCGTTCGCTGAACTCTTTCGTATTCTTCCAGAGACTCCTGCCACTTGCCCTCCCTGCGTTTGATCGAAGCAATCAGGCGGCCAATTTCCGCGTCGCTCGGTGACAGCGTCGCTGCCACTCCCAATTCGGTGAGTGCGCGGTCGTAGTCCTCGTCAATCCAGTAATCACATTGTCCGAGAGCCAGATGTCCTTCCGCAAGATTCGGCTGCAGACGCAGAGCCAAGTCCGCTTCGGCGCGTGCCTTTGTTTTCCAACTATCGAGTGGCTCGTAATAGTGATAAATCTGCCCTCGAGTTGAGGCCAGCCGTGCATGCGCGAGCGCGAAATTTGGGTCGAGCGCGACCGCCTGGACATAGAATTGTTCGGCTTTCTTGAAGTCCTCCAGCAAGGTGTCGGGATTGCGCTCGACTTGATTCGCTCGCAAATAAAAAACGTAAGCTTCCGAATTCTCAGTCGGCTTCTTTTCCACCAGCGCTTTTTCATCCGGGCTCAGAGTGACGCGGAGTGCTTCGGCGATCTCGGCCGCAAGCTCGCCTTGCAGACCCAGCGAATCGGCCAGAGTGCGGTCGTAGCGGTTCGCCCAAAGATGTCGATCTTTCAACGCATCGATCAACTGCACCGTCACCACAATGCGATTACCTTCCCGACGGACACTGCCTTCCAGGATATTGGCGATTCCGAGCGCCTGGCCAATCTCTCGCAAATTGTGCGCGGCATTGCCCCGATAAGCCATGACGCTGGTCCGGCTGATCACACGCAGATCTTTAATTTTGGCGAGACTCGTCAAGATGTCGTCCTGGATGCCATCGGCAAAAAATGCGTTTTCTTTGTCCGCGCTGTAATTCTCGAAAGGAAGAACAGCAATGCCCTTCGCATCCATTAGCGTTTCGATCGGGCGTCGGAGCAATCGGTCGCGCAAGAGGGATAGAACGGTCCCGAGCGCCAGGACTGCGATCATTGATCCGAAAATCAGCGGCCTCATCGTTTTCGCCCGCGCGCGCCGAGCAAGCACTGTCTTTGCCTCACGCTCTCTCAGGATCTTTGTTGGAATTTCCGGATTACCCAGGCCGTCGCTGTAGAGGTTAACGACCTGAATGGCGACGCCGTGCTTCACCGTTACTTCACCCAGGTCGTGTAAACAGGGACGCCAGCGTTCGTGATTCTCCAAATCCTCCGCAAAATGCTTGCTCAACAAAATGTGGCCGGCATCGCCACAATCCATCACCCGCTGGGCAATATTAATTCCCGCGCCGGCGACGTTACTGCGTTCGCTGACATCGCTCACTTCGTTGATTGGGCCGCTATGGATCCCCATTCTCAGTTGGAGTTGGGGATGCCGTTTCAATGCGTCGGCGATTTCCAAGGCGCATTCCGCCGGTGCCTCCGGACTATTGCGGAAAATCAGCGCCATGCCGTCGCCGGTGGGCAATCGCAGCAGTGTGCCGGAAGCATCGGCCAGCTGAAATTGCTCAGTAGCTCGCACAATTTGATTCAATTCAGCCAGAGTTTCGCTCTGCTGATTGTGCATCAGTTTTGAATAGCCAACGATATCGACAAACAAGACGTGGGCGATCTCAAGCCTGCGATCACGATTCATCTCAGCGCACATTTAGAGCTTTGCGTCGGCGAGCCTCGTAAAATGTGAATCGCGGCGCGAGCGGCCTGGTTCAGATGCTATTTGTAATGGGTCTTCGGTTCCGGGCCCGAAATCAGTTTTTGAAAGCGCGGATCGCTGCGCAACGGATCCCATTGCCACCGTGTGCGCAGGTCTGAGAGGGTGATGCTTTCCTCGGCGTAGTCGACTGCAAATGGAGTGCTGAGGAGACGTTCGACTCGCGCGATAGCCTCGTCGGGCTGGCCCGTTCGTGCATAAATCAAAGCCAGAAAATCTTCTGCCGCAGCGCCTTCAATCACGTCGCGAGAAATGGGTTTCAGCTGAGTTGCACGCTCTCCTTCCCGCAGCGCGTCCGCTTTTCTTCCCATGAAGGCATAAAGCAAACCGAGTTGGGCGCGCCGAATGGCATCTTGCGGACTTTTCGCTACCGTCGATTCCAGAAGAGGACGCGCTGCTTCAAAACCGGCCTGCGCCTTTGCAGCGTCGCCTCTAACGAGATCGACACAGGCTTGCAGATAGCTTTTTGGCAACGGCACACCGGGTTGCGACGTTACCGAGTCCAAGCGACACTGCGCCAGCGCTCTATCCGCCGCCGCCGGATCGCGGTCCATCAAACTAACTTCCCACCGCGCGCAGGTAACAACTCCGTCGGGATCCATGTTAGGCGGGATTTGATCGAGGGCGGTTCTTATCGGTGCGGTACTTCCCTTGGCGAAGAACTCGATGTAACCGCGCTGGATCTTCACATTCAGAGAATCGGGTGCGAGCACGAGGACACGATCCATCCTTTCCATCGCGGTTTGCCAATCACGCAGTCCGAAGTAAGTCTGAGACGCGTCGTAGAGCATCACGGAGTTGCGAGGATCAACCGCTTCCGCCGCCCGATATGCAGCAATGCATTCAGTCCAATGCCCCTGCCGTCGCTGCACCGCAGCGACATAAAGGCCAACGTCTCCGTCGTTTGGAAGAGCAATAGCAGCGAGATGGAATTCTTGCAGCGCTTTTTCGTAGTCTGCTTTTTCGTAATAGAAATACAGGCCGAGCGCGAGATGGCCTTCTCCTAGGTCAGGGCGGAGTCGCAACGATTCTGCCGCTTCCGCATCTGCTTTTTGTCTGCGCGTTTCGGTCGGCTCAAAGAAATGATAAATCGTGCTTTCGGTCGCGGACAGGCGCGCACGTGCCAGAGCGAAACTGGGATCGAGCGCTATCGCCTGCTCGTAAAGCCGGGCAGCGCTTTCAAAGTCCTGCAGGAGGTTGTCGGGGCGCGTTTGGTAATCGCGCGCTCGCAAGTAGAGAACGTAGGCATCGGCATTGTTGGTGGGTTTAGCCTCAACCCGTTCTTTTTCCTGCGGCGAGAGGGTGGCGCTTAACGAGTCTGCGATACTCTTCGCCACTTCGGCCTCGACACTGAAAATATCGGTTAATTCCCGGTCATAGCTTTGCGCCCAAAGATGGGCGTCGTTCTCCGCTTGGATGAGTTGCACGTTAATATGAACGCGGCCGCCTGATTTCTGCACACTGCCCTCGAGAATATTGCTCACCCGCAGATCGCGCGCGATCTCCGGGAGGTTGCCAGGCTTACTTTGGTAGGTTGCGGTCGACGTGCGGGAGATGACCTTCAGTCCGCTTATTTTGGAGAGGGTGGTGATGATTTCATCCTGGATACCTTGGGCAAAGAAGGCGTTCTCTTTGTCCGAGCTCAGATTTTCAAATGGAAGCACCGCGACCGATTTGCTATCCATCCGGGGAGCGGGAGTGGCAGTTGCGCCTTCCGCAATGGGAGAGGCGGCTGGTTTCGACGATGCTCGACGCGAAAACTTCCAAAGACCAATCACTAAAATAAGCGCCACGAGAAGCGCGAAGATGAACACACGCTTTCCGCCACTCCTTTCAGCAGAGTTGGTCATCTTTGCCGCTGGTTCGTCCTGCCGGAGGCGCTTGAGTTTGGCCGGCATTTCCGGGTTTCCGACCTCGTCCGTGTAGAGATTCACTAGTTGCAGACTCACCCCATGCTTGACCGTGAATTCCCGCAGTTCGTGCAAGTGTGGTTGCCAGTGCCGGTATTGAGCCAGGTCGTCGGCCAAACGTTTCGACAAAAGAATGTGTCCGGCGTCACCGCAATCCATCACCCGCTGCGCCATATTGATTCCAGCGCCGGTAACGTTCGATCGGTCATTAACATCGCTGACCGAATTCACCGGCCCGCTATGCACTCCCATCCGAACCGGAATCTGTGGATAATTTTTCAAGACCCTGCTTATTTCGAGCGCACATTGCGCGGGCGCTTCCGGGTTGTTAAAAAATACCAGCGCCATCCCGTCGCCGGTCGGAAGTCGAATCAATTTGCCGGCTGCTTCCGCTTCACGGAAATGCGGTGTCTCACGTACAATTTCAT
>DASXIC010000088.1:0-6422 GCA_036498205.1 Chthoniobacterales bacterium | reverse complement strand
GCCTAATGCCCTTACGTGCTCAGGATTTTTACAGGGTCGCCCTCCGAGCCCATGGAGAGCAGTTTAATTTCGAAGCCGGTCACGGACGACGCTAAAGCAACTGTTGCAACTCGCTCAAGCGCCTTTCAAACAACGCGACCGTCGCGCGAACCGGCCCCTGGCTGGTCATGTCGACTCCAGCCTCCCTTAAAGTCTCGAGAGGAAACTTCGATCCTCCCGACTTTAAGAAGCGAAGATAGGCTTCGACCGCCCGCGATTCATTTGCCAGAACGCGTTGCGCGAGCGCGATCGCGGCGGACAAGCCGGTTGCGTATTTGTAAACGTAGAAGGCACTGTAAAAATGCGGAATTCGCAAAGATTCCAGGTTCAGCTGCGGATCGATTACGACGGCATGACCAAAGTATGCCTCGAGCAATTTACGGTATTCATTCTTAAAAACTTCGAGAGTTAAAGCGTCGCCCGATTCCTCGATTGCATGAATAATTTTCTCAAATTCGGCGAACATCGTCTGCCGGAAAAGCGTGCCCCGAATATCGTCAATCTGCCGGTTAATGATGTAAGCGCGCATATTGCGGTCGTCGGTCTGCTCGAGCAGAAAATGAGTGAGCAGCTCTTCGTTAAACGTGCTCGCAACTTCGGCGAGGAAAATCGGATAATCGTAATCCTGAAAAAGCTGCGATTGTGCGGCCAACCAGGTGTGCATCGAATGGCCGGCTTCATGGGCCAGCGTATAAACGTCCGCGAAGACGTCGTCTTTGTAGTTCATCAAAATGTATGGCGGGGCGCTGTAACTGCCGGATGAGAATGCGCCGCTGCGCTTCCCTTTTGTTTCATAACGGTCGACCCAGCGACCGCGCAAACCTTGGCGCAAGACATCAACATATTCGGGGCCGAGGGGGCCGAGGGAGGCGATCACTTTCTCGACCGCTTCATCAAAGCTGATGCGAGTCTCGATCTCGGGAACGAGTGGAACATAAGTATCGTAAGCGTGGAGCTGATCCAATCCAAGCACGCGCCGGCGCAGTTCGTAGTAGCGCAATAACGCGGGAACACCTTCCCGCACGGCCTTGATTAAACCGTCATAAACGGCGACCGGCACATCGTCTTTGAATAACGATGCCTCGAGTGCGCTTGGATAATTCCGGGCGCGGGCGCGAAATACATCCGTCTTCACCGAATAGGCAAGCGACGCCGCGAGGGTGTACTGATGATCTTGGAACTCGTTGTAAAACTGAGTAAAAGCGCGCTCTCTGACAGCGCGGTCCCGCTTCAACAGAAACGAACTGTAGGTGCTTTGAGTGAGCGGTTTTTCGCGACCATCGGCATCGATCAAGGCGCCGAATTTCATATCGACGTTTGTGAGCTGCGAAAAAGCATCATCGTAGCCGTCGAGAGCGGCGGCGCCGAGCGCAAGCAAGCGCTCCTCGCGTTCACTCAGCACGTGCGGGCGCATTCGGCGGATCTTGTGCAACTGAATTCGCCACGAATCAAGAATCGCATCGCGGAGAAACTTCTCCCAACGCGCATCATCGATCGCCTGAAGCTCTGGCACGACGAAGGCGGATACTTCACCGATCTTCGTCATCAGGTTCTGCAATTGCCCGATGCGCGCGAGATATTCCGTGTTCGCGCTGTCTTCCGCCAGTTGGAGCGAGGCGTAGTGATAAACGCGCTCGATTTTCAGGTCGAGCTCCTTCTCGAAATCGAGAACTTCGGCCAGTGTCTTCGCCGATTCGCCCACCCGTCCTTTCCACTGCGTAATTTTCGGGTAGGTGCGCGTGATCCATGCCACATCCTCAGTCCACTTGGAGACGTCCTCGAATAACTGGGTCAAATCCCATTTGTCCGCTTCGGGAATGTCTGCGCGTGTTGGCGTTTTCGGTTCCTCAACCAGTTTCGTGTTCATCAGACAAAAATTGAATCGGTGCTATACGACGAGCACAGGTTAGTCGCAATTGTCGAGTAGCGCTCTCCAGTGGAAGATCTGGCTCAATCGCTATTTACCAGTTCATCGAAATCCGGCTTCGCCTTTGCGGTGAAGCCTGGGTCCTTTGATTTCGAGCGGTTCGGGAGCGTTCTCCGCGGAAATTTGCGGACAACTGTCGATCCACTTCACCCCATCGGGGGCGGCCCAATGGACCGCGTTTCGCAGAACAAGCCGGACACTCTTATTATAATAGATTGGGTAGGTCTCATGGCCCGGGCGAAAATAAAAAATTCTGCCGTTGCCGCGCTTCCAGGTACAGCCCGAGCGGAACACCTCTCCGCCTTCGAACCATGAGATGAAAACAATTTCCTGCGGCTCCGGGATGGCGAAAGGCTCACCGTACATCTCGACGTTCGGGATTTCGAAATAACGATCGATTCCCCGCGCAATCGGATGCGCAGGGTTGCAAACCCAGAGCCGCTCGCGTTCACCCGCTTCGCGCCAGATGATGGAACAACTGGTGCCCATCAATCGCATGAATGGTTTGGAATAATGCGATGAGTGCAGGGCGATGAAGCCCATGCCCTCCCACACCCGTGCCAGGACACGCTCGACGATTTTGTCCGCTACCTTGGCGTGGGCGGCGTGGCCCCACCAAAGAAGGACTTCCGTATTTTCCAAGAGCCCCTTGGTCAGGCCATGCTCACGCTGCTGAAGGGTGGCTGTTTTAATCTGGAGCGATTTATCTTCGGCAAGACCTTGCGCAATGGCGTTGTGGATCCCCCGAGGGTAAATCTTTCGAACAAGTGGGTTCGTGCGTTCGTGAATATTCTCGCCCCAGACAGTGACGCGGATCCGATCAGGCATTCCGAAAGAAAAGACGAATCAGCAAAGCAGGAAAGCAGGAAATTACTTTGTCATTCCAAGCGGAGCGAAGCGCAGTCGAGGAATCTCTCAATATTCAAAGATATCTCGGTCCGCGCCGGACTAGTATTTTGCTCGACATGATAAAAGCGCACGCAATGCCGAATGCCTGGCGATCATGCGCATCGCCTTCACGAGCAATTCGCGGCCGGGGGGTATTTTGTGCCACGGTGATGCGCCGGATGGATGGGGCAGAGGAATCAGATCGAAGGTAACGCCATCGCGACTGAGGATGAATTTTCGGCCAATGACATCCTCCAGCTTTTCGAACGCAATAAATTGGGAGATGGCAAGTCTGCCCACAGCTATGACGAGTCGTGGTTGCAAAATCTCGAATTCCTCGTTCATCCAGGACGAGCAATTGCGAACTTCCTGAGGATTAGGCACCCGATCGGTGCCGCCGGCAGATTTTCCGGGAAAACAGCGGCAGACGGCTGCGAAGTAAATGCGGGAGCGCATGACTGGTTCAGTCAGCCCGCAGAATTCTTCAAACCAGCGGAAGAGCGTTTTGCCAGCGGTGTGGGCGAAAGGCCGTTTCAGCACTGGCTCACGTGGACCGGGTGCCTGGCCAATTAACATTATTTCACTGACGATGGCGCCGCCTGTTACCGGCGGTGGCTGCATCCGCGGACAGCGGCGGCATTGCACGAGCCGGCCGACATGGTCTTCGAGCAATGCTTGACGACGTGTTCCCGCCATTCGTGAGGATCGGAAAAAGGGCGATTGAGGTCAATCTCCCCTCCCATCGTGGATTCCGGTAGGGGCGGTTCAGTGAACCGCCCGCGCTAAATCCCGAAAGCTATCGCAGTGACCGCCTACCTGCGGAAAAGCGAAAAGATCAGGCTAAGCACAAATGCTGATGACGATGCAGGTAACGACCGGAAAATAAAAAGCGCTGTTGCCGCGCTCGATTCGGATGTCGCCGGGTAATCGTCCCAGCCAGCTAACCCCGACACCGCTCCATAAGAGAATGCCAAGGATGACGATCGCAATGCCTGTCATTGCAAGAAATCTTCCCAGGTCCGGCACCCACCAATCTTGCATGGCGGCCGCGAACTGTAATGCGCAGATTCGGCGTTGCGTGCGCCGAAGCTGCGCTGACATTCGCAAAGATGGCAGTTCAATTTCGAGATTATTACGAGACCCTCGGTGTTCCGAAAACGGCGAGCGAGGATGAGATTCGCACCGCTTTTCGCAAACTCGCGCGTAAGTATCACCCCGATGTCGCAAAGGATAAGAAAACAGCGGAGGAAAAATTTAAGGAGATTAACGAAGCCTACGAGGTCCTGAGCGATCCCGAGAAACGGAAAAAATACGATCAGCTAGGCGCCAATTGGAATCAGCCCGGTGGATTCCAACCTCCGCCCGATTGGGGAGGCGGCGGCCCGCAGCCCGGCGGTGGCTATTATCAATGGAGTAGTGGTGACGGTGGAGGCGGGGGCGACTTCGAGTTCGGCGGGACAGGTTTTAGCGATTTCTTCGAGTCGTTTTTCGGAGGTGGTCGCGGGCGCTCGGCCTTTGGCGGATTTGGGCAGCGTAGCGCCACCGCGGAGCGCGGGAGCGACGTTGAAGCTGACATAATGGTCCCACTGGAGGAGGCATTGAACGGTGCGACCCGGCAGGTTTCGCTGCGACGGGCGGGTTCGAAGAAAGTGGAAACGTATCAGGTAAAAATTCCGCGCGGCGTGCGCGAGGGTCAACGCATTCGACTTGCCGGTCAGGGTGAAGCGGGAGAACGGGGCGGAAAGAGTGGCGACCTCTTCTTGCGCGTTCGCCTGGCGCGGCACCCGGACTTCACAGTTGAAGGGACCGATTTGATCCACGAAGTGCGAATTGCGCCGTGGCAGGCCGTCCTGGGAGATCAACTTGTTGTCCCGACTTTGGAGGGAAACGCGCGCTTGAAAATACCGCCCGGAACGCAAGGCGGTCAGCGTTTTCGGCTGCGCGGACGCGGATTGCCTGGCGTCTCCGGTAATCGCGGAGATCTTTACGTGGTGGTGCAAATCGCTCTTCCGAAAAAACTGACCGAACGCGAGCGTGAAATCTGGGAGCAACTCGCGCAATTGCATGGTCGGGAAAAAACCGCTTAAACGGAACGATGAAGATTTCGCTTGGAACGGATCACGCAGGTTTCAATTTGAAAGAGAAAGTAAAAGCCCTGCTCGGAGAGCTCGGGCACGAGGTGAAAGATTTCGGGACATTCAGTGCCGATCCGCCCGTCGATTATCCGCTCTATGTTCGACCTGCGGCGGAAGCGGTTGCGAAAGGGGAATGTGAACGCGGCATCGTTTTCGGCGGTTCGGGAAATGGCGAAGCGATGGTCGCGAACAAGGTGCGTGGCGTCCGATGCGCCCTGTGTTGGAACGAAGAAGTTGCCCAGCTTTCGCGCCAGCATAATGACGCAAATGTGCTTTCCCTTGGGGAACGGGTGATTCCCGAAGAAACCGCTCTCGCAGTCGTGCGCGTGTGGCTGGTGACAGAATTTGAAGGCGGACGTCACATCAGGCGAATCGCGGAAATGGAGCCACCAAATTAGAGGGTTCGATCGAGCCAAACCGCCGCCAGAAATAGCGCGCTGACAAACGCGTTGCTTTGGAAGAACGCGTGGTTTATCGCCGCGATGTCGAGGCGTCTTGCGCTTTTGTGTTCGTAAAAAAGAGCAGCGGTGACGAAGACTAGAGCGCAAAAATATATCGCCCCTAATTTCGCCGTTATCCCGAATGCAATTAATGCAACCAGCATGACGAAGTGGAGAAATTGCGCCATCCGCAGACTGGCGGTGATGCCAAGGCGGACAACGAGTGAGCGTAAACCCTCGCGCCGATCGAAATCGTAGTCTTGTGTGGCGTAAATCAGATCGAAACCGGCAACCCAACAGATAATCCCAATTGCCAGAACGATTGGCGGGAGGTCGACTCGGCCTGTCTGCGCAATCCAGGCCGCGATCGGTGCGATTCCAAGCGCCAGGCCAAGAAAAAAATGCGTCGCTGCGGTAAAGCGTTTGGTAATCGAATAAAAGAAGATGATCCCGAGGGCGACGGGCGAGAGAACGAAGGTCAATCTGTTAATGAGCGAGGCGAAACCGACAAAAGCAAGAGAGCTTACCGCTAACCCAATCGCGATTGAGCTGCGGGAGGCGAGGAGATGCCGTGACGCGGTTCGCGGATTTCGCTGATCGATTGTCCAATCAGCCCAGCGATTAAAGAGCATGGCGGCTGTGCGCGCGCTGACCATGCATGCGATGACGAGGAGCAGGATACGTAGAGATGGATGGCCGTTCGCCGCGACAATCAAGGAAGCGAGTGCGAATGGCAGCGCAAAAACCGTATGCGAGAACCGGATCAAACGCAGAAACGAGGCGATCGCGTTATGCGTTCCTTGCCCAGGGACCGTGTCCGACACGCGCTGGCGCTGAACAGCCATTATAATGCTTCGTGAAGCAACGACTCGAATTTCTCTTTCGCGCGCGACGTGATTGGCAATCCGTGCGCAAAAAGAAGCCGTTCAAATTCGAAATCGAGGAATCGTTTGAGTGAGCGAATCATCACTTTGTGATTTGTGCAGTATTTGG
>DASXIC010000087.1:0-16628 GCA_036498205.1 Chthoniobacterales bacterium | reverse complement strand
CGGCGAGTTTGAGCTGCCGGAATACGAACTGCAAAAACTGAGTTTCCCGCCAATTTTGCAAATGCTCGATTACATTCAAAGAGAAGGTTTCACCGAGATCATCATCAGCACGCCGGGGCCGATCGGAATCACGGCCCTTCTCGCGGCGAAGATGCTGAACCTGCGAACAAGCGGCATCTATCACACCGATTTCCCGCAGTATATCCGCATTCTTACCGACGACAGTTTTCTCGAGAGTGTGGCCTGGCGATACATGCATTGGTTCTACGGACAGCTCGACACCGTTTTTGTGAACTCGGAAGAATATCGGCGCAGTTGGATTGCGCGCGGATTCGCGCCTGAGAAATTGAAAATTCTGCCGCGTGGCCTGGATACGAAATTATTTAGTCCGGAGCGACGCGACCCGGCATTCTGGAAGAAATTTGGCGAAAGTAACGGTGCTGTCCGACTGCTCTATGTCGGGCGAATATCAAAAGAAAAAGATCTCGACGTGCTGGCGCAAGCCTACCGCCAACTGCGCGAGGAAGGATTGCCCATCCAACTTTATTTGGTCGGCGACGGCCCTTATGTGCAGGCACTGAATTCCACGTTGTTGCCCGATGCCGTTTTCACCGGTTATCTGCGTGGCAAGGAACTCGCGACCGCTTACGCGTCCGCCGATCTGTTCGTTTTTCCGAGCACAACCGACACCTTTGGAAATGTCGTGATCGAAGCGCAAGCCTGCGGCGTTCCCGTCATCGTTTCCGATACGGGCGGCCCGAAGGAACTCGTCGAACCAAATGTGAATGGAGTCGTCACCAAATCCCATAATGTGGAAGATCTGGCTCGGGCGATTCGAGAGCTCGTAACCAATCAGAAAAAACGCGATCAAATGTCGCGTCAGGCACGACGCGCTGTAGTCGACCGAAGCTGGCCTGCTGCCTTCCGAAAATTCTGGGCGATAACTGATAGTTGACCATGATCAATTCGTGACCCCCTGGCGCGCCGGTTATTTTTGTTTGTTGGCGGCGTCATCATCATCGGTTTGCTGTAAGCGGCGGCGATCGTTTCTCTGCAGCGAATGCTCACAGCGACTTCGGAGCGCGCGGCTGTACGCGCATTCGCGTGAGGCCGGTAGGGGCGATTGACCTCAATCGCACACGGGGTGGTTCGGTGAAGCCCCTACCACGATCGCAATCCCATTCGGTTGTCGGTGCTAACGCTGAATTCTCACCAACAGAAGACACGACCGCTGGAAGGGACCAGGAAACCGATCACTTGACGAACAGTGCGTAGAGCGGACCGCGTGGATTGAGTAACTCCTCTTTGTCTTGGGAGACTGCCAAGTAGGCTTGCATTATCCAAAGCGCGATTAGTGCGCCTGTCACCAGCGCAACTTGCTTTGCCGTAATCGGCGTGACCAGCCGCAGTTTCAAAATCGACTGCCTCATTGCGATCTCAACAAGGAAAAGCGCGATCAGAAATCCGATTGCTGCCAGGATCGGGAACGCGAGCCAGTTGAAATAAAGGGCGCGAGCGAGGCTGCCATTCATGAGTAAATGCAGTGCACGAGTCAAGCCGCAGAAAATGCATGGCAAACCGGTTACTGCGTTGCATGAGAGATGAACCGGAAGCCACCCTGTTGCTGCCACCGGGTCGATAAATCGCAGCATAAAAATGGTCGCTCCAAGAAAGGCAATCGCCGACACTCGATGGCCAATCTGCCGTGAAGACAGATGCGTCACTGTATTCATGTTTGTGAGGGCGAACCAGATGGCGTTTCGGGAGGCTCAAATCGCGAGTCGGCAGGCGGCACCGAACCTGGTGGCGCGGGAGGAACATCCGGCGCAGATTCTGATGGAGGCGCAGGCTGCACCGGAGGCGGCGGGCTGACTGGTGAAGGGGCAGGTGTTGGCGCAGTCAAGTTCGCCCAGGCATCCCAATCATTTCCGAACTGGCGCCCGAACAGAAGCGGGTAGGCGGCCAAAAAAACGTAAAGCGGCAGCAAAATCACCGTGCCGATGTAAGGCAGGGCGACGATGCAGCAGGTTAGACATGTTGCTACACAAGAAATGATGGCGCCCAAGATTCCGAGCACGAACAAAAATAGAAGATAAAGGATAAATGGAAGTGGATCACTCATGATCAGCGCGACACTCGAGCGAAATGCTTCCATCGCTCCGCAACGGCGCCGATACATCGCTATTATCATGAATTGCGAGATAAGGGCCCAAGCCAGGGCTAAAACAAAGACAATCGCAATCCACAGACCGAGCCCCAACACCGCGACCGGGCCAAAGTGAACGTCTCCCCGATGGACGACGAGCCAGAATATTAATGGGGATGCGGCTGCCGCCGCGATGAGGACGAAAAGGACTGCCACCAGCAGAACGAATCCAAAGAAACTGTTGCCCGCTTCGCGAAACTCGCGCCACGGCTCCTTGATCGCCGCGCGATTTCGGACAACGCAATCGATGAAAATAAAACGTCCGCGACAGCCAATCCAGATCAGGACCAGCAGGAGCGCCATCGCGACTACAAATACAATTGCGACCAGCACCAGGGTCAGCAGGATAGATCCGTGATCAACATGAAACCCGGTGAAATTGTGAGTGCGCGCGCGAAGATCCCAATCGCCACGGTTGCGAAAGCTGGCCGGATTCAGATTAAAACCCGTGCCGCCGCCAGCCAGATGCGAAAGAAACGCAGCGAATCCAATTACAAGCCATTTTTCGAGGTTAAATGGACGAAACAGAACCTGTGTCGTCCATTCCAGCGCAAGGTTAAATGGCGCGAGAATTTGAATTTTGCGATCGGGGCCGTTCATGGGGGCCATTTCAAACGGGTTTAGGAGGAACATCAAGCTTTCGCAGGAGGCGTCGCGCTCGTGCCCAAGGTGATTTGCGGTTGAAAACCGCCGTTGTAGTTTCCGGCGGCTCCATTAGATGGCGGTCATGAAAAGCGCCTTTGGACTGAGCATCCCGCAAATTCTGGAAGAAGTGTGCGACCCGCAACCCGGGGCTCTTGCGGTCTACGACATGCAAGCGGGAATCTTGAGCCAGATCAAAAATGCGCTCTGCCGTATTTTTGGCGACCTAGGAAATATTTTAACCATTCATTGAGCATCACATGAAGGACATGACACAGGGTTCTGTGACGAGACACCTGCTGCACATGGCAGGCTTCCTGGCGGCGAGTATGCTCATACAAACACTTTACTTGCTGGCCGACCTCTATTGGGTGGGCTGGCTCGGCAAGGAGGCGATTGCCGCTGTCGGCCTTGCCGGCAACCTGATGCTGGTTGTCCTGGCCCTGACACAAACCCTGGGCGTGGGCACGACAACGCTTATTTCTCAAGCGGCTGGGGAAAAAAACCAGGCGCGCGCCGAACTGACTTTTAATCAATCTCTGGTTTTGTCATTGATTGTTGGCATTGCGGTTGGAGTTTGCGCATTTCTATTACGCGACTGGTATAGTCGGGCACTCAGCGCGGATAAGGCGACCGCCAGGTCGGCCAATAGTTATCTCCTCTGGTTTATTCCGGCGTTGATGCTGCAGTTTCCTTTGGTCACATTGGGATCGGCATTGCGAGCAACTGGAATCATTAAACCCGCGGTCGCCGTCCAGGTGCTCAGTGTTCTGCTCAATATCGCGCTCGCGCCGCTTCTGATTTTCGGTGTTGGTCCCCTGCCCCGACTTGGCGTAGCCGGCGCGGCACTTGCCACTTTCATTTCGATCCTGATTGGCAACATCCTGATGATCTTTTATTACGAGCGGAGCTACCATTATCTGCGGTTTCGCGTTCACTTACTTCATCCCCGGTTTGCAATTTGGTGGTCGATGCTTCGAGTCGGACTCCCAGCGGGTGCTGAGTTTGCGCTTCTTTCACTCTATATTGTCATTGTCTACGCGATCATTCGCGGTTTTGGCGCCGAAGCGCAGGCAGGATTCGGTGTCGGGGCGCGTGTCATGCAGGCAATGTTCCTCCCGGTTATGGCTTTGAGTTTTGCCGTTGCACCTGTCGTTGGGCAGAACTTCGGCGGTCGCCGCGGCGATCGTGTTCGACACTCATTCTACTCAGCAGCTGGAATCGCCTCAATCCTGATGGTTCTGCTAACGATTATCGCGCAGGTAGCCGCTGGTGGTTTAATTCGAGTATTCACGCGAGATCCCGCCGTCATTGCCTTTGGCAGCGACTACCTCAAAATTATCTCGTTCAATTTTGTCGCCGTCGGGCTCGTCTTCATCAGTTCCAGCGTTTTTCAAGGAATTGGAAATACTTTACCTCCTCTCCTCAGCTCGATGACGCGGCTGCTTTTGTTCGCCCTGCCTGCCCTGCTACTGTCGCAGCGGCCGGGATTTCAAATCGAATGGGTGTGGTACTTGTCTGTGGGCTCTATTTTTTTCCAAGCCTTCGTTAATTTGGTCCTTCTCCAGCGTGAATTTAGAAAAAAATTAACGTTCGATGAAACCGCCGATTTGACCGCGGTGACGGGCGCCGCGTCGATTGGCTAGGACGACTCAGGACGAACGCGGCGCAAATTGCCGAAAACTGCGCTAACGTGTAGCGGAAGGAGTCGGCGAAGGCGTGGTCGCGGAGCCGCCTCGGTCGCAGGGCCGAGTCATTCACTGGTTGTCTAGCCGCCATGGCTCGCCATCTTGGCAGCCGGCGGTGTTCCCCAGTCGAGGACAAAAGCAACACAGCGGGCGCGCGGAGATTCGGCGAAGAGTGAGAAATGAACAGGCGACGGTATCCAATAGGTGCAGAGATTGTCGGGCAAAACCAAACCCATTTTCGGGTATGGGCGCCAAAGGCACAGATGTTGGATGTCGTTTTAAACCCCGATGATTCTCCGAATTTTTATCCGCTTACGGCCGAAGATGGTGGTTATTTTGCCGGTTCCGTCGATTGCGGCGCGGGAGCTCGCTACAAATTCCGGATCAATCAGGGAAAGAGCTTTTATCCCGACCCAGCATCGCGCTTCCAACCGGACGGACCGCACGGCAGTTCATGCGTGGTGGATCCATTCGCGTTTAAGTGGAAGGATGCGCACTGGCGCGGGATGGAATTGGCCGGCCAAATCATCTACGAATTTCACGTTGGCACCTTCACGCCGGAAGGAACATGGGCGGCAGCGGCCGAAAAACTGCAGGACCTGAAAAGCGCCGGCCTAACGTTGCTTGAAATGATGCCGATCGCGGATTTCGGCGGCCAGTTCGGCTGGGGCTATGATGGCGTCAACCTTTTTGCCCCGACGCGACTTTACGGAACTCCTGAGGATCTGCGGGCTTTTATCGATCGCGCACACGGAATTGGCCTCGGAGTCATTCTCGATGTTGTCTATAATCACTTCGGTCCAGATGGAAATTATCTTGGCGTCTACTCAGACGATTTTGTGCGACATGATCTGCCGAAAGAATGGGGCGATCCGATCAATTTCGACGGCAAGAACTCCGGTCCGGTGCGCGAATTTTACATCAATAACGGGCGCTATTGGATCGAGGAATTCCATTTCGACGGTTTTCGTTTTGATGCGACTCAGAGCGTTCATGACAGCTCCGATGAATACATTATCGGTGCAATTGGTCGCGCGGCTCGCAAAGCGGCAGGCAAACGTTCGATCGTTTTAGTAGCAGAGAACGAAGCCCAGGAACCGAAACTCGCCCGACCGCGAGCGGAGGGAGGCGATGACCTTGATGGATTGTGGAACGATGACTGGCACCACAGCGCGGTCGTGGCCATGACCGGCCGCAATGAGGCTTATTTCAGTGATTACCGCGGTGCTCCGCAGGAATTCGTCTCGGCAGCAAAATATGGCTACCTCTATCATGGCCAAGTGTATTCGTGGCAGGAAGCGCCACGCGGTTATCCCGGCTTCGACCTGCCCTTGCAGGCATTTGTCTCCTTCCTGGAGAATCACGATCAGATCTCCAATTTCGCGTTTGGCGACCGTGTGCGTACCCAAACTTCACCTGGAATCTATCGCGCGATGACGGCTCTCCTTCTACTCGGTCCGTGGACGCCGATGCTTTTTCAGGGGCAGGAATTCGGCGCGACATCACGTTTTTGCTATTTTGCAGATGTCGGCGATGAAAAGTTAAAAGAAGCGGTGCGGAAAGGCCGGTTCAAATTTCTCGCGCAATTTCCCTGTGCAGCCTCTTCCGAAACACAAGCCATCCTCCCTGTCCCTCATCACATTCGAACATTTGAAAACAGCAAACTAGACTGGACTGAGCGGTCCCGAAATCGGGCTTTGGTGGACTTGCATCAGGATCTGATGCGTCTGCGCCGCGAAGATTCGCGCCTTCGCTTGCAAATTCCCGGCAAAGTTGATGGCGCTGTTCTCGGCTCCAATCGCTTTATGCTGCGATTTTTTGGGAAGGGCAACGATGATCGTTTATTGCTGGTGAACTTCGGCTATCGCTCCGTCATCAGCCCGGCCCCGGAACCGTTGCTCGCTCCTCCGCCGGATTCTGAATGGGAAATGCTCTGGACAAGCGATTCTGTTCGCTACGATGGCCCCGGCCGAGTGGAAATTAATCCCGATGTAGAATGGCTTCTGCCGGCACAATCCGCCATATTTTTCGGTCCGCGGCCACGGACGAAGCCACGGCGAAAACCAAAAAAGCGTTGAGCTTTGGCCGTTTTTAGGTTTCGAAGCACGATGGCTTTTACGATGCGGACAATGCCTTGGGACAAGGCAAGCCAGTCGCGCGAAGTATTGCTGTGCCGTGAGTGGTTGGTGACAAACGGCCTTGGTGGATACGCCTCTGGAACGGTCTCCGGCGCGATCACTCGACGTTATCACGGCCTATTAATCGCCGCGTTACCGGCACCGAAGGGACGCATGGTCATGTGGAGTCACGTCTCGGAGTTCTTGCGCTTTGGGGACGACGACGTTGTCTCTCTTGGTAGCGAGGAACGCGCCGGCGGTCAGCTGGACCTGCGGGCGGCAGAATATCTGCGCGAGTTCCGGTTAGAAGATGGGTTGCCGGTCTGGACCTACCATGTGCGCGATCTGGTCCTGGAAAAGCGCGTGTTCCTGCCCCATTTACAAAATACCGTCCATCTTACCTATCGCGTCCTCGAGGGTGGAAAACGTCCTCGGCTCGAACTGCGTCCGGCCTTCCATTTTCGTAATCACGAATCGCCAGTTAACGAAGGACTGGCGACACCGTATCGTCTGACGGCTATTGATCACCGATATGAAATAAACGCCTCTCACAGCGACTTGCCTCCGCTCAGGATGAAATTAGCCGACCGAGCCGAGTTCACCATTTCTCCGCAGCAAGTGGACCAGGTCGTTTACCGCTTGGAGCAACATCGCGGCTACGCTTATGAGGGGGCTCTTTGGAGTCCCGGATTTTTCCAGGTGGATATGCGAAATCGCGACGTCGTAGCGTTGATCGCGTCGACTGAAAGCTGGGACATTATCGATGTGCTCACGCCCGAAGCGGCGCTGAAGGCGGAAGAAGAGCGGCGCGCACGATTACTGGACGAGGCGATGACGGAGGCGCGCGGCGGATTCCCGGCCGAGCTTGTCTTTGCTGGCGATCAATTCGTCATCACGCCCGCTGGCCGCGCCGAAGAAGCGGCACGTGCCCACGCTGCAGGCGATGAAGTCCGGACCGTTATTGCCGGTTACCATTGGTTTACCGATTGGGGACGCGACACCATGATTTCGCTCGAAGGGCTTGCCCTCGTTACCGGGCGTTCTCTGGAAGCGGGCTATATTTTACGAACATTCACCCATTACGTTCGCGACGGCCTGATTCCGAACATGTTTCCGGAAGGCGAAAAGGAGGGTCTTTACCACACCGCCGATGCGACGTTGTGGTTTTTCCACGCTCTCAACCGCTACTTAAAATACACCGGCGACCAAACCACACTTCGCTTCCTTTTGCCAACTTTGATCGATATCGCGGAGCATCATTTACGGGGCACGCGTTTCAATATTCACGTCGATCCGAGTGATGGCCTGCTCGCGCAAGGCGAGGAAGGCTATCAGCTGACGTGGATGGATGCGAAGATGGGCGATTGGGTCGTCACCCCTCGAAGGGGAAAAGCGGTGGAGATCAACGCGCTGTGGTACAATGCCATCGAGTTGCTCGCGCGATGGTGCCGCGATGAAGGAAATCTTTCGGGTGCGGAAAAGTACAGCGAGTGCGGGCGGCGAGCTCGCGATTCGTTCAATCGGCGGTTTTGGTTTACCGAAGGCGGCTATCTCTTCGACGTGGTCGATTGCAACGGCGAAAGCGGCACCACCGATTCTTCATGCCGGCCGAACCAGATCTTTGCCATTTCCCTCGATCATCCTGTGCTTGATGAGTCGCGCTGGTCATCCGTTGTCGAAGTCGCGCGAGAGAAACTGCTGACCCCAGTCGGACTGCGCTCCCTCTCCGCGGACCATCCGGATTACAAACCGATTTACTCCGGTGATCTGCGTTCGCGCGACGGTGCCTACCATCAAGGCACGGTCTGGGCATGGCTGATCGGGCCATTTGTGGATGCGTGGCTGAAAGTTCATCCAGAAAAAGCCGACGCTCGGAAATTTCTGGAGCGTTTTCCCGAGCATTTAAACGACGATGGGGTCGGCACTATCAGCGAAGTATTCGATGCCCGTGAGCCGCACTATGCCGGCGGCTGTATCGCCCAGGCATGGAGCGTAGCAGAAGTGCTCCGGAGTTGGATCAAAACTGCCTGACGGATTTGGTCCCTTATTTTTTCCCGAAGAAACTGCCTACTGCGCCTTTCAGCATCTCCCCCGCGGCAGCGCCAAACTCTCCAACCGTATTCGAGATTTCACCGGCAAGAAACGCGTCGAGGTGATTTGCCAGTGGAGCAGGTAATTTCTGTTTCAAGACATCGATTACTGTCTCGACCGCCTTTTGCGCGTCCTCCTGGCTTAATCCGGTCCGTTGTGCAACGAGTGTAACGAGTTCGTTCATGAGGCAAGGTGGCAGACTTGTTTCCAATCACAATAGCTGAAGTGGCCTACCAGTTTGTCGCAATCGAAACGCCGGCGCATTTCGATTGAAAGAAAGAGAGATGAACGAGAAAGCACAGCAAATCTCCAGTCAGCCGGAAGTGCGCGAAGCGCTCGACCAGACACGCAAAACGGAAGTCAAGGCTCAGACAAGAGACAAGTTTTGGTTTGTCACGCACGCGCTGCTTCTTCTGGGCTGCGGAGTTTTCTATTACCTGCTCGCCTCGCGTTTTATCCCGCTGCCTTCCCCTCACCTCGAAATGCTTCTTCGTTTGGTCCGAGGCAGCGTGATGGTCATCATCCTTTTGGCCGTTGCCAAGGCGGTTTCAGTCTACGCCATCGGCCGGATAAGCGATGCCGCGACGCGGTTCACTCTCAAGCGAATTGTCCGGCTGGTTGTCGCTGTGCTGGTCGCACTGATCGCTGTTTCGGTTTTCTTTGTGAATTGGTACACCGCGCTCATCTCCGTCGGTGTGCTGTCAGTCATTCTTGGACTTTCCGTTCAGACCCCAATGTCGAGCTTTATCGGCTGGATCTATATACTGGTGCGTCGTCCGTACCGAGTCGGCGATCGGATTGAAATCGACGACGCCACCGGAGATGTCATCGATGTCGGCTACTTCGACACAACTCTGTGGGAATTTGGTGGCAAATACCTTTCCACCGATCATCCGAGCGGCCGGATCATTAAATTCCCGAATTCCAAGGTCCTGAACACGATGGTCTTTAACTATTCGTGGCCGCTTTTTCCTTATATTTGGAACGAAGTGAAATTTCAAATCGCTTACCAAAGCGACTTGGAGTTCGTCGCCACGACGATGCAGAAGATTACCGAGGAGGAAATCGGCGAGGATATGATCGAGCGAGTGGAGGTTTATCGCAATCTTCTCGCCCGTACGCCAGTCGATGAACTCGAGGTGCGAGAACGACCCCGTGTAATCTTTCGTGTCGACGACAATACTTGGTTAGAGGCCATTGTGCGATACCTCGTTCCGCCCCGGGACGCAGGGTCGGTCAAAACACGTCTGATCAAGAAGCTCCTCGCTGCCCTGAACGAAAAGCCTGAAAAAGTGATGTTTCCGAAGGGGGATGCGCGCTAGTCGGCACGTTTCGAGCGGGACGTTTTCTTCAAACCTCGGTTGCACTGCCATCCATCCGAGGTGATTACTTGCCGCTCATGAGGGTTTTTACGGTAACAATTTTGTTCGTGGTTACTTCCTTTGCTGTCGGGGCAAAGCCCGCTCCGCCCAAGCCGCCAACAACACCGATTCCCAAGGCTACCAAAGCCGAAGGGCGCAAGGCTTTGGTCGCGTTGCCGAATTTCGATGAAGTAACTGCTACCCGGCTTCAAATCTTTCTTGATAACAACGATTTTGGGCCGGGCAAAATCGACGGCCAAATGGGCGAGTTTTTTCGCAAGGCACTGGTGCATTACAAACGGTCCCATCGAATGCGGGAAACGGGCGTAGTCGACCAATGGTTGCTCGATCAGGTGCCGGAGCCGTTCACCACTTACACCATTCCGCCGGAAGCGGAGAACTTCGTCGGGCCCACAGCAACAAAACCGAGCGAGCAAGCGAAACTAAAGGCGCTCAAATATGGCTCACTCCTCGACCTCGTGGCCGAGCGATTCCATTCCGCCCAGGCCTATCTGCGCAAGCTCAATCCAGGAATGAACCTCGACACACTCAAGCCCGGTGACACCGTAAAAGTCCCCAACGTGCTGCCATTCAAAATCGAAGACCTCCATGAAGGATTCGCCCAGCCAAATCCTGCGCTGGCAAATCGAAAAATCTACATCGACACGAAAGAACGGTTCCTTCTTATCTACGACAATCAGCAGCTCGTCGCGGAATTTCCAATCACACCCGGTTCGACAACTTTACCCGCGCCTATCGGCGTCTGGAAAATCCTGGGCATCGCAACCATGCCCGTTTTTCGCCACGACGAAGGCGTATTGCAGCACGGGATAGTAAGCGGCACGGCATTCGATTTGCCACCGGGACCGAGAAATCCAGTCGGTGTTTTATGGGCCGGCTTGAACAAACCCCACGTCGGTATTCACGGCACGAATAATCCGGAAACCATCGGGCGCGCCGCCAGCCATGGCTGCATCCGTACCGCCAATTGGGACGCGGCCCGCGTTAAAGAACTGGTGACGGTCGGCAACATGGTCTCCATTTTCTGAATGCGTGTCATCCTGAGCGAAAGCGAAGGATATCGCCAATGTCCGCCTTGATATCGTCGCGAAAGATAATGATGCACGCGACTCAGCGTTTCGGCTGTGCCGCCTGTGCAACGTGCCTCCGGCTGCAAACAATTCGGCAACGATGAAGCTCGGACATAAGCTCGGGAAAATCTTCGACCCTGACATTATCGCCAGCACGCGTGAGCATGCCCGCCGCGCAATGCATCCGATTAGCGCCCGAAAAATGCACCTTCAGCTGGAACAAGACCGCTCGTGGGAGGCGCTGCGCCGGAAATATCCACGTGGGGGCAAGGAAGTGCATCGTTTCGCCGACACACGATTTTGGATTAAGCGCAACGTTGAGCGCGCACAGGATCTCGCACTCGATCGCGGGCCGCGCCGTCACATTCTCGATCTGGGATGCGGTCCTGGCTATTTCCTCTATGTTGCGCAGCAACTGGGGCACAATGGCATAGGCTTGGACCTGGATGAGCAGCCAATCTTCCGTGACATCCTTTCTCTGTTAAAAGTGAGTCGCATAACTCACCGTATCCAACCGCGGCAACCCCTGCCGGCAACAGAACAAAAATTCGATTTGGTCACCAGCTACCTGACTTGTTTCCATCGCATCGAACGCCAGACCGATGGAGATTGGCGCACCTGGTCGGCGGATGACTGGCAGTTTTTCATCGATGACGCGCGCGCTAATCAGTTGAACGACGGTGGCATGGTGCTTTTGGAATTTCATCCGCAGAGAAATGGCGAGCTATATTCCGCCGACGTCGGCGATCTATTCCGCCGAAACGGCGCGCGCTTGTTTCGTTCAAAGGTGTTTATTTATCGTTAATTACACCAGTGCACCACCGCAACTCGAACCGGCGCCCGCCGTGCAACCGAAACAATGGTCGCCGGTAAGGATTTTACGGTTGTTGACCTCGGCTGGGTCAATTTCCCAGAGATAAAGCGCTCGATCTTGCTTTCGCCAATTGAGCTTCAGCATCTGGTTGAAATCGCAATCAAACACTTCACCAGTCCAGCTTACGCTGATTGTATTGCGACACATTAATCCACTAACCGTCGCAGGATTAAAGTTCTCGATCAGCAACTGCATATAATCCTCCAGGCGGTTATCGTGCCGCAAACAGGAGGCGAAACGCGCGATCGGCAGATTTGTAATGGTATATAGATTGTTAAAAAGAATTCCGAAATGCTGGTGCAGTTCGCGTTTGTAATCCGCCTCCAGTTCGGCCTGCGGCCCCGGGAGAAAAGAGCCGGTTGGATTGTAAACGAGATGCAGCGGCAACTCACGATCAACTCCGTAGCCCAGTGAATTCAACAACTGCAGGGCCTCGATGCTCGCCTCGAACACGCCTTCACCGCGTTGCGCGTTGACGTTCTCTGGTGTGTAGCACGGCATTGACGCGATGAGCTCGACTTTTTTTCCCGCGAGGAATTCCGCCAGATCTTCATAGCCTGGCTCAAGCAGGATGGTGAGATTACAGCGATCGATGATGTGGCGGAATGGCAGGACTGCCTTGGCGCGCTCGATAAAATACCGGAAATCTGGAATCATTTCCGGCGCCCCGCCGGTGAGGTCAATGGTTGGGATCTCGCTGTGTGAAAACCAGTCGATAATGCGATCGATGGTAGCGCGGGTGATGATCTCCTTGCGTTTTGGGCCCGCATTCACATGACAATGCGTGCAGGTTAGATTGCAAAGTTTACCAACGTTTACCTGCAAAACTTCCGTCCTTCCATGATAGAGAGCCAGCCCGTTCGCGGCGAGTGTGTCAGCAAAGCGGCTCATTCGCCTATTTTGGATGATCGCACCGGGATTGACGACCTGGAAAAACCTGTGCCGGGCGCAAATCGGCTATCCCCTTTCATATCAATCGTAGTCCCGGTGCTAAATGAGGCGGCTATCATCGAGCAATTTCTCAAAAATCTGCGAGAACGCGCAGCCCCAGCTGAAATCATTGTCGCCGACGGGGGAAGTAGTGATGGGACACGTCAGCGTGCTGCCAGCATCTGCGACCGCGTGCTGTTGACGAAGCCTGGCCGCGCAATTCAGTTGAACACTGGGGCTAAAGCTGCGTCGGGCGAAGTCCTTTGGTTTCTACACGCAGATTGCGAAGTGCCTTGTGGCTGTCTCCACGAGATAACGCGCTCCTTGCTAGATCCATTAACTGTTGGCGGTTTCTTTCGTATTCGTATCCCGCGTAGGGACGTTGTTTATCGACTGACAGATTCCTTCGCTCATTACGCCGGCCTTCTCCTGCGCATGCGATTTGGCGATCACGGGTTCTTTTGCCGGCGCATTGCATTCGAAAAAATCGGGGGATATCCGGACGTGCCCTTGATGGAGGATGCACAGTTTTTCCGCCAATTGAAGCGACTCGGTCGTGTGGTGGTGCTTCGGTCGCGACTCGTAGTTAGCCCTCGTCGCTATGACGCAGTCGGCCCCATGCGGCTTAGTTTGATCTATGGATTGATCGCGATGCTCTACGCGATGCGGGTTCCTTTACCTCTTCTCGCCACCATTTACCGCCGCACATGTGCCAAAGCTCATGGGGAGGCTTCTTCGTATGGAAAACATACGAAAGCTTGAGCGCTTTATCCCGATCCTTGCAGCATCGCAATATCTCGCGAGGGAAGTCTACGGGACGATTCTCGAATCGGTTGTGCGGGCATGGCGACCCACGATTAGCAGCGTCAATCCCAAAACTGTGACGTGCCCTTGTTACCTGCTCCGCACACCTCGGACATTCCTTGAGCGACTGCCGTAGCCGTACCTGTAACCAGCTCGGGCCCCACGGCCGTATCCGTAGCCGAGGCCATCGTAATAACCGTACCCGGGACCACCGTAGTAGCCGCTGTATCCATAGTAATCGTACGGGTAATATCCATATGGGTAATATCCGTACGGATAGTCCCAGCCCCACCACCCCGGATAGCCGAAGTCATCAAAAAAGACGACATTATTGAATCTGTGATGGCGCCAATTGCCACCCCAGTTGCGACCCCCCCACCGACCAGCTCCGCCGTGGGCGAACCTGTATCCGCCTCGCATTGAACCGAACCGGCCTCCGAAACCGCCGCCACGAAAGCCACCGCCGTGGAAACCGCCACCTCCGCCATGAAAACCTCCGCCACCGTGACCGCCTCCGCCCCCTCCGCGACCGCCCGCGAACCCTGATTGTGCCAGGGCGATCGATGCGATGCCGACCAAGCTAAGCAAAGTTAACTTTTTCACAGTTTAAGTTCGTTACGCTTCCCCGTCAGGGCCAATACGCATACGAGGGATTCTCCAATCTCCCAGTTGGGAGGTACATCCTCCGGCGATTGAGATGCGCGGTTTTTCTTCAGCAATCCGGCGAAGAAAATTCGCTTCGATAATTTTGTTCGTCGCATTTTGACCTCGTCGGATCCGGACTTGTTAAGGCCGCGCCCGTCATGTCGGCGATTGCGTTGCTAAAGCTAATCGTGGACAGCGGTTTTCTAAGACAGGTTCGAGCACCATTGGCATAGGCGAGAGAACAGGCATGCTCGACGTCTTCCGAAGTCGTCACCACGATTGGCAATTCTTCGTAACATGTATGGACTGCGCTGAGCAACGTCCTGCCCCGACAATCGTTGTCGAAATCCATCAAGGCGAAATCGAGTTCACGCCCGCGTTGATAAACGATTTGCAACCCATCACGCACGTCACCTGCAACCAGCACAACGGCCTTCGTTCCAAGGAAGGCATCACAAACCAAGCGGGCGAAATCGCTGTCGCGCGTGAACAAAAGAACTAGAGGTGATTTCATATCCTATTCCATTTCTATCCTCTCAGGAACCAATGAGGATGAAGGTGAGCGTCGCTCCTGACACGCCCACCTCCATGCTCTCTATGTTTCCCACCAACCGTCGAATCGGTACTTGCGTGAGTACTGGTCGATTTTTTCACTGAAAGAAGAGGAGTAGAGCGACAAAGCCTAACAGAATGCCGAGCAAAGGACTGAGAACAGCGAACCAGAATGGGATGTCCAAGGCTGAGTCGTTCATGGCCTCGAGTCTTCTCTGGGTCGTCCTCATGGCTTTGTTACTTACTCGCCACTCGTCGCAATCCCAAAGCCTCGAGTGTGTCCGCGTTAAGACGGCCGGTTACGTGCAGCCCGTGGTCTCGCTGATAGCGCATAATGGCGCGCCGGGTTTCCGGGCCATAGGTGCCGTCAATTGCTCCCTGGTAATAACCTTCTCTCGATAACTGCTCCTGAGCAGTAGTTATTGTGGAGTCAGTGGATTGCTCAGAAGGATAAACTCCCTCATCGTAGTAGCCTCCGTCGACGCCATCGTACCCGCCTGGATAGTAACTATCGGAATAGTAATCATACGGGTAGTAACCGTAGGGGTAACCATAAGGATACCAGTAGTCGTAGGGATCGAATCCGGAATCGAAGATAAACCATTCTCCATTTACAAAACGGCAGCGATGACCGCGCCAGAAATGGTCGCGATTCCGGTCCCAATCGCGATGCCAGTCGGCCGAGCGCCGGGCAAAGAGATGTTCGCGCCCGCCGTTTAAGCCGCGGCTTCCAAAATTATTTCCCGTTCTAGTGAAACGATTGTCTCCTCGACTGAACGTTCTCGAGCCATCGAAGCGCCGATTGGCGGTTCCTGTTGCAAATTGGCCACTGCGTCCAAGCATGCGATCAGAACCACCAAACCGTTGCTGATGAAATCCAATCGGCGCCCCGTATGATGAGAAGCGCGCTCCTGGCCCCATGAAGCGCCCGCCACCGAAGTTACTGCGCGGTCCGAAAGACGATGCTCGCGCTCCTCCGCCACTTGCACCGGCCCGTCCGACTCCGCCAAAACCTCCGCCCCCGTGATGCCCGCCGGCATTTGCCTGGGCAATCAATGCCGCACTCGCAAGAAGCGCGACCCAATAGAATTTAGTTTTCATGATCTGAATTTTCCTTTGTTGTTGTTTTCAAATTCATTTCTTCTGGGATTAACGAAGTCCGCCCGCGATCAGCAACGTTTCACCCGTAATCCAGGCAGAATCATCCGAGGCAAAGAACACTGCGGCTGGCCCGATATCTTCGGTCGAACCGATCCGACCCAGCGGCGCTTGCGACTCCATGTACTTGCGAAAATCGCCTTCGGTATAACCACCGGCGATAGCTCCTTCGGTGACCACCGTGCCCGGGTTAATGGAGTTCACCCGGATCTTCTTTGGGCCAAGTTCTTTCGCTAGCGTCCGCGTGATCGCATCCACCGCACTCTTCGTCGCGTTGTAAACCACCGCAGTCGGTGGAGTGAGCGAGCTGGCGAGCGAACCGATGTTGATTACGCTACCGCCTTCAGAACCAAAATGCTTTACCGCTTCCTGCGTCGCCAGAATCAAACCAAGCACATTGGTATTGAACTCGCGATGAAACTCTTCCTCGGTCACGGCTTCGAGGGGATCGAACTGGTAAACGCCGGCG
>DASXIC010000086.1:0-3837 GCA_036498205.1 Chthoniobacterales bacterium | reverse complement strand
ACAAAGCGGAATCAGCGTTGCGCGCCAGCCTTGCAAAAAAATGTACACGACGAGCACAACGAGGGCGAGCGCTTCGAGCAGCGTCTTCAAAATTTCGCGCATGCCTTCGGTGACGGAGAGCGTTTGATCGAGCGAGACAGCATAATCCATATCGGCGGGAAACCGCTGCTTCGCTTCCGCCATTAGCTTGCGCACAGCTTGCGCGGCTTTGACGGCGTTGGTCCCCGGAAGTTGATAGCAGGCGAGAATGGCGGCGGGCTGTCCGTTGAGTCGGCCCTTCAAATTGTAAGTTTGTGCGCCGAGATCGATCCGGGCGATGTCTTTCACGCGCACGAACGAGCCATCCGGATTTGCCCTGACCACAATCTCACCGAATTCCTCCGGCGATTGCAGTCGGCCCTGTGCGCGCACGGTGTAGGTGAACTTCTGTCCACTCGGAATCGGTTCGCCCCCGACCTGGCCGGCGGGATTCACGTTGTTCTGCTTCTGCACCGCGCTAATGATGTCCGGGACAGTGATCCCGAGCTTCGCGAGTTGATCTGGTTTCACCCACAAACGCATCGCGTATTGGCCGGCGCCGAAAACCTGGACATTTCCAATTCCCGGCACGCGCGTGAGTTGATCGAACAAATTAATGTAGCCGTAGTTCGCGAGAAAAACTCCGTCGTAGGTTCCTTTCGGCGAAAAGACCGAGATCAGCAGCAGTGGCGCGGTCGTCGATTTCTTAACGGTCAAACCGTAGTTGTTCACGTCCTGAGGCAATTGGGATTGCGCTTGCGCTACACGAAGCTGGGTAAGGACTTGATCGATGTTCGGATCAGTCGCGACGTCGAAATTGACGATCAATCGAATGTCGCCGCTGTTCGCGTTGATCGAGTACATGTAGTTCATGTTGTCAACGCCGCTCATCTGCTGCTCGATCGGCGCCGCGACCGATTGCTCAATCGTCAGCGCGTCCGCGCCCGTGAAATGGGTTTGCACCTGAATTTCCGGCGGCGCGATTTGTGGATACTGCGCGATCGGAAGCCCGAGAATGCAAACGCCGCCGATCAGCGTCATCAAAATCGCGATGACGATCGCGACAATGGGTCGCCGGACAAAAAATTCCGACACGGTTCAGGGTCCTTTGGGCTGGTCTGATTTTGAAACCAGGGCGTCAGGCGGCGGCGTCCAATCTTTCGGCGTGACTGGCGCACCTTCGCGTGCTTTTTGGATCCCCTCCACCACCACTCGTTCGCCCGGGTTCAACCCCTCTGTCACCTCCCACATCGAACCGATCCGGTCGCCCATTTTGACCGGCCGGATGTGCGCCTTGTTGTCCTGGTCGACAACCACCACTTGATAGTTGCCCTGCAATTCTGAGACCGCTTCCTGCGGAATTACCATCGCCCCCTTTTTCATGTCAGCGACGAAGCGCACCTTCCCGAATTGCCCCGGCCTCAAATTATTGCCCGGATTTGGAAATATCACCTCGTAACGAATCGACCCCGTCTTTAGGTCGAGGTTACGATCAAGCGCATAAAATGTTCCTCTGCGTGGATACACCTTGCCGTCGCCGAGAATCAACTCGAACTGCAGGCTTCCTATGTATGCGGCGCGCTCCGTCGGATCAGGATGGCGTGAAACAAAATCGGTAAACGGTCCTTCGCCGGCGGTCACAAGCGCCTTAATTGGGTCGATCTGTGAAACGGTTGTGAGTGGACCGCTTGTGGGCCCAACGAGATCGCCCACCTGATTATTAGTGAAGCCGGCTATTCCGTCGATTGGCGCGGTCACCTTGGCGTAACCAAGATTCAACTCCGCCTGTTTCACCGCCGCTTCGTCCGCCTCCACGTTGGCCCGGCTTGAGCCGGCCGCCGCCACCGCCGTGTCCCGCTCCTGATCGCTGATGACTTTCCTATTAAACAAATCGAATGCGCGTTTTTGATCCGCCTCGGCCTTGGCCAGATTGGCCTGGTCTCTGGCCAGAGTTCCCTTCGCTTGGGCCAGGGCCGCTTCAAAGGGGCGCGGATCAATCTGAAAAAGCAGATCGCCTTTTTTCACCAAGCTGCCTTCCTGATAAGGGCGCGAGACGATGTAGCCCTGTACCTGTGCGTTGATATTCGCGTTAATGAAGCCGTCGAGTGTGGCGACTCGCTCCAGGATCCGCGGCACATCTCGCGGCGTCACCGTCGTCACCAGAACTTCCGGCGCACCCGGGGCAACCTGAGCCTTCTTACGGGAACAACCCGTAGAAAAAACCCAAAGAGTGAGTGCGCCGAATGTGGCACACATGATTAGTCGTTGATGACGCATGGGGTCGAAATTGTCCGGCGTTGTAACAAGAAGAATTCGCTAGCCCAACTTGTACGACAGTTTTCGCAAAAAATCGCGCATCGCGACAGCAATTTCCTCAACGTGGTCTTTAGCGCAAAATGTTTAGTCTCGAACGTGAAGGAACATTATCGCAAAGGAACATGAAAACCCTCCCCCAGGAGGTTCTCTCGGCGCGTCCGCGCTGCACGACGGACCTTTCCTTACTTGCCGCGAATGCTATCGGCGATTTCTTTCGTGCTTTTCCGATGACGCCCTTGTCCAGGACGAGGCGAAGCAACGTCTTGGGAAGGCGGCGATCGAGCGGTGGCTTGTGGAGACGAACGAGAAATACAAATTCCAGTTCAAGCCAGTCAACCGCAGGATTGACAATGACGAGATCGCCGTGGCTATGGAAGTATCGGGAACGTTCGATGCAAGTCCTGTAACGCTCGATTATCGCTTCAAGATCGAGAACGATAACATTTCCTCTCTCGCAGTTTCCTAGGATTACCTCAAACGAGGGAGTGCGAATCATCTCAACAGCAACATTTCAAAATCCCACGCTCGCGGCGTATGGCGGGTTGGCTTCAGCGAATACATTCTGATGCTCGAATGATGAAAACTCGCGGCAGAATATCGCTCGTCACCGGCCGGCGAAAAATGGCTATGACTAATTTCGTGTCGATACTTTGTCTTGTCCTGTTGTGCAGTGCGATCTTTGCCGGCTCAAACATACTAGCTGCTGCACAGGAGTCCGCCCTGGATGGAACCTATATCCTGGACGAAACTGACAGCGACAGTATCAATGCGGTGATCGAGGATGCGGCGGGGAAGCTGAGCTTCCCGACGCGAGATATCGCTCGCGAGCGCCTCAAGAAACTGAACCCCGCCTACCACCGCGTAATCATCAGTTCTCCTGCGAATGAAATCAGCGTCACCGTGGATAACCAGCCGCCGTTACTGACACCGGCGAAGGGTGCACCTGTCGCCTGGTTCGGTCCTGACGGAGGAAAAGTGAACGCCAGCATGCAGTTGGCAGGCCGGCGTTTGGTCCAGACATTCACGTCAGCAGACGGGCGCAGAGTGAATGATTACACTCTAAGCCCGGATGGCCGGACGTTGACGATGCAAGTAACAGAAACGAGCCCCCAACTGTCTCAAACTATCACCTACAAACAAGTTTACAGACGAGTCTCCTGAAAGAAGATGCCGACGGAATCGATCTCCTTCGCCGTGCTCACAGCTAGAGCTTAGCCTTTACCGCTGCGGGTCGCAATCCCGACGGAGGCAGCGCATGCAGCCGAGATCCAGTGAATAGCGAGCCAGCGTCGCTCGCCTTGCTGCTTTCGTACTTGTCCTGCACAATCCTCCATGCAATGGAACTGCGTCATTTGCGATATTTTGCCGCCGTGGGGCAGGGCACTAAACTTTACCAGGGCGGCACTGCGGCTGCGCGTGTCGCAACCGGGCCCAGATCAGGAGGAGAGCCCCAAGTCTCCACCAAATAGAAAGGCCGATCATTATAAATATGCAAAAATCAAA
>DASXIC010000085.1:0-34962 GCA_036498205.1 Chthoniobacterales bacterium | reverse complement strand
TGCGCCGATTCAGACGAACCCCGTCGTGGTCATGCAGGGTTTGGGGCATTTCAGCCGCGAATTCATGCGGGAAGTTGGGAGTCTGTTTTGGTTTATCTCCCAAACGTTCAGCGAGACATTCGACAACATCCGGCGGGGCCGAGCGCCATTTCGAGCCGCTACTTTTTTCCGCTACGGCGAACGTGCCGGCGTCGGCTCGGTGCCATTGGTTGGGTTGGTTTCCTTTTTTCTTGGACTCACAATGGCGCTACTGACCGGTTATCAATTACAACGATTCGGCACTGAACGTTTGGTCCCGGGATTGGTGGCGATTTCATTCACCCGCGAACTTGGGCCTTTACTCACCGGAATCATGCTAGCCGCGCGCATCGGCGCCTCTTTCACAGCTGAGCTTGGTACCATGGAGGTGAACGAGGAAGTAGAAGCAATCGAAGCGATGGGCATTCCGCCGTTACGTTTTCTGGTCGCGCCGCGAATGCTAGCACTATTCGCACTGATGCCTTGTTTGTCTACTGTCTCAAGCCTCGCGGCCATTTTTGCGAGTAGCATCATTTCGCGCGTCTATTTTAACATCGCCTTTGTCTATTTTATCGATTTGGTTAAAGACGCGCTTCTTATTCGCGACATTGTCACCGGTGTGCTCAAGAGTTTCCTCTTCGGATTCTTGATTAGCGCCATCGCCTGCTACCGCGGCTTGAGCGTCAAGGGAGGAGCCGAAGGAGTCGGTACTTCCACTACCTCGAGTGTGGTGACAGCAATCACGACCGTGATCGGATTCGATACGCTCTTTAACATCGTTTACATTGTTTTTTTCCCTTGACCATTCCAGCCACGCACGTCGTCGAGCTGCGCGACGTATCCAAGAAATTCGAAGAGAAAAAGGTATTGGACGACGTGTCGTTAATTGTTAATCCGCTCGATCGTCTGGTTGTCATGGGCCAGAGCGGCAGCGGCAAGAGCACGATCCTGCGCTTGATACTCGGACTTATCCAGCCGGATGCGGGCCAGATTTTTTTTAAGCAATTCGAGATTACGCGGCTCAATCCGCGCAAACTTCAGCAAATTCGGCGGCAAATTGGTATGGTCCATCAATATTCCGCGCTATTAAGCTCCCTTACCGTTTGTGAGAACGTTGCTCTCCCCCTGGAAGAACTGACTGACAAATCGGATGCGGAGATCAGGGAGATTGTAGAATCAAAATTGGAACTGGTAGGTATGAAAGACGCGTGCAACCAAATGCCCTCCGAGCTCAGTGGCGGCATGCGAAAACGGGTCAGCCTGGCGCGCGCTTTGGTGATGGAGCCCGAACTTATCCTCTTTGATGAGCCTACTGCCGGCCTCGATCCGGTCATTAGCTCAGTTATTGACGAACTCATCGTCAGTCTGTCGGAGAAACACAAGGTTTCCTCCATTATCGTCACTCACGAAATGGAAAGTGCCTTTAGAGTTGCCACGCGAATGGCTATGCTCTACCAGGGCAAAATCATCGCTGACGGTAATCCCGATGATATTAAAAAATCGGACAATCCCGTCGTCGTTCAGTTCTTGAGCGGGAGCACCACAGGTCCCATCCTCGAAGGTACATTAGATGCAATTACGTCGTAACGAAATTCTAACCGGCCTCCTTGTTGTCGCCACGCTGGCCATCCTGACTGGTGTCCTGGTTCTTCTTGGCGCGCCCGGATTATTCAGACCGCTCACCACATACAAGATCTATTTCGATAATGCCGCTGGAATTAAACTGGGCGCGCCGGTATTGCTGGCCGGACGCAAGATTGGGCAGGTGGCAAAGCTTTATTCTCCTGTTTCAAAAGCAGAGAGCCAGCGCGCCATCGAAGTAGCTCGCGCGCTGCATACGGTTGATCCTAACGCTACTCCGGCGCCTCCGACCGAGAAACCTCCACGCTTTGAAGTGAGAATCGATGTCCAAGTGGATCGGAATGCCCAGCTTTATCGCGATTCCAAAGCGCGCATGATCACACTTGGTCTTCTTGGTGAAACCGCGATCGACTTTACCGAGGGGACGGAAGCGTCGGGTCGGGCCAGCTCCGGGGAAGTGTTTGCGGGTGAGCGTGTGCCGGACTTCGGCGAGGCCATTGCCAAAGTGCTGGAAGTCGTTCAACCGGTTGCAACCGAAGCGACGGCAACGTTCAAGCAGCTCGAACTGACGGCCCAAAATCTAAGCCACATTACCGACGAAAGTTCTCAGCTGAACCTGGCCTTGGTCCAATTCCGGACCTTTGGCGAACACCTCAACGAACTTACTGCTGAGGATGGCTCCTTGTCCAAGTCGCTTTCCAATATTCAGCGGATTACTAACGATCTGACCAAAAACGATAATATCAAAGTCACTCTGCAGAACTTCCGCGAGTCCTCGGAGAAGTTGAAAGCGACGATGAATTCACTTGAGCCTTCTTTGCAGGAGAGCGGTCACAACATTAAGGATGCGACGGCACTGCTGCGTTCCGAACCATGGCGTCTGGTTTGGCCAAGCACAAAAAAATACCCTGAAGGCCAGCAGGCTGGAGAGGCAACCACTGCCTCTGCAAAACCAGTCAAAGCTGGTCGGTCTAGCCCCAAACCTACTCGTCGATCGACCAGATAAGTACAGTAACTAGTCAAAAATAGTTACGAAAATAGTTTGCAGTTAGCTAGGGGACTGCTAGTGACTTCAGAATGGACTTATCACTTAAGCGATTGGAAGAAGCAGTTGGCGTTCGCCGTCAAATTGACGCACTGGAACAGCGTCTCGCGGCCCTAGTCGGTGGCGGTCGATCTACTTCGACTTCAACTTCGAGCAAAAGAACAACTGGCCGTCGGACTATGTCTGCCGCTACCCGGGCAAAGATCGCCGCCGCGGCCCGTGCGCGTTGGGCCCGCGCCAGAGGCGGGCGCAAGGCTGGTTCAGCTACCACATCCCGGTCGGCAAGAACGCGGAGGCGGCGCGGACGTATGTCGCCGGCAGCACGAAAAAAACTCAGCGATATGATGAAGGCGCGATGGGCGGCACGGAGAAGAAGCGAGAAAAAATAGCTGACTGAACTTAACGAATTCGAGAGGGCCGCGTACTATATTGCGCGGCTCTTTTGTTTTAGGCGGCCTTCTTTTCCAGCCGCGTTCGTAGAAACTGGAGAACAGCCATTTCATTTTCCTCAAGGTCGTCCGACTTCTCTTCAATCCCTTGTTTCGTCTTGATCTTAAGACCTTCAAGCAGATCACCATCAAGATAACTCTCGAGCACCGCCGGGTGAACATAGCACTTGCGACAAACCGCCGGCGTATTGCCAAGAATCTTTGAGACCGCGCTAATTGCATCCTTCACGTTGGCTTTTGCCTGTTTCTTGGTTTGGAAAGCCTCCTGCAGATTCAGCGCCAAAGCGACCAGCACTGTTCCGGCCCAGGTACGAAAATCCTTCGCGGTAAAATCTTCTCCGGTAATTTCGCCCAGGTAAGAATTGACATCTTGAGAAGTGATATCGCGAAATTGACCTTCTTCATCGACGTACTGAAACAGTTCCTGACCCGGCAGATCCTGCAGCTTTCGCACAATTTTTGCGATCCGGAGATCATCCATGTCTACTTCGTGTCGCACTCCGCTTTTTCCCCGAAAACGAAATCGCAGACGCGATCCTCTGACTTGGACGTGGTGATTCCGCATGGTAGTCAAACCAAAGGAGTTGTTTTGTTTGGCGTATTCTTCATTGCCTACTCGAATGAAGGTGCGCTCGAGCAACTGCACAACTGTAGCCAGAACCTTGTTCCGCGGCAGGCCGGGTTGCTTCAGATCGGCCTTGATACGACGACGAATCTTTGGCAGTGCGTCGCCGAAAACAAGCATGCGATCGTATTTGTTCTCATCTCGAATGAGACGCCAGCGCTCGTGATAGCGGTATTGTTTGCGTCCACGGTCGTCTCGGCCTGTCGCTTGGAGATGCCCATTAGGCGAGGGGCAAATCCAGACATCCGTGTAAGCCGGGGGAATGGCCAGCCGACGGATTCGAAGTAACCGCGGCTCATCGCGAATTACCTTCCCTTCCAAATCGTAATAAACAAAGGAGTTTCCTTTGCGCTTTCGAGTGTAACCAGGCTGTTCATCATTGACATAGCGCAGGCCAGCTTCCTCCGCTGCCTCGATCGGATCGGTGACGACCTTCAATTGGGCGATTTTTTTCTTTTCACTGGTCGTCACGCTTGTAATACGAACGTCGCGCGGGCAAAGTGCGCACCGGAAGTTGTATCCCCTTCGCCCGAATCGCTACCCGCCGTAGCTTTTGGTAAACTTCTTGCGCGATTCGGGTTCAGCGTCGGTGGGGGCCGGCGATTCTGCACCAGAAGCCGGGCGATCGAACGGTGCCTTCGCTTGCGTTTGAGCCTCGCTGGATTCAGGCTTGGAACCGCCGCGCGCCGTTTCCACGTAGGCGAGTTGCAAATTAGCGAGTGCGTTTTTTAGGACGGCGCTCTCTTCGTTGCTCAAATTGCCGCGCGTCTTTTCCTGAATCATAGCCAACTGATCGATAAACATTTTTGCCACGTCGAGATTCACCTCAGCCTGTCCCGTCTGCGGGTTAGGAATCTGGCCGAGAAAAAGCGCGGCGTTTTGCGCCTGCATCATGACGAACTCAATAAAGCGCTGCGCCACTTCTCCTGAATTCGTTGCCGTTTGAACCTCAGCCATTCTACCTACTCTTCGTTGCTCGCTGCCTGGCTGGTGGTTGAACAATTGCCAGGACATGTCGTTGCCGGGCAAAGTACCTGGCGGCGACGCGCTTGATATCGGCCAGAGTGACGGCGTCGACTCTCGCTCCCAGCTCTTTGTAGCGGTCGAACCCTAAGCCGTAGAGCTCGTCCAGGGCGCTCATATAGGCGAAAGTGTTGTTGCTCTGGTTGGCAATCTGTTGCTGCCCGACCAACTTCTTCTTGGCTCGGGCCAACTCGATTTCGGTCAGCCCATTACTCGAAAGCTTCTCTACCTCTTCCAGAAATGCTTTCTTTACGTCTTCCGTCTTCTCCGGGTCGGTGCCGAGATAGAATGCGAATAATCCCGGAACGAGCGCCTGCACTTGTGCCGCTCCGACAAAATAAGCCAAGCCCATTTCTTCGCGAATGCGAATGAAAAAGCGCGAGCCCATATCGCTGCTGGCTTCGTCGATCAATTCCAAGGCATACCGGTCGGGGTCGAAAACATCTGCTCCCTGATAACCCAGCATCAGCACAGCCTGCATCTTGTCTCGTTCCGCCCGGACAGTTTTTGAATGGCTGAGTGGATGCGGCCTCGGAGCATCAGTCAACGCCAGTTCGCCCGGCGGCATCGCCGCAAGTTTCTGCTCGAGCAGCTGTTTGACGTCAGCCGCTTTGACATTACCAAAAACGGCGATCACGCCATTCCTGCCCACGACGAAACGATCGCGAAAAGCCAGCAAATCTTTAGCAGTAAGACCTTCAACCGATTGCGAAGAACCCACCGCACGCAAACTAAAGGGATGTTCTGGAAACAGTGCCGAGCGTAAAATATTTTTGGCGACGGAAAGCGGCTGCTCCTCTGCTTCTTTGATTTTGGCAAGCTGAATCTCTTTTTCTCGGGCCACGGCTTGTTCTGGCATCGTCGCGTTCAACAGAACATCGGCCAAAATATCGGTGCCGAGGGCGAGATCGGGCTGGGTCAAATCCAAATTGATTGCCAAGCTGTTGTTGCCCGCTTGAGCGGCGATCTCACCGCCAACCGCTTCGAGTTGATCTGCAATCTGCTCGCCTGTGCGCGTCTTGGTTCCCTTTAACAATGTCTTGGCCGTCAAACGCGTAATCCCGTTGGTTTCGGGGGTTTCAGCCAGCAAGCCACATCGAAACACGGCCGACATGGCGACAAGTGGAAGCCGGCTGTCTTCTCGCACCAACAGGCGCAGGCCGTTTCGCAGTTCGAATTTCTGGATTTCTCCCGCAACGACCGGTGGAGAGGCCCCATTCTTTGAGACCAGAGATCCCTTTGGGTTAAGCGATACGATGGTTAGATTGTCATCGGTCAAGTAAGTGGTCGCGGCGCGCTTGATTTCTTCAAGGCTGACCTCCTGAACCTTGCCCAGATACTGACGGCTGAAGTTCAGGTTACGGGTAAGAAACCAATTTGTGCCCAGATCGGACGCTAGCCCCCGCATAGTGACGAGCGAATCAAGCTCGTGAGATAAGGCGATTTTTTTTGCCTTGGCCAGTTCTTCGGCCGACACCCCCCGTTGTCGTACCTGGTCGACAATCTCCAAAATCATTTCCTGCGCCGCCTGGCGGTTCTTCGGCGCCAGGACCGCGTCCACCCCCAGGAGACCGGGCTCGCCCGGTGTATAGGAAAAAGCATTAATAGAAAAGACTAGACCCGTTTCCTCGCGCACCTGTCGGTAGAGACGAGAGCTGCGTCCTTCACCCAAAATCACGGAAAGCAGGTCGAGCGCCGGCACATCGGGATGAGCGATTTGAGGGACATGCCAGGCCATTGCCAGGTGCGTTAGCTCAGTTGCGAACTCGTTGTGCAATTCGCGGCGGCCCAGCTGGGGGGGCTCGGGCGGGATGTAAATCGGTTTGAGCGAACGCGCCGCGTAATGTCCAAAAAGCGTCTCTACATTTTCCCGGACTTTTGTCGAATCAACATCTCCGACGACAACAAAAGTTAAATTATTGGGGACATAGCGCGTTTTGTAATACTCCATCACCTGCTCCTGCGTGAGCTGGTTGTAGACATCGAGCAGGCCGATCACAGGCAGCCGATAAGGATGTTGTTGATAGGCCGTGGCGAAAAGCAACTGCGTGATGACCCGATCCGGATCATCCAGACCCATGGCGAATTCACGTCGGATGACTTCCTGCTCTTTAATGTACTCTTCCGCCGGCAAGGTGGAATTCATCATCGCATCCGACAAAATATCGAGGGCACTGCCGACACCTTCCTGGGGCAGATCAATCCAAAAAACCGTCCTATCGAATGAGGTGTAAGCATTGATGTGACCGCCGACATCCTGAATCTTTTGCGCGATCTCGCTAGTTGACCGCGTCTTCGTTCCCTTAAACAGCATGTGCTCCAGAATGTGCGACAGACCGGCTCCGAGGTGTTTATCCTCGTGAATACTACCGGTCGCGCACCAAACCTGAACGCTGGCGATTGGCGCGGTGTGATCCTCTTGTACTATCAGAGCAAGCCCATTAGGTAACACCCATCGCTCTGCCGTGTTTGGCGGAAAGGTTATAAGGGGCGACTCCGTCCCCGCAGAAGGATTTAAGTTCGCCGTGTTAAACATGAAATAAAGACACCGCCTTCGATCGCGAACGTGGCCGACCAGGTCAGGCTGGTTTCGGGGCCGGAAGACTCGGCAGCCCGTCGCGCGCCGGAGCCGTTTGTGGCAGGAACGGTTTCACAAATGCATCATGAAAATCGTAAACTGCCTTAAAGTCTTCCATCGAATCTTCCTCCGTCTTCCCGAAAATACCGGCGCCGATTAAATTAAAGACCATGTGACCGACATCCTCACAGCTGCGAACCCCCCAAAAAGAAAAAACACTTATCACCATTGGCCCAAATTCCTTCAAAGCATATTGGCGCACACCCTCGAGAAGCTCGGGACCCGCGACGTGGCGAACGGCGGCGCCCCTGATTTTCTTTTGCTGTTTGGTCGTATAATCGAGAGCGTCCCGCAGGAAAACGTAGGCATCGCGTTGATAACGCGGATCATTCGCAACGATCGAGTCAAGCGCTTCACTAAAACCAATTTTCTGCATTGTTAATGCCCACTCGGGGCATCTCAACGATAGCGGGCAAGCTTCAGCCGAGCAACTCGACCATCGCGATTGCGTCCAGTGCGACCTTCAGGCAATCGCCCACCGGATGCACATCCAGTATCCTTCGGTTATTGGAGCTGCAATTCCATCCAATCAAGGTAAACCGACAAAGCATCGTGTCGGTGCGTTGTTGTCGGATCGCCTTGCGCGGTGCGGACATACTCCCGAAAATCCCCGCTCGGAGTTCTCACTTGCGTTGCTTCGAACCAATTCATGAAATCTTCAACTTCACCCATCCGCAAGCAAACCTGATCCAATAATGCCGCGGTCTGGGCCAGGCGCCTGCTTAACCCATGCGTCCTCTTCTTTGCCACGGATTGTGCAGCCAGCTGATAATCATTAACAATTCCCCGCAAGAGCGGATGGGCATTTGCCGCTAGAGCGACAAGACGCTGCGCTAAATCTCGGGCAGCGGAAACATTGATCCTGGTTCGAGAGGTTCGCAGTGTTTCTTCGAGGCCCAGCGGATTCTTGCCGGAGCTGTCGACCGCGATCTTCATTCGCCGCAATTCTTCCAGCTGCTGCGCTGTGGCCGAAAATGTATTGAGCAGGAATCGTTGTTCTCCGGCCATTCGTTTCACCAAAGCGCTCCAATTTTTTTCGGCCTCTTCCAGGTCGTTTCCTAACCAGGGAAAATGTGCGCGAAAATCGCTTACCGGATCGGACATGGAACGCGGGAGATCAGCGATGTAATGCGCGAGCTGCGCACGACCGCCTTCATGCTGGGTCAAAATCGTGATCAAGGCGCAAGCAGCGGCGCGATACAAGGTGCCCGATTGCGAATCGAGCGGAAGGGGGCGGTGCGTGAGGAAATCTTTCAGTGGCACAGGCCGCGCGGCGAAGCTGCCGAGCGCATCGGAAGTCGCCGACGACTGATTACGACAAGCGAGAATTCCGTCAATAAGCCAGTCTGGCGACGGCACATAGGCTGCCCCGGCAGCCAGATTTGGCAGCGACCTGTAACTCATCTCCAGCAGAATCGCGCGCACGATCTCGCGCTCGATCGTCTGGGGATTCATTTCGCGCCCAACCAATAAATCGAGCTGAATCTTCAATCCGGCACCAGTCTGGCTAAAATCCAGCGAAGCGGCTGGACTTTCCGGAAGATTCGCCTGCGACTCCTCTAGCTTTAGTAAGATCGGAATGGACCATTGGTCCGGAGCTTGAAGTAACGCGAGCAAATTTCCCTTCGCGTCCTCGGCCAGGTCAGCCACAGCGCCTCGCAATCGTATTTCCGCTCCATAAACGACGAATTGACGCGAGCTGCTCACGGTCCGCTCCAACGGACCGGCCAAAAGGTTGCCTGACCCAAATACTGCCCATAGAAGGGCTGGAAGACAGGGAATGCTCTGACGCCGCATTTTTAATAAAATGAAGCGCATCCGCCCGCTATTTGGAGCGTGACTTGGTAACAACAAATCGCGTAAAATCTTCAAAGAAAACGGAACGACGTTCTCGCTTAGGCGTTTTACTAGAGGAAGGATCTGTCATGAAATCAAAATTAGCGCTTCTCGCCATCATTGGTTCTTTTGCTTTGGCCGCGCCGGTAGCTGTGGCCGGAGGCTGGCATGGGGGGCACGGAAATTCCGGTGGCGGTTGGCGCGGAGGAAACGGGGGCAGCTGGGGGCACCGTGGTAATTGGGGCTTTCGCGGTCGTGGATGGCGCGGGGGCGATTGCTTTTTTGGGGGGTCAGCCTTTGCCATCGGCTTGGGGTTTCCTTTCTACGGGCTTTATCCGGGGTACGGCTTTTACCCCTACGGCGGGTACTATCCCTACGGCGGATATTATCCCTATGGGGGATATTACGGATCTGGCTACGACCAGGACGGCGGCCAGTATTATTACAACAGCTCAGTTTATCCGGGACGCGCCCTCGGCGGTACCGATCAGGGGCTAGTAGCGCAGGTGCAGCGCCGATTGGCTAGTGCCGGGATTTATCGCGGCCAAATTGATGGGGTGTTTGGCGACCGGACGCGATATGCCATCCGAGTTTACGAGCGGATGCATGGACTTCCGGTCGATGGCCGCATCGATGGGCGGCTTCTGGCTACGATGGGTCTTGCGCGAGGTCGGTACGGCGCGCTTTAGCGGACAGCAAAAGATTTAGATAGGGTCGCACACGGGCCCGAATGCCGGAAGTGGGCTAATCTTTCGCGCCTCTCTGTTTTACGTTTTCGGCCGGGTTCTCACCCTGAATTGACGGCTGGCCATTCGGCGCTCGCCGAAGCCGGTCCATTCGCAAGCCGCTTTGGATTGGCAGCAATATACGGAAAAACTTTGAAAGAATTTTCGGCATGCTCGTCTAACGGGTCAAGGTTTGTGAAAGCAAAACTAATAATATTAGGTGCCATCGCCTCGCTTTCGTTTGTGACGCCGACGATTGCAAAACCCCGTGTTGTGGGTAATACGGGCGACGGACGGGCGGTTGTTACGAGCACCGGCAAGCACTGGAGAAACCATTATCGAGACAGCGGTGTGAATTGGGGTATTGGGATCGGGTTCGGCTCCCCCTTTTATAGCGGTTACTACGGTGGTTACCCCCGCTTTTACGGCGCCTATCCGTACGGCTATACATCGTATTATCCGTATGGAGCTGGTTACGGCTATGGGGCCGGTTACTACGGGGCCGGATATCCTTATTACGGCGCTCGCGGTTACGCCCGTTCCATCGTAGCGCGCGTTCAAAGTCGCCTCGCCAGGGCCGGCTATTATGCAGGGCCGATAGATGGCGTTATCGGGCCCCGAACCCGCTACGCAATCCGCGCCTACGAAGCGAGGCACGGCTTGCCAGCCGACGGACGTATCGACAGTCGGCTCCTAGCCACGATGGGCTTGGCTTAGCAAATAGAAATTCTGAACTTTGGGGGTGCTGGCGGGTGGTAGCGAAAGCGGCCCGCCGGCAATTTTTTAACGCGACGCGACGAACACGATCTCTTTATCGTGGAACTCGATTGAACCGATGCGCGAGAGTTGTTTGGTCTGCTGCTGGAAGGCATTGACGATATCGCCGAACAGAAAACCGGCATACTTCATCAGGGCCGGATGCACCGGCAATCGCCCAATCCAACCCCCAGTGGTGGACGCGGTTTTGCCGTCGCCCGTTGCGGCATAAGTCGCGGCCGTATAGATCGAATAGCCGAACACCGAACGCTCCACCGTCACACGAAAGCTGCCTTCGCCAAAGTTCAGAATAGCGCGCTTAAAATCGATTAAAGGATGATTCAGCTTCTCCTTTTTGTTTCTTAATGCGTTGGCGAGGAACCCGTTGACCCCTTCCTCAGAATAACGCAAGAAAGGCGGGCGATGGTATTGCGTCATCATCTCCAGATCCATGTTGATCTGAGGAGGAAAACTGTCCGATTTCTTCGCGGGCTCCACGTCCGGCGAAATTAGCATTTCCGCTATAGCAGCAGCGACACCGGCTGCCAGCAGCATCTTCAGCCCTTTCAACACCCAGGAGCGAATCCTCGCCTTCCGCTGGTCGAACATGCCGCGCAAACGTTTGTGTACTTGCTCTGGAGCCTCGGTTTTGGGCATCTTGCGCGCAGAAATAGCCGATCGGTCGAGCCGTGCGCCGCAGGAATGGCAATAGATTCGCTCGATTTCGTTTTCGTGCCGGCACTCGGGGCACGTTAATGTGACGGCAGTGGCCGCAGTCATTCTTTTTTCTCCGGTTTAGGCGCTGCTGGCTTGGTCTCGGATTTTGTTTCGGTTTTTGGCTTGTCAGTCGGAGATGACGGCGATTCTTTTTTTGCCGCTTCTTTATAAGAATTGCTTCGATAGTCGGTGATATAGAATCCCGAGCCCTTAAAGATGATGCCGGCGCCAGTTCCGAGGAGGCGTTTCACTTTTCCGTGGCCCCATTTTTCGAGACGGCAAAGCTCTTTGGGGCATTCTTTGAAAGCCTCATCCCGCATGGATTGAAATGCCTCAAAGGTCTGCCCGCATTTTTCACAGGCGTATTCGTAGGTTGGCATACAGTGGTTGAGCAATCGCACAGTAGATTGCTTCGAAAGCAAAATTCAAGCCGGACACGACGCGCGCGTCCGCTTCTTGCTTCAGAGCCGAATCCTTGACTTTGAACAGTCGAGAGTCAACGTCCTTGCCCAATTATGAAAGTTAGCTTGAAGCAGGTTCTCCCAATCTTCGCCGCTGCGGCGTTTTCAATCACCTTCACGAGCTGTGAGTCGGAACAAGCAAGTCAAGCGCAATACCTTGGCGGAGTTTATGGGCCGGGCCCGGTCTCGAGTGGTGCTCCCCAGGATACTGTTTCGTATTGGGATGGCGATGATGCATCCGGTAAGCCAAGCGTAAAAATCAGCCTGGCTGAGCAGCGCGCCTATTTCTATAAGAGCGGGCAGCTGGTTGGCATTTCGCAATTATCCACTGGGCGCGAAGGTTTGAACACCCCGACTGGCCATTTCGCCATCGCGCAAAAGGATGTGAACCATGTTTCAAGCAAGTACGGCGATTATGTTGATGAGGCCGACAATGTTGTGAAAGCCAACGTCGAGCTCGGCAAAGACCCGAAGCCGCCGGGCACGCACTTTAAAGGTGCGCCTATGCCGTACTTTATGAGGATAGTCGGCGGTGTCGGGATGCATGCGGGTTATCTGCCTGGTTATCCCGCCTCTCACGGCTGTATCCGTATGCCTGAATTCATGGCGGAAAATTTCTTTAAATCCGTTTCCGTTGGGACGCCGGTGACGATCACCCATTGAACGGCGGCGAGCCGCTTCGTTTCGATTTTTTTCGCGATAAACGTTCCGTTGCGGCATTGGCAATTGTTCGGCCGGTGGCGGAATACGTTGCAGGAAACGCCACTTCGTCAAAGCTTGCGAGGATGGCAACTACTCGCGACGAAATGCTTACTCTCGTCGCGCAGTCCCCTCCGATCGCTCGTAAACTCGCTGAGATCGGTGCGGCTGAAAAGCCGGTTCGTTTTTCACACGTCATTGAAAGCGCCCAGGGCTTCCTGGTAGCGACAATCGCGGAGCAAATTCGCCAGCCAATCTGGGTTGTCGCTCCTAATGTTCGGGCGCAGGAACTTTTCTACGAAAACGTGTTGAATTGGATTGCCGGCGCAGCCTTTTTTCCTGAGGCCGAGTTCGCGGCGGTCGAGAATATTCTGCCGGATCCTGAAATCGCGGCTGAGCGTCTCGCGCTTTTGACACAGGTCGAAAGAGGTAACGGGCCAAAGCTGATTGTCACTACTCGCGCGGCCCTCGATCAACCCGCTCCTAAAATCGGCGCCTTGAAATCGGCCTCTTTGGAACTTCGGCGCGGGCAGATTCTAAAAATGGACCACCTGCTAAGCACATTGAGCGATGCTCACTACGAACGAGGCGCGCAAGTGACAGCCAGGGGCCAATTCGCTGTCCGCGGCGGGATCGTCGATATTTTTTCCTGGCAGTCACCCGTCCCATTGCGCGTGGAGTTCTTCGGCGACGAGATTGAGTCGCTGCGCGAATTCGACGTGGATACCCAAACCTCCGTTCGCACACAGAATCGCGCGACCGTGTTGCTTGGGGCGGCGGAAGATGCGGGTTCGTTCGTGCGCGATTACATCAAACCGAGCGATCTCATGATCGAGCTGGAGCCGGAAGAAAAATCCATTGCCCAAATTCAGATCGGCGAAGGATGGATTGAAGAGGGACCGGAGAATTTCGACGGTTCTTTTCAGGAGTGCGACGTAGGGGAATTTTCCGCCGGCGATTTCATGCTGGCCGAAGCAAAGCGCGCGCAGTTCGCCTCCAGACTGGGAGAATGGGGCAGTGAAAATGCGCGGGTGGCGATCTATTTCCAGACCGAAGGTGAGATCGAGCGTTTTCGGGAAATCATTTCGCCCGATGCGCTGGCCGGTGTCGATCTTCTCGAGGGAACGCTTGGTCGGGGGTTTTGTTTTCCCGCAGCCAACATTGTTGTCCTTTCCGCCAACGAACTGATCGGGCGCTTTCCCGTTCACGGCCGGCGACGTTTGCAACGCGCGGAGCGACGCAACCGCGTTCAAATCGATTTTAGCGAGCTGAGCGAAGGCGATCTCATTGTTCACCTTGAACATGGGATCGGCCGCTTTTTGCGGTTGATGGAGGCGCCATCCCCGAACGGTGCCAAGCAGGAAGTTCTGATGCTCGAATTCGCCGACGAAGCAAAGCTCTACGTCCCGCTGGAACAGGCCTATCTGGTTTCGCGTTACATCGGGATCGGCAAGAAATCGCCGCCGCTTAGCTCACTTGCGGACGCAAAATGGGCGCGCGCGAAGCGAAACGCGACTGCTTCAATTTTCGATTACGCCGGTAAAATGCTGGCGTTGCAGGCCGAACGGCAAACCAATCCCGGTCACGCCTTCGGCTCGGACACAAGGTGGCAGGCCGAATTCGAGCATTCGTTCCCCTACCGTGAGACTCCTGACCAATTCAAGGCCATCGTCGAAACCAAAAGCGACATGGAACAGCCGCGCTCGATGGATCGATTGATCTGCGGCGATGTCGGTTTCGGCAAGACCGAAGTGGCGATTCGCGCAGCCTTCAAAGCCGTCATGGATGGCAAGCAAGTCGCTGTCCTCGCGCCAACGACTGTATTGGCGCAGCAACATTTCGAAACATTTCGACAACGAATGTTGGACTACCCAATCCGCATCGAGATGCTCAGCCGCTTTCGCTCGCAGGGAGAACAGAAGAAAATTCTGCAATTGTTGCGCGAAGGTGGGGTAGACATTGTTATCGGCACTCATCGGCTGATTTCGGGCGACGTCAGCTTCAAGGATCTCGGGCTGGTTGTAATCGACGAAGAACAACGCTTTGGCGTTCTGCACAAAGAAAAGTTCAAGGAACTCTTTAAGCTCGTCGATGTGCTCACGCTTTCGGCGACGCCAATTCCTCGCACGCTCTACCTCTCGCTCGTCGGCCTTAAGGACATGTCTACCATCGAGACTCCGCCGCAAAATCGCTTGCCGGTGGAAACCGTCGTCTGTGGATATGACGAGCGGATTATTCGAGACGCAATCAATCGCGAAATGGAACGGCAAGGTCAGGTCTTTTTCCTGCACAACCGAGTGCAATCAATTGAGAAGGTGCGGGATCGTATTGCCGAGTTGTGCCCGGGCGCACGAGTCGAATTCGGACATGGCCAGATGCATTCCGACGAACTGGAAGGAGTGATGGCGCGGTTTGTCGCTGGAAAAATCGATGTCCTCGTTTGCACGACGATCATCGAAAGCGGTCTCGATATTCCAAACGCCAACACGATTATCATCGATCGTGCCGACCGCTTCGGCTTGGCCGACCTCTATCAGTTGCGCGGCCGGGTCGGACGCGCCGAACACAAGGCTTATGCCTACCTGCTGTTGCCGCGCGAAATGATGATGATTGGCGCGGCACGCAAACGAATTAACGCAATAAAGCAGTACAGTTCGCTCGGTGCCGGCTTTCGGATTGCCATGCGTGATCTGGAGATTCGGGGGGCGGGCAGCATTCTGGGCACGGCACAGAGCGGCCATATCATGGCGGTGGGATTCGATCTTTACTGCCAGCTGCTCAAACAAGCCGTTTCTCAGATCAAGGGGCAAAAAACGCGATGGCGCCTGGAAGTGGAGCTGCGTCTCGACTTTGTCGCAACCAACGAGGCAGAATTCCTCCAATCCGAGGCAAGTGAGCGGATCTCAGCCTTTTTGCCGCGCAATTACATTCACGACACCACCTTGCGGATACAGGCTTATCGCCGGCTGGCGGAGGTGACGACGCAGGAGCAACTGGATCGATTGACAAAGGAATGGCGGGATCGGTTTGGCGCATTTCCCACAGCGGTCCAAAATCTTATCACTCTTAACCGGATCAAATTGGCGGCAGCGGGGGCCCTGGTGACTCGGGTAGAAACGCGCGGGGAGAAACTGATGTTGACCCGACGAGGGGATTTTATACTTGTCGCAGGCAAATTCCCCCGTTTATTTGCGCCTCAGATTGAAGAGCGGCTGAAGGAAATTCTCGAGCTGCTCCGTCAATTACCATGAAGTTTCCTCCTATACTTATAATGGTCGCTGCGGCGCTTTTGCCGTCGGTGCCGCTTTGCCGTGCCGCTCCGCCGCCGGCTCAGCCCGAAGTCATCGATGGAATCGCGGCCGTGGTGAACAGCGATGTCATCACGTTTTCTCAAGTGCGCGTCCTATCGGCACCGAAAGAAAAGCTACTGCGCTCGCAGTATCATGGCGAAGAGCTGATCGCGAAAATCAAGGAGGCGCGTTCCGCTGCGCTCAAGGATTTGATTGATCGCCAGCTCATCATCCAGGCCTTCAAAAAAGAATCATTCCAAATTCCAGATCACTACATTGATCAACAGGTCCATGACATCATCCGCGAAAGTTTCGGCGGCGACCGTAATACCTTTATCAAGACGCTACAGGCCCAGAACTATACCCTCGGCGAATTCAAAAAACTGGAAGCTGAAAAAATGATCGTCTCGGCGATGCGCCACAAAAATCTGGAACGCAAAACAATTATCCCGCCGAACAAAATGCAGGACTATTACCGACAGCATCGAGACGAATTCACCAGCAAAGAGCAGGTAAAGCTGCGCATGATTATGATTCCGAGTCGTCCCGGCGAACAGGCATCGCAGAAAGCAATGGCGGAGGAAATTCTGGGCAAACTGGTCAATGGGGCGGAATTCGAGCGGATGGCGCAGATTTATTCGGAAGACAGCACACGAGATCTGGGTGGGGACTGGGGCTGGGTCGATCGCGGTACATTGGCGGCGCCGCTGGAGAAAATCGCATTCAATTTACCCAACGGTAAGATCAGCCACATTATCGATCTCAGCGGCAACTATTATATTCTTAAAGTCGAAGACAAACGGGGCGGCGTCACACGGTCCTTTGCCGAAGTGCGCGACGAAATTGAGCGAAAGTTGTTGCAAGAGGAGGCCCAGGCAATGCAGGAACGTTGGCTGGCCAGTCTTCGTCAAAAGGCTTACATCAAAACCTTTTAGGTTCGCTACAACTCGCGCGATACTCCTTCGCGCGCCGGCTTGCTTCGCACCCAACTGCTAGGAAACTGCGCGATGCCCTTGCGCGTCGGAATTACGTTGGGAGATCCAGCGGGCGTCGGTCCGGAGATTGTGCGTGCGGCTCTCTCTTCCGAAAAACTAGCTCGCGGCATTGAGTTTATCACCATTGGCGAAACCGGAGGCACGATCGCTGGAATCCCTACGCGTGACTCAGCCTACGCTGCCCTGGCGGCGATGGAAGAAGCCGCTCGGCTAGTCAAGATTAGAGAAATCGATGCAGTGGTGACCGGGCCAATTCACAAATCCCGCATGCGCGAGGTCGGGTTCAATTTTCCCGGACAAACGGAGTTTTTTGCTGCCAGAAGCAATACCGTCAATTATGCAATGCTGCTTTCCGCCGGCGCAATCACGGTCGCGCTGGTCACGACGCACATTCCGCTGCGCGAGGTTCCGCGTGCGCTCCGCCAGTCCGAAATTGTCCGTGTCGGCAAATTGCTGGCCGATTTTCTGCGCCGCCGCGGCAAGATGCGGCCCCGGATCGCCGTCGCAGGTTTAAATCCACATGCCGGTGAATCGGGAACAATGGGGCGAGAAGAAATTGAGATCATCGTGCCAGCGGTGGAGGAGCTTCGCAGCAGCGTGGAAGGCGTCGTATTCGATGGGCCGCTCTCGCCCGATACACTCTTTTTTCAGCTCGTGCGTGGCAACTGGGATGCGACTCTCTGCATGTACCACGATCAGGGGTTGATCCCCTTGAAACTCCACGGGTTTGACGAAGGAGTGAATGTGACGCTCGGACTTCCGTTCCCCCGCACCAGCCCCGATCACGGGACGGCTTTCGATATTGCAGGCAAAAACATCGCACGGCCCGACAGCATGCTCGCGGCAATCAATTTCGCCGTAGAATTGGCCCGCAAATGAAGCTTGCTCGCTATGGCACGGTTTTCAATCTTGGACTGCAGAACACTTTTGTTTATCGCTGGAACTACTTTCTTCGGGCCCTCTTTGGGCTGATTCCACTAGCTGGCACTGTCTTCCTATGGCGCGCGATCTTCCATGAGCGGGGTGGCGGATTCGGCGGCTACGATTATGGGTCGATGATTTATTATTATCTGCTCACAATCCTCGTTTCGAATCTGGTCACTCCGACAGAAGACGAGTGGCAAATCGCGTCGGACATCCGGGAAGGACAAATCAACTCTTTCCTGACCAAACCTCTGAACTACCTGGGTTATCGGACAAGCATTTTTCTGGCGGCACGACTGGTTTATACAGCGGTAACGATTTTACCGATTGCGCTGATTTTTTTCTATTTCAGGAACTACCTTCGCTTGCCGGACAGTTTTGCCACCTATTTGCTGGCGACCCTTTCCCTGGTCATGGCCGCATTTATCCAGTTCTTCATCACCTACTCGCTGGCTATGATGGCCTTCTGGATACTCGAGATCTCGACAGTTGTCTTTATCGTCTACTCCTTCGAATATTTTCTGGGTGGTCAAATGTTCCCAGTCGACATCATGCCAGCGGGCGTCCAGGCGTTGATGAAATGGCTTCCCTTTTATTACGAATTATTCTGTCCGATTGCCATTTTCCTGGAACGGCTACGCGGCATGGAACTAGCCCAGGCTCTCGGAATTCAGTCAGGCTGGTTGATGGTTACCTGGGCGCTTGCCCATTTCATGTGGAAGCGTGGCCTTGGCCATTATCAAGCAGTCGGTGGTTGACGGGTCCGATTAGACGGAAGCATTGTCACGAGAATTGAGCCGGCGAAGAACAGTGTCGCGCTGTAACTAAAAGCGATTGTGATTCCGAATGCCGTCCAAAGCGCGCCGACGACGATACTGGAAACCGAATCGCCGATTCCATTTACCGTCGCAAGAACTCCAAAGGCCATGCCATGGTGAGTTCGATCGACTAACTCCGCGCAAAGCGAGTCTTCCAGCGTTTCCTCCGTCGCAATATAAACCCCGCCAATGAGGAAAATCAGTGCCAGTCCCCAAATTGATGCGGAGACGAGGATAATCGCGAGCGTCATCATGCCGGCAAGGGCATAACCGGCCGCAAGCAATCGGTTTTTCGGAAAACGGTCTCCCAGCCAGCCAGCAATAAAGGAGAAGCTCGCGTAGAAAACATTATGCAAAACGTACAGCAAAACACCGGCGCTAGCGGCACCGGCGGGTCCGAGCGAAGGCGCAAGGCGTTGCGTCGCCAGTAAGATTAACATTGTGTGGGAAAAATCCCCCGCGCCAAAGAGCCCAACTGCGACAAGAAACTTGCGGTAGTTGGCAGGCAACATCCGCAGCCGTTCGCCAAAGGAAATGTGCGGCACCGGAACGCGTTCTCGCTCTCTAACGAGAAACAAGATGACGGCGGCGGCGAGTAACCCGGGCAGCAGCGTCCAGGCGAAAAGAATTCGAAAATTATGATGGGTGAACTGTAAAATCAGCAGTGCACTCAGCGGACCGATGATGGCGCCGATCGTATCCATTGTTCGCTCCAGGCCGAAAGCACGGCCATAAGCCTCAGGTGTAACCGCCGCCGCGAGCAATGCTTTCCGAACCGGGGTACGAAAACCGCGACTGAACCAGCCGGCAGCGCGGGCAAAGAGGACCTGCCAGGCATTGCTGGCGAATGCGAAACACGCTGTTGCGACGGCCGTGCCGATGTAACCAGCAACAGCGATCGGCTTGCGTCGCGTCAACTTGTCGGTGTAAAAGCCGGAGACCATTTTCGCGAAAGAGGACAAACCATCGGACACGCCCTCGATTATTCCGAGCCAGGCAGCCGACACGCCCAAAGATGACAGGAACGCCGGCATGGCTGCGGTCGCGATTTCATGTGACCAGTCGCTAAAAAGCGACGCCAGACCGATGCCAAGTACGGTTGAATTAAGCCAGCGTGCGCGATGTGCGCGCATGGAACCTCCTAGGCTCTACCGGTAATGTCACCGCTTTCACTCAGCGATCGGTTTCTCGAAGAGTTGCCATCTCTGACAGGTCGCGCTGAAGATTCACCGCTACGGAATTATTCGTAACGCAATGCGTCGATCGGATCGAGACGCGACGCGGTCCGCGCCGGGTAAAAACCGAAGAATATGCCGACGGCGGCGCTGACCAGAAACGCAATCAGGATTGAGCTCGGCGAAATGAGCGACGGCCAGTTCTTCCATACCGAAAGAATTTTGGAGGCAGCAATGCCAAGGATGATTCCAAGCAATCCGCCCACGGCGCTGAGCGAAACAGCCTCAATGAGAAATTGCGTGAGAATGTCACGGCCGTGCGCACCGACGGCCATACGGGTGCCGATTTCACGCGTCCTTTCCGTCACGCTGACAAGCATGATGTTCATGATTCCGATCCCGCCCACGACAAGGGATACGCCGGCGATCGCACCGAGCAATCCTGTCATCACTTCCGTTGTAGCCGTCGCCGCTTGCGCGATTTCCTGCTGATTGCGAACGGTAAAATCATCGTCGCGGCCAGGACGAATGTTATGGCGTTGGCGCAAGAGCGAGATGATCTGTTGCTGGGCCGGATCGAGATCGGCCGCATTTGCGACCTGCACATTGATATTGCGCAGGGTAGTGCCACCGGAAACGCGTTTCATGGCGCTGGTGTAAGGCATAATGATAACGTCATCCTGATCCAGGCCTTGCGCGCTCAGGCCTTTCGGCGTGAGCACGCCCGTCACCGTGAATGGGACGTTTTTGATCCGCAATGTCTGGCCAATTGGATCGTCGTTGCCGAAAATTTGGGAGGCCGTCGTTTTTCCGATGACGCAGACTTTGTTGGCGCTTCGAACGTCCTGCGGCGTAAACGGAGCACCCGCGGCAAGCGGCCACTGGCGAATATCAAAGTAGTCGGCCGATTCTCCCAGCACGCGGGTAAACCAGTTTTGGTTACCAGCGGCCACCTGAGTGTTGGAGGGGACTTCTTCGCTCACAGCACTCACGCTCGGTACCTCCCGACGGATCGCGTCGGCATCTTCAATCTTCAAGGTTCCCGCGCCGCCCCAGCCCGTCCGGATGCCACTTGCCGTTGTGCTGCCGGAAAAGACAAGAATGACGTTTTCACCAAGACTTGCAATCTGCGCTTCGACTTGCGCCTTCGCGCCGCTCCCAATCCCCACCATGGCAATCACGGCGCCGACGCCAATGATAATTCCGAGCGCGGTAAGGGCCGAGCGCAGCTTGTTTCGTCTAAGGGCACGAAAAGCGATTTTCAGGGTCGAGCCGAGGCGCATTGGGTCAGCCGGAAACGGGGGCGAGTTCGTCTACGCTCGCAACTTTCGCAATTTCTTCGGAAGCAATGAGTCGCTCTGAAACAGCGCGATCACTAAGAACAAGACCATCGCGCATTACCACATTACGTCGGGCGAACGCCGCGATGTCAGCTTCGTGCGTAACCATGATGATGGTAATGCCCCGATCGTTCAACTGCTGAAAAATTCCCATGATTTCGATGCTGGTGCGACTGTCGAGATTTCCGGTTGGTTCGTCGGCCAGCACTACCTCGGGGTTGTTGATAAGAGCGCGCGCAATTGCGACGCGCTGCTGCTGCCCGCCAGAAAGCTGGCTTGGATGATGATCTTCGCGACCATGCAAACCGACCGAAGCCAACACCTGGTCCGCGCGCTCGCGCAATTGCTGACCCGTAAGCTGATGTTTTCCGTAAAGCAATGGCAGCTCCACGTTTTCGCGGGCCGAGGTCCGCGGCAGCAGATTAAAACTTTGAAAAACGAATCCAAGCTTGTGGTTGCGAATATCGGCCAGCTGGTCGCGACTCAGATGAGAGACATCACTGCCGTCGAGTAGGTACTGGCCGCTAGTCGGTCGGTCGAGACAACCGAGCACATTCATCAGGGTGGATTTTCCCGAACCGCTTGCCCCCATCAAGGCAACGAATTCGCCCCGACGAATATCAAGCGAGACACCCCGCACGGCGTGAACTTCCATCTCACCGGTGTGATAGGTTTTGTAAACGTTGAGCAACTGAACAACCGTGGCCCCGTTCCCGTTCATAAACTTAAAAGCGCCGGGGCCCACCGCCAAAAGGATTCCCCGACTGCTGCTGTTGGCTCGCCGCGGCCGGTCCATTTAGTTGCGCAGTGACCACGCGATCGCCTTCCTTTAAACCTTCAATTAGTTCGGTCATCACGCCGTCGCTGATCCCGGTCTTGATTTGAACGGGTTGAGGTTTGTTGCCGCGCAATACATAAACAGTCCGGTCGGTGCGACGCTCGCCGCCCTGAGCGTTGCGTGGCCGCCCGGCACCGCCCTGGCCCCGATCCGCGGCGGACCGCTGCGGCTCGGCCGCAGGAGCATCCGCTGGGCGGTATCGAAGTGCGGCATTAGAAATCTTCAGCACATCGTCCTTGTGCGAAATAACGATGGATACGTTCGCGGTCATGCCCGGCTTCAACTTCAAGTCCGGGTTACTAACGCCGATGACCGTGTCGTAGGTCACCACGTTCTGCACCGTAATCGGCGCATTTCGCACCTGCACCACTTTCCCGTGGAAAGTCTGGTTCGGAAAGGCGTCGACGGTAAAGTCTACGGTTTGGTCGACCGCGACCACCCCGACGTCCGCTTCGGCCACGTTAGCATCGATCTGCATTTTAGTGAGATCGTTCGCGATGGTAAAAATGACAGGCGCCTGCAAACTGGCTGCCACTGTCTGCCCCACATCGACGCTGCGCGAGATCACCGTCCCATCAATGGGAGATGTGATTGTGCAATGATCCAGGTCGGCCTTCGCCTTATCGAGCGCACCTTGTTTGATCTTAATGTTAGCCTCTGCCTGGTGAAGGTTGGCCAACGCCTGGTCCAAATCCGACTGGGCCGAGTTTTGCTTTGCTACCAGCGACTGCGTACGAGCGGCGTTGATCCGCGCCAGTTCCAAGACAGCTTGCGCGTTCGCCAAATCGCCCTCGGCCTGCGTAACCGTGGCCTGAAATAAGGCCGGGTCGATTTGCGCGACCGTCTGCCCCGCCTTCACGTTAGAATTAAAATCAGCAAACAACTTCTGAATGTTTCCCGAGACCTGACTTCCGACCTGCACGTTTACCACCGGGTTCAACGTGCCGGTCGCGGTAACCGCTTGTGTGATGGGACCGCGTGTGACCGTTGCCGACTGAAACTCTGAGGCGTTCGATCTGCCGCAACGGGTCAAACCGAAGACTCCGAGAACAAGAAGGGCCACGACCGCAATGATGATATTACGGCGATTCATGGTTTGGCTTCGGCCGGCGCGGGCATAATTGTATGACAATGAAAGGCGTCCGCCGTTATATCGAAATTTATTCGATCATGCTTCGCAATTCGCTCATCCGCGAGCTGAGTTTCAAGGCGAATTTCGTGCTTTGGATGTTAGTGGAAGTGCTTTGGTTTGTCGGCCAAATCGTCTTTTTCGGGATCATCTTCGGCGCGGTCAACCGAATCGGCGACTGGTCGAAATGGGAGGTGGTCCTGCTGGTGGGCACGCATCAGATGATTGCTCAGCTTTTCCAAGCGTTCTTTTTTGTGAATATTTCCAACATTCCCGAGTTGGTTCGGACCGGGAAACTGGACTCGATGCTCGTCCTTCCCATCGACAGTCAGTTCGCCGCTTCCACGAAGCAATTTGGGCTTGATAGCGTGGTCAACGCCGCGCTGGGAGGCTTGGTCGTTGTAGTTTCACTTTCACGCCTTGGCATCGTCCCTCAGCCCCTCCATGTCGCGCTCTATATAGTCGCGATCGCTTTTGGAATCGTCATCCATTACTCGATCATGCTTAGCCTTGCCGCCTTTAGTTTTTGGATTATCCGGGCCCAGGGACTCGTCTACGGCTATTTCAATTTTCTCAATATCGCGCGGTATCCTGACGTCATCTATCCGGGACTCTTTCGCTTCATCTTCAGTTGGTTCATTCCGGTGGTAATTGTCGCCAATATTCCGGCGCGAGTATTGATTAAGTCGCTCGGACAACCGATTTGGCTGATGTTGCATTTAATCGCGGCGGCAAGCATCGCATTCTGGTCTTCGCGTATTTTCTGGCGGTTTGCGTTGCGACATTATTCCAGCGCAAGCTCCTAATCTGACGCAGCTTGCATCAAGGTGAAATCTCCCCTTGCGCCTATGGGGAATTGTTCTTAATTAAGCGCTCCCCTGGCGCCAGACACCTGGCGCGAAATTCATTTATGGCCAAGTCCAAGAAAAAAACTGCGTCACGCAACCCGGCAAAAAAGCTCGCGGCGCGAAAATCTTCCAAGCCGGCGAAGAAGGCGAAGGCCGCTTCATCGGTAAAGAAAACGCAGGCCAAGCGGCCGACAACCAAACCGGTTCGAGAGAAGGCGAACGCCGACCGCGGGGGAAAACCTTCGGTTTCCATTTTGGGAAACAATCACAAGGAGCGGAGACTCGATCCGTTTACGCGCGGTCAAAAAGAAAAGCTGCTTCAGCTTCGCGATGCAATGGTGGACTCGATGGCCGGTGTGGCGCAGGACACGCTCCGCTCGCGTGCGGAAGGCAGTGAAGCCTCCGCATTTGGTATGCACCAAGCGGACGCCGGATCGGATGCTTACGATCGGGATTTCGCCCTTAGCTTGCTTTCACAAGAGCAGGATGCGCTCTATGAGATTGATCAGGCGCTGAAACGTATCGAACTCGGGACATATGGTATTTGCGAAATGTCGGGGAAGCCGATTCCCCATGCGCGCCTTGAGGCAATCCCGTTTGCACGTTTCACCGTTGAATGCCAGTCACAATTGGAGAAGCAAAGCAAGCAATCGCGCGTGCGGCAGTCGGTGACGTCGCTCTTTGGGTTAACCGAAGAGGAAGCGCCGGAGGAAGCAGAAGAAGAAGCTGCCCCGGTGGCCGAGAAGGAGTAACGGTGGCGCAGGAAATCATCACGCTCGAATGCACAGAAGCGAAGGCGCTCGGGAAACCAGTTTCGCGTTACATGAGCTCACGCAACAAGAAAAGCCCGCGAACACCGAACCGCCTGGAAAAGAAAAAATACAATCCATTCTTGAAACGGCATACGCTGCACCGCGAAACCCGCTAATCTGATGCAACCCAAAACCGCAAAACGCCGTTCTGCTTTCCGTCGGGCCAATCGCACCATGCCACGCCGCCGCATCGACATTGCGACTGAGGCGATCGATTATAAGAACCCCGATCTTTTGAAGAAATTTGTGACTGAAAGCGGTAAAATTTTGCCACGTCGTGTCACTGGCATGCCGGCGCACATGCATCGCAAAATCACGCGCGAGATTAAGCGCAGCCGTTCCGTGTTGCTGATGAAATAACGGCTAAATGCCGGCTGCGCCGCGCAAAAGCTGCGCCACTTTCTCTATTTCCGCGAGCGTATTGTAAAAATGCGGACTCACCCGCAGCCAGCTGCGCCCAGCACGATCGAACCGGAGCGAAGTGACTACATCGTTGTCGCTTAGTGTTTGCGCGAGTCGCTCGGTCGGAATCTCTTGGTGACGAAAAGTCAGGATTCCAGAGCGATTTTGTTCCCGCGTCGGACTGAGAAACTCAAAATCAAACGATTCGAGTTCTTCTCTGAGGGCGCTCGTCAAAGAAAGCACCTTGGAAGTGAGAGCCGGCAAACCGACTGCGGAGAGCAGTCCAACCGCGGCGCGCAGGCCCGCGATTACCGAGTGAGTATAGGCTCCCGGCTCAAATTTTTGCCCACCCGGAGCGTAATGAATGTGGCGTTGGGCAACGAAATTCGGCGACTCCACATTCCAACCCCCAACGATCGGCGGCCGCAGCAATTCGCGCCTGCTTTTTTTCACAAAGAGAACTCCAGCTCCTGATGGGCCAAGCATCCATTTTTGCGCGCCTGCGCTGAAGAAATCGACGCGAGCGAGCGGAACCGGAAAAGCGCCCAGCGTCTGAATAGCGTCGATGCATAATAAGACGTCCCGCTCGGAGCAAAGGGCACCAATCGCTTCAATATCGATTCGGTAGCCACTGCAGAAGTTCGCGGTCGAAAGCGCCACCAATTTTGTTCGTTTCGTTAGCGCTCGCTCGACTGTTTCAGGAGTGATCCAGCCGAGCGTCGGTGTTTCAAGCAGGACGATTTTTACGCCGTGCCGCTCGAGCGCGATCCACGGATAAACCATCGCCGGATACTCGTCGAGGTAACAAACCACCTCGTCACCCGCTTCCCATTCGAGGCCATTCGCGATCACGCTCAGTCCGGCCGACGTCGGACCGGTAAAAGAGATCTCCTCAGGCGTAGCGCCCACAAAAACCGCGATAGCCTCTCTGGTTTCCGCGATGCGTTCGAGTTCGAAATCGAATTGGCGTTCGTCGTTGGACGCCCGTTCAATCGATTCTTTCATCGCGTCGGCTACCCGTCGCGGCAAGGGGGCATCCGCCGCGTGAGCACAGTAAATTTTGCGACGGCAAATTGGAAACTCGCGCCGGCGTATTTCTTCGCTGCCGACCAAATCGTCGCTCACGATTTCTTTCGAGTGCGCTCGCCCTGCTCGATCAACTTCCAAAACTCGCGAGTGTCCTTTAGTTGATCGTCTTCGCCAGTCGGTAGTTTGGTCCGAAAAAGAAAATCTCGCAGCGTATTCTTATGCAAGACCCGATGGACGGTGACCCCTTCCGGGGTTTTTTCGAAATAAATTCGATACTCTTTCGCCCGGTAGCGATAGAGCTTTTTTCCTTCACGTTCCAGCACGCCAAACCGGCTCCGATCAAGATTGTCGAGCTCCTCCGGCAGAATCTGGAACTCAGCCAGCAAATCCAACTGCAGAGTCTTGGGAAGCGCGGACATTTCCGCCGCGCTCAATTCATTAAAAATGATCTGAAACATGGGCTGTCAGAGGTAGACCCGTCGCACCCGGCTGCCGATGCGTGTGGTAATTTCCCAGGTAATAGTGTCGGCACGCTCGGCCAGTTCCGCACAAGGGATCTCCTCTTCATTTTGTCTACCCATCAATATTACCTCGTCTCCAACAGCTGCGTCTCCGATGTGCGAAACGTCAATCATCATTAAATCCATCGTTACTCGGCCAAGCAGCGGGCAGCGCTGGCCTCGCACCAGGACGCTGGCGCCGCGATTAGAAAGATGACGCGGATAACCGTCAGCATACCCAGCCGAGAGTGTGGCAACCCGCATTTCCCTGGGCGTGATAAATGTTCGTCCATAACTGATTCCATGCCCAGCCGGCATTTTCCGAATGAGTGCGATCCTTGTTTTCCAATTCATCGCCGGACGCAGCTTGTCTTGAAATTCCGGCAAGGACGAAATGCCGTAGAGCAACATGCCGGGCCGAACAATGTCGAACGGCTCCTCAGCAAAGGCCAGGACTCCGGCGGTCTGTAGCGCGTGCACTTTGTAGTCGCCGGGTACTTCGGCGCGCATTTGCCTGACCAACTGGCTAAAGCTGCGCAGCTCTTCGCGAGTGAACGTTTCATCTTCGTTCGAGACCGGTAAATGGGTTGAGACGCTGTGGACTTTTAAGTGCGGAAAAGCACTGACCTTTTTGAACAACGCCAGCGCCTCGTGTTGCGGGACACCCATTCTGCCCATGCCGGTATCGACCTTGAAATTGATTGCGACCTTTTCCTCGCCGGCGAAACGGTTGAATTGCTGCGCTTCTTCAAGAGTCGACAAAGATGGAATAAATCCGCGTCGAACAATCGCAGGCTGTTCTTCGGGCAAGGCAGGACCAAGAATAACGATCGGGTGTGATAACGCTTCGCGAAGCGCAATCGCTTCCGTCAGGTTGGCAACGCCAAACAGGTCGACCTCTTCTGCCAGCGCTCTTGCCGCCGCCAGCATGCCGTGCCCGTAGGCATCAGCTTTAACGACAGCTAGCAACTCAATCTCTGGTCCGAGTCGTGCCCGTACCAGCCGCGCATTATGTCGCAATGCGTCCGTCTCAATCTCAATCCAACAGCGGTAGTGTTCCGTCATTTTTGTCAGCGCGATGAAGTAATGTGCGGTTCGCGAAGGTAAATCGGCGAGAGGGGCGCGGGAATCAGATTTTGCGGAAACCGACTCGCCTGTTGGCAAAGCAATTCAGCCGAAGGGAACCGGACCTTCACGGAATTAAACTGCGGTAAATTATCCGATGTATAAATTGGAATTCTGAATTCGGAGATTCGCGCCGCGATCTCCAATTCGGAAAGAAGTTCGAGATCGTTGGCGACCCCGCCCCCTCTAATATGGCCCAAAAAAAACGATGAACGCTTGGCGTCGCCAATCACAAGATAATCGCTTTCGAGGGATAAGGCGCCGATCGATGGAAGCCCGCATAGGGCTGCACCGGTAGTTGCTTGGAGCCCGATGCCGGCAGAAATCGCGATGCGTGTGCCGGTATATGAACCAGGTCCTATTCCCGTCACAATTATTTCCGGCGCCGAATGTTGAGTGAAAATCTCATCAAGCGCGGAAAAAAAAGGTGCGGAATGTCGCCGATCGTTTGGCCATTCACGCGAGATAACGACGCGACCCTGATCGAGGAGGGCCAGACTGCCTTGGCGAGTGGAAAGATCAAAAGCCAGGATCTTCACTCAAACTCGATTCTCCGCTCACTCGCTGAGACCAGGTGAAAACGAATCCAGCGTGCATTCGCAGGAATAGCGCCGGCAAAGCGGTCGGCCCACTCGATTACACTGACGCCACGGCCAAAGACGTACTCATCGAGTCCGATTGTTGTCAATGCCTCCATGCTTTCGATTCGATAAAAATCGAAATGATAAATGGGCAATCGGCCACCTCGATATTCGTGCAGTAGCGTGAAGGTGGGACTGGTCACCGGCGAGGTGTAGCCGAGACCGCGAGCAAAGCCCTTCACGAATTGCGTCTTGCCCGCGCCCAAATCTCCCGCCAAAGCAAATACATCGCCGGGCTTGACTGCTCGAGCGAGCTCAAGGCCGGCCTCTTCAGTCTCAGCGGCGCTTCCGGAAATGAACATAACCGGTTGGAAATTTCTGGTTGCCGGTCTCAGACTTGCGAGTGAGCTGGCCGATGCGTGTCAATGCGACTTTGGGAAACTTGCTGGACCAGCTTTTCGCAAGCGAACGCCGGTGCTTTGGTGAAATGGCGAATAGCAACTCATAATCTTCCCCTTCGGAAATTGCTTGTTCTGCCGAAGAGCCGGGTGCCAGCGGCAGGGCGCCTTGGTCAACGGTGAACCCAACCTTGCTCGCGCGCGCCAGCCGCGGCAGGTCGGCGCCGAGGCCATCGCTCAGATCGATCATCGCGTGAATGTCAAAATGTGAGGTTAACCAGCGGGCCTCCTCAATTCTCGCCACAAATTTGAGATGCCGGTCCTTTCCCGACCCGCCGAGCCGACCGGAGACAAACAGGTCATCTCCGGCTTTTCCACCGTCGCGCCGGACACAGCGATCAGATTCGACGTAGCCACTGGCGCTAACTGCGACGACGGTCGGCCCTTCAGTGGCGCTTGTTTCGCCACCTACAATTGCCACATCGAACCACGCGGCAGCATGGTTGAGTCCACGATATAACTCCGATACCCAGGACAATTTCCTCTTCCCGTCGATCGCCAGCGTGATGACCGCGAACTGCGGAATTCCCGACATTGCCGCGAAATCACTCAGCGTGCGCATCATCGCTTTCCAACCAACGGCTCGCGCTTTTGCCTGTGTGCCGAAATGGACATGTTCGACAACGCAATCACTCTTCAGAAGAAGGAAATCCTTTGCTCCAGGAAATTTCACCACTGCGCAATCATCTCCCGCGCCGGTGACGACATGCCGGTTACGGTTAAACCGCGGGCTGATTCTCGCGAGGAGTCCCTCTTCGCCGACGTCGCGCAGCATCATTGCTGAACGATATTCGGAAATGCCAGTGCGGTAAGTGTAAGCGCGTTGAAGATGGCATGCATTGTCATCGATACCAGCAATGAACCGCTCCATTCGTAAGCCAGGGTAAAACAGCTACCGAGAACAAATAATGGCGCGAAAGACGGCAGATGGGCGTGCACCGCCGCAAAAAGAAGCGCGGAAAGAACCAGCGCGAGCGCCCGGCCGACATAGCGCCGCAAGACCCCGTAAAGAAAAAATCGAAAAACGAACTCTTCGGCGATCGGGGCGATCGTTACGGCCAGTATGATGATGAAAATTCTTTGTTCGAGAAGATGCGAATTGCTAAACAATTCCACGATTCCCTGACGGCTCGAACCAGTTCCAAAGATCCGTGCCGTTATCCAATCGGCGAAGATGATAAGCGGATAGGCGAAAACCATGAGCACAAATCCAGTGGCAACCGCCCGACGAAAACTGATCCGGGTTAGACCAGCGAGGTCGTTGATATCGAAGCGCCGCAACTTCAAAAACACCGTAATAAAAGCGACGAGCCCGAGGGCGAAGATTCCGTTGGCGATGAGATCGCGTGTCCGCAGATTCGTGATTTGCGAAGAGCCTGCGCCCAGACTGTTCACCGCGAATAGCGTAGCAAGCGCAAAGGCAACAACAGCTTCGGGTAGACCAAAGCGACGGTCGGTGGGCAGAGTCGCATCAGTCTTCCTTGTTCCGATTTGTCGAAGTAACGAGACGTAAATGTAAACACTGGCAATGAGAAACATCGCGTTAACGATGATCCCAAACGCGGACAGGAAAGTATCGCCGCCCATGCGGATCGGCGGCTAAGGCGCGTAGAAGCTCGGCAGGAAATAGGCCCGGCCGCTTTCGAGTTGCGGCATAAATTGTCTCGGAAGTTCCAGCTGCAATTTGGAGCGGGATTCACCGAGCGCGCGAAAAAATCGGCCCAAACTGAAAGGCGCGGCGTATTTTACGATCATCGAATCGGGCGCACCGCCGAGCTGTTTTGCTTTGGCGTAAGCATCTTCGATCTGGCCGACGCCATCGATCAATTTATTCTCAAGCGCGTCTTTACCGGAAAGAATTCGCCCATCCGCGATTGAATTTCGCAACCCTTCCGCGGGCAAGTTTCGCTCCTTCGCAACGATTCCGAGAAATTTGTCGTACGTCTTCATGACAAAACTCTGCACAAATTCGCGCTCTTCCGGCATCAATGGGCGGGCACCGTTGAGCAGATCCTTAAACTTCCCGCTTTTGAAGACGACCGAGGCGAGGCCGATCTTATTGAACAACTGCTCGTAATTGAGCGTTTGAATAATCACACCGATACTGCCCGTAATGGTCGTCTCGTTGGCCATGAGATATTTTCCACCGCAGGAGACGTAATACCCGCCGGAGGCGGCCAGTGAATCCATGTAAACCACGACCGGTTTTTTGGCGCGCGTTTTTGTGACCGCATTATAAATGATATCGGAAGCGGTGACTTCGCCACCAGGTGAGTCGATTTCCAAAACAACCGCTTTTACGCGGTCATCGTCGCGCGCCTGCTGCAAGGCAAAGCGCATGTCGTCGACCATGTTGTCACCGGTATTTCCTGGAATGGATGTGCTGATCAAGCCACGCATGACGATCAGAGCGATCCGATCGGAACTGCCACGGGAGCCGCGCTGGATCAGGACCTCCCTGTATTTTTGCAACGGCTCGGTCCGGATTCCGCCACCGGTAAGTCGCCCGGCTACGGCAAACGCGAGGAAGAGATTCACGATCACGCTTCCACACAGCGCCAGAAACAAAAAAATAGTGAGACAACCGAGTTTTCTATTCGCCATGACGACCTGAAAGTGAAGGCAAACCGCTGCCTGAACAAGCGCTTTTCGTTGCTCAGTTACGAACTCATTTGGAAGGGCTGGCTTGGAAGCTGCTTTGCAGGTTCAAAATATGAACAGCGGACACTTACCTGGCAGCGCCGCCGTCGCTCGGCGGGTACGCAACGCCAAGGCTCGCAAGCGTGGTCGGCCTCGAAATTCTTCGGGCAAAAACGCTTCTGCTTCGCCGGATCTACCAAGCGTCGGTACTCTCGCTCGCACCAAAGCTTTGCTTCTCGCGGCTCTTCGAGTGTGGGAGCTGAAGCATCGCGTTAGCGAGTAGGATCCTTGGTGCGGGACTCGATTTTGATATAGATCTCGCGTGGCGCGCTCGCAAAATATTTGAAGAGCGCCGGGCAAAGCCAGCCTTCTTGTTTAAACTCGGGACTGTAATACCAATTGCCGCCGGACTCAGTCCGACGCCATTCCAGTTTAAAATTAGCGCCTGGAAACGGAGTCGCGCTGAACATTGCGCGAAATCCATGCTCCGGGTCAGGAATATGCGCCGTCGCTTTATCAATGAGCGTGTCGATACCAGCAATGAACGGCTCCTTGTTTAGCCCCACGGCGGGATCGTCAAAAACCCACATCCCTTCGAACTTGTAAGGCGCAATCACGGTCAGTGAGTTCATGTCGTTTCCTTTTTCCCTAGGCGCACGCAACAAAAAGGCAAAAGCAATGATACCGGCTACAATGATGTCGCTCACGAGCATCCTTGATTTCATGTCCCGCGCGCCGAGCAGATAACTTGCGCGCTGCCAGTGGTGGCAGCAACTTCGCTCCCGAGTGGCGCCCGTAGCTCAGCCGGATAGAGCAACGGATTTCTAATCCGTGGGTCGGGTGTTCGAGTCACCCCGGGCGCGCTCCTCTGAATGCGAGAGGGGACACACCGACAGCGGAATGATCTTCAACCATTATCGCGAGCTGGTGAAGCCGAAAGAAGCGGAGCATTTCTGAAGCATCCGGCCAGGAGCGCAAAAGGAGAGATTGTGCCGATTGAGGTGGGCGCGTGAGTCGTCTCTCGGCCGGTATCGCGAAGCTCGAATCTCAAGTCGAGGCGATCTTCGATCTCACCTTGCGGCATCCGGGCGCTTCAGGTGCTCCGCGAAAGCTGGAACGTGGTCGAGACGATCACAAACGAGAATTTGGAAGCCGGTTGTTAGACTTTGTGCGCCCCCACCTGTGTGCCTTCACTTTGCAGACTTTAAGAACTCGACGATAGCGCGTTGTTCCTGACCGGTAATGTTGGCGCGGAGACGCATGTGATGAACGATCACGTCCCATTGCGCGTTACTATACATTGTCGGCGGACGAATATTGTGGCAGCGAAGACAATTATTAGACCAAAGCTCTTCGCCACTGAGACCCATGTAGGAATCGTTCGATGCGGCACCGCGCGACGTAGTGGACGTCGCCCCGTTTGCTTTAGGTTCGGCGAACAAATTCGTCATGCTGACGAGGAGTACACTCAAAATCACAAGGATGCTGCGATTCAGTGTCGTTATCATGCTACTCTTTTGTTTAGAAGCCCATCGCTGTCTGAAGAAGCAAAGCGTTTTTATTGGGCTGGCCGTTCGGCTGATCCCACTCATAAGCAGCTTTCAGCACCGTGCTTGGGCTTAACCAGTAATTGAGTCCAAGCGTCCATCGGGTCTCCTCAGGATCGCCAAGTCCGCTCGGATCGCGACTCAGGTGGTCCCAGCGGAAAATCATTTCGAGATTCCTTAGGAAATCGTAGTCAAATTTCGTAGCCCGATAGGCGAGCTCCGCGTAACCGCCATCGCGTTTCCCTGTTAACGGAAGTGGCCCAAACCCCAACGAACCATCAGGGTCGTAAATCGCGTGATCTACGTGGCTCCATGCGTACTGCGCAAACACATTGACGCGTCCTTTCAGCAAGTCGGAATCGCGAGTAACCTCCAGATCGACGGATTGAACCAGCGCTTGAACGTCATGAAAAGGCGTTCCCTGAAAGCCTGGCTTCGAGGTTTCAAAGCCATAACCGACCTCCACTCCCGCGACTGGGAGAAACCCAACTCGACCACCAACTGCCTTATTATCGTTGTTATCGGTGTAACTGTTGAAATCGAGCGTGCCAGCAGAGCGAGGATCGAAGGTATTGAGGCCAGGACCGTTGGAAACGTAGAAGGCGTAATTCGCGCGTGTCGGGCCGATTGGAAAGCCTCCGCGCACCTGCGCGCCGACGGATATATTTGGCAGGACGCCGTGGTAAACACCAAGGGGGCGATCAGGCAGTTTGTTAATCCACTGCGGTTCGAACCGTTCGACGAAAACGTTACTCGGGCTAAAGAATTCTCCGACGCCTAATGTTATATAATCATTGAGAAGATAAGAGAGCTGGGCGTTCACAAGGTTTACATTGGTGCCGGCACTGCTTGGCTCGATCTCCAGTCGGCTGTCGAATAAGATTTTTGGCGTCAATTCCCAAAGGAAGATAGGATTGAAAGAGGCTGAGAATGTGGATACTTGACCGTTGCGCGCCTCGAACATCCCCTCAGCCCAACCGGCAATCAGGAATTTGGTCGTCCCAAGCAGCCCTTCGGATTGGACGAGCGGAATCTCCGGGGCGACTTGCTTATATGCGCCGGGGATAGCTTGACTTCCGAGGCTCTCTTGCTGTGGGGCCGTGGCGGCGACAGTGTGGCTTTCAGAACTTTCTCGCTTTGGAGCTGCCGCTTTTTCGTTCTTAAGAGCATCCAGTTCTTTTTTCATGGCCAGTAACTGGGCTTTAAGTTCATCGTATTCTTTTCTGGTAACATATCCGTCTCCGGCCGTGTCCTGGGCACGAGCAACTGGAGCCGCGATTGTTAGGAGAGCTGCTTGAATAATCGCCGCTGAAAAACGACAAGGGATCTTCACTTTGGCATTACCTCTTGGCGAGGGACCGAAGGTAGTTGATTACGTTCCAGCGGTCGGTGGGTGATAGTCGCGTGCCATAATTCGGCATTGGCTTTTTGCCGACGGTGATTTTCCAGAAGAGCTCGCCATCTGTTTCTTCTCGAATCACTGGATCGGAAAGTTTGGCCGGATGAATTCCAAGATCGGCTGCGTCGGGACCATCACCCTTGCCTGTCTTTCCGTGACACGCCACGCAACGCTTGACATAGATTTTCTGTCCCGCTGCAAGTGAAGATTCGCTAGAAGCAACGGGGTTTTTCTTTCCCGCTTCGCCTGCTGGAGCGATCCACTTGTCTATTGAACCGGGTTGTTCGCCGCTCATGACGACGAGCACTGAAGTAAGAAAGGCCGTAAGAAATGCTACAATTTTCATCACACGAAGACGCGACTGGGAATAGAAGGCGAAGTTCCAATTCATTAGCGTCGACTACAATTTGAAGATAGATCCACAGGGATTTTGTTGCAGCGCCGACACATTGCCGAGAACGAAGATTTATTGCTCATGCCTCGCTATCAGAAAATCGCCTCCTGCGAAAGTACTAGCGTTAAAATTTACGGCTTTGGGC
>DASXIC010000084.1:0-4993 GCA_036498205.1 Chthoniobacterales bacterium | reverse complement strand
CCGATTGACGAGGCTCCCGATGCCTACGACAAATTCGATAAGCGGATTGAAGGCTATACCAAGGTTCTGATTAAGTTCGATAAGGATCAGAAAGCCGCTTAATCTTTACCGGTGCAAAATGCCACCAGGCGTGATCATGTCACGCCTGGTTTTTTGTCGTCTGCGGTACACAACCGTCCGGCGCGCGCCCCGTTGAAACAATTCGTTAACATTTCTGTAACACTGCAGTCATCTTATTTTAATCTTTCAGCAACTAAGCGCTGGTGGTGTTGAAAAACGCCCTTTTGCAACGGCTGGAGTTGATTTTCTGAATCAGCGTTCAGGGGATGAGCAGGTGGATGTGAAGGTAATGCTTTTGAGATTCGCTGTAGGGGGAGTGGTCGTTTCCGTATTCGCATTGTTGGGCGACCTTTTGAAGCCCAAAAGTTTTGCCGGTTTGTTCGGAGCCGCGCCTTCCGTCGCACTAGCGACGTTGGGTTTGACGGTAATGAAAAACGGCAAGGCCTATGCCAGCCTGGAGGCCAGGTCCATGGTTCTCGGAGCCGTTGCCTTTATGATTTGCGCCTGGTTAACGGGGCGCACACTCATTCAGCGAAGAACCTCGGTATTGGCGACAACGAGCGCTGCAATTGGTTTGTGGTTTGTATGTGCAATTGGTTTATGGTTCGCCTTGATTCGATAATCTGATGAAAATTAAAATCGACACTTCGGGATTGAAAGAGTCAAAGTGGTATGAATACCTGATTCGCTTCCTTTTCGGCGGACTCGTCACCGCGACGGCGGGAATTATCGCGAAGCGCTATGGACCCGAAATTGGCGGCCTCTTTCTAGCCTTCCCGGCCATCCTCACCGCGAGCGCAACCCTGATCGAAAAGCATGAAAAGGAAAAAAAAGAGGATGCCGGCATGCAAGGCGCGGTGCGCGGAAAGCTGGCCGCCGGAGTAGATGCGATTGGGGCGTCGATGGGGGCTCTGGGCCTTGCAGCATTCGCTCTGATCATCTGGCTGAAGCTGCTGGATTACAGAACGGCAATCGCGCTCACGATTGCAACCATTGCATGGTTTTTCACCGCGGTATTGGTCTGGAAGCTGCGGCAAGTGATAGGCAAGCGCATCAAAGCACGCTTCTCTGTATCAGGTGTGCACTCTGCCGCTGAGCTGCGGCGAAATCGTTCGTAAATTGCGAGGACAAAATGACCAGGAACGGAACCGGCAAGAATGGGACGAGTAAGAACGGGAAGCGCGCGGCTGCGCTGGCGGATCCATCGAAGCTCCGACCTACGGATGAGGACGATGATGCAATTATCCAGGTGGTAATCGAGACTCCGAAAGGGAGCCGGAACAAGTATGCGTTCGACGAAGAGCAGCGAATTTTTGAATTGAAAAAAGTTTTGCCTGCTGGAATGACATTTCCCTACGACTTTGGATTCGTCCCTCACACGCTGGCCGATGACGGTGATCCCGTAGATGTGCTGGTGTTAATGGACGAACCTGCCTTCCCCGGCTGCTTGTTGAAATGCCGGCTCATCGGAATTATTGAAGGCGAACAGGGCGACAAGAAAGACAAAGAACGCAACGACCGCGTGGTCGCGGTGGAGAAGGAGAATCATAGCTGGGCCGATATCAAAGTGATCGATGATTTAGGAAAGCAGTTCCTCCGTGAACTGGAGGATTTTTTCGTGAACTATCACGAATTGAGCGGCCAACAGTATCGGGTGCTCGACGTGAGGGGACCAAAACAAGCGAGAAAGTGCATTGATAACGGTATCCGCGCGGCACGACGAGGATAAGGGCTCCCAACAGTCCGACGACCAACCCCTTGTGGCAGTTTTTCCTCTAACCAGCAGGAGGAATCCAATGGCAGGCAAAAAGAAATCCAGCAGGAAGTACGGCAAGGCCGCAGGTAAGTCAGTCGAGAGCGCGATGCATCGAAAGAAAAAAGGGACGCTCAAATCGGGTAAAGGCGGCAAGGGTGGCACGGTAAAGAGCCGCAAGCAAGCCATAGCGATCGGGCTGTCGGAAGCGCGCGAAAAGGGCGCGAAGGTACCGAAGAAAAAAGCGGCCTAGATTATGGGTCCACGCACTGGGACCTGACAAGCACGTCCGCGAGCGCGTCTCAGCGCGAGCGCTGCCCATGGCGATTGCGGCTGTGCCGTCGCAATCGCCATTATTTCGTTTTCTCGCTCTCATTCGTCGCTCGTCCATAAGGTGTTTCAACCCAATGTTACAGTCGGCACCCGATGTTAGGGCCGCCTGCCAACATTCTATGTTCGAAGAAATAGCCGCATACTTTCGGATAGTGGAGTAAGCGATGACTGCTGCGGATGTGCTTATTGAAAGTCTGATTGATTGGGGAGTCGAGGTCATCTTTGGCCTCCCCGGCGATGGTATCAATGGAATCATGGAAGCGCTTCGTACGCGGCAGGAGAAGATTCGTTTCATTCAAGTTCGCCACGAAGAATCCGCCGCGTTCATGGCGTGCGGTTATGCGAAGTTCACCGGCAAGTTAGGAGTATGTCTGGCTACGTCTGGTCCGGGCGGCATTCACTTGTTGAACGGTCTATACGACGCGCAGATGGATGGCCAGCCTGTTCTCGCAATTACCGGATTGCAATTCCACGATCTGATTGGTACATACACGCAACAAGATGTCGCCCTTGATCGCCTCTACGTGGACGTCGCTACTTACAACGAGCGAATCATGGGGCCGACTCATGTCGAGAACGTTGTGGATCTCGCGGTGAGGACTGCGCTCGCTTATCGTACGGTAAGCCACGTAACGTTTCCCGTGGATTTTCAGGAAATGGAAGTGAAGAAGCGCCAGCGATCAAAGCGAAACATTCCTCATCACACTTCTCGCGCGGAAGCCGATGGCGCGATGCTGGCGGATCCCGCCGATCTTGATCGAGCGGCGGAAATCCTGAATGCCGGAAAGAAAATCGCGATTCTGGCGGGACGCGGCGCTCTCAACGCGACCGCCGAACTGGAGCAAGCCGCCGAGACCTTGGGCGCTCCGATTATTAAAGCATTACTCGGCAGAGGTGCCGTTCCTGATGACAGTCCTTACACCACTGGAACGATAGGGCTGCTCGGCACGGCCCCGTCGCAAGCGGCAATGGAAGGCTGCGACACACTGTTGATGGTAGGTTCTTCTTTCCCGTACCTGGAGTTCATGCCGAAACCTGGGGAAGCCAAGGGAGTGCAGATCGACTTGGATCCTAAGCGTATTGGCCTGCGATATCCGGTTGAGGTTGGTCTGGTCGGAGACAGCCGGCGCATATTGCGCGAACTGATGCCCAGGCTCAAACCCAACCGGAACAGAAAGTTTCTAGAAGAAGCGCGGAAGGGAATGGAAGACTGGCGCAAGATCATGCTGGAGCGCTCGCAGCGTCGCGATGTTCCGATGAAACCGCAGGTGATCGCGCATGAGTTGGGCCAGCGGCTTCGGGACGACGCGATTGTCTCTTGCGACAGTGGCACCATCGCTACCTGGTGGGCGCGGCATATTCCGGTGAAGCGCGGGCAGATGCACAGCCTTTCCGGCAATCTTGCCACCATGGCGAACGGACTTCCTTATACGCTCGCGGCCCAGGTCGCGCATCCGAACCGGCAGTGCGTTGCGTTCGTTGGCGACGGCGGCTTTTCCATGCTGATGGCCGAGTTCGCAACAGCGGTCAAGTATCGATTGCCTGTGAAGATTGTCGTCGTGAAGAACAACACGCTGGGACAAATCAAGTGGGAGCAGATGGTATTTCTGGGGAATCCGGAATACGGCGTCGAGCTTCATCCCATCGATTTTGCCGCCGTGGCGCATGCCTGCGGAGGAGCAGGCTTCACCGCGGAGGATCCAGCCGATTGTGGCCGCGTGGTCGAAGAGTTTCTGAATGTGCCGGGCCCCGCTTTGCTGCAGGCCGTGGTCGATCCGTTGGAGCCGCCGCTGCCGGCCAAAGTCACGGCGGATCAGGCATTGAAATTCGCCGAGTCTCTGGCACGAGGCGAGCCTAACCGGCGAAAGATCGCACTCACGGCGCTCTCCGATAAAGTTCGAGAATTGGTCTAGCTTTAATGGGAAGTTTCGGGATGAAGATTTCTGCCAAACCGCGGCTGCGGACGCCGGTCGCGGCGCGGAACCTCGAGAGCGCCACCGCAGCGCCGCTCAAGAACGCTACTTCGCTCACCAGCCTGCGACGTGCCGCTCGCGATTGCAGAGCTTGCGATCTCTGGAAAAATGCCACGCAGACGGTTTTTGGAGAAGGAGCGTCAAAGGCCTCGATCATGTTCGTCGGTGAACAGCCGGGGGATCAGGAGGATCGCGCGGGGCATCCGTTTGTAGGGCCGGCTGGAAAAGTTCTCGACGAGGCGCTGCTCCAGGCCGGTATCGATCGCGCTAAAGTTTATCTCACGAACGCTGTAAAACATTTCAAGTGGTCACCCGCCGAACGCGGCCGGCGGCGCATTCATAAGAAACCGCGCTATTCCGAGATCAACGCGTGCCGCCCCTGGCTTGATGCTGAAATAAGTTTAGTGAGACCGCAGGTCTTGGTTTGCCTCGGTGCGACCGCTGCCCAAGCGCTTTTGGGGAAAGATTTCAGCGTCACCCGCCAGCGAGGGGAGTTGATCGATTCGCCGCTTGCTCCCAAGGTAGTTGCCACGGTGCATCCCTCATCGGTGCTGCGGGCGCCCGATCATTCTGCCCGCGAATTACAGATGAAAGAGTTCGTGCGCGATCTCACAAAGATTGCCGGACTGCTGAAATAACTGGAAAAGAAATATGCGACCGGTTCACCGCGGAACAGGTTTTATTTTTCCGATTGCGTTCTGCAGGATAAGGAAACGGAACCTTCCGGATTGGCGGATGTCCGGGCGGTTCGCGCCATCTATGAGCTGCGCGCACGAGTAAGGCAATTGAGCTGCCGGCGCGTTGCCCGCTGAACGCGGCCAACGTGGCAGCCAGAAATTCATCGGTCCGCACATGGCGATCCCCAAACGGTGGA
>DASXIC010000083.1:0-5313 GCA_036498205.1 Chthoniobacterales bacterium | reverse complement strand
GGGCTTCAAGGAGTTTCTGAGCCGCAAAGGGCCGGCAACCTGATCTCTCCTATCGCTACGACTTAGCCGGGCAAGACGAGAGCGATTGCGCGGTGCCCGTCAAGCCATCTTCGACCGTATCTATTTTGCGGTTATTAGGTATAAGCCGACCAAGACGAGCGCTACCCCGCAAAGACCTGGCCCGCTTGGACGTTCACCAAAAATGACGACGGAACCGACGTAAATCAGTGCAAAAGTAAGTACCGTAAACGGATAGACCTGGATGAGTGGGGCGCGGGACAGACTATAGATCCAAGAGCCGGTGCCGAGAGCGTAAAGAACAAGGCCTATGACAATCTGCAGATTCAGAAAAGAAAGCAGGTCGGTGCGGCCGCGCGCACCTGCCGCAAAAAGTAACTGCCCACCGGCTGCACAGATCGCCGCTCCAACCAAGAAAGCAATTATCGGCGGAGACACGATTTGCAGACAGTCAGCGGAGCGATAACCCAGAGCGAACGGCGACGTGCTTCAACCGGGCGATCCTCTGGACCACCCACCGTGGCAAGCGGCGGACAACCGAGTTTCGTAATCGCCATGCCAGCGGCGACAGGTCGACGACTGGCTGGTCATGGCGAAGCCGCGTTTGGCTAATCTCTTCCGGGATGCGATCCAATGCGCGCTGATGCACAAAAAGAAATGTGTTGTACCGGTACCAGGGCTCAATCGTCTGATTATTCAGGATATTCGGACGGATAAAATCAAATAGCTCAAAGCCGCGGGAAGCAAACTTTCCACGCCAATACTCGTATGGCTGTTCATTTACATGAAACTCGCCGCCCTGCCCAGGAACCGCGGCAGAAAACAAAACTAGGTCGCCGTGTGCGACCAGGTTATCGAGGAACACGTCAGCATGGGCCGCCGGGATATGTTCGGCGACCTCGAGGCTCTGCACGAGATCGAAGCGCCGTCCGAGGCGAAAGCCTCTCGACAGATCGAGTGCGACAAATTTTTCCTTATCTATCACGAGACGGTCGAGCCGGATGTATTCGCCGTCGGCGCCTACCGCGTCTGTCACGCCGTTCCGAAGCCATTCGTCAACCCATACGCCCCGTCCGCAACCAACATCCAAGAAATTTGACACCCGAAGGTATTCACGCAAGAGTGCTACTATCGGCTGTGCCGAACGCCGTGCGCCAACATCTAAATAATCGAAGAATTTATCTTCATAGCTATGCGCAATATTGTCGGACATTTCCTTTTCCTTTATCGATTATGACATCGTTTATGTGGCTCGTTTGGGGAGATGACAATCTCTCGGATGATAAACAGTGGCCGTTGCTTGGTTTGCATATACACCCTGCCGAGGTATTCTCCGATTATCGCGAGCGAAAACAGTTGGACCGACGAAAATATCAGCATCCCCAAGAATATGCTGGTCCATCCTGGCACAGCGCCAAGGTACATCCAAGAGAACAAGACAAAAATTACAAGAAACGCTGCAAATACGAGGAAAACAAAGGCAAGATAAAGACTAGCCCTCAGCGGCACGGTTGAAAAACCTGTAATTGCATCAACCGCAAAGGTCAGCATTTTGCGCAATGGATACTTTGTAGTTCCAGCAAAACGCCGGTCACGTCGGTATTTGAGCGGAACTTGATGGAACCCGACCCATGCCACCATGCCGCGGATGAAGCGTTGGTGTTCTGGCATTGCCAACAAGGCGTCAAGCACTTGCCGCTTCATAAGCCTGAAGTCTCCGGTATCCGCCGGGATCCGGACGTCGGTCATATGCAGCAGAAGCCGGTAAAATGTGCTGGCAGTAGTCCTCTTGAACCAAGTTTCGCCGTCCCGTCCAATTCGTTGGCCATAGACGACATCGGCGCCGTCGTCCATAAGGCGCATCATATCCGCCAGTAACTCTGGCGGATCTTGCAGGTCGGCATCAATCACCAGAATGCGGGCGCCGCGCGCGAGCGAAAGGCCGGCGGACAAGGCCAATTGGTGGCCGTGGTTGCGCGACAGATCGATCGCAATCACGCACTCGTCCTCAGACGCGAGCGATTGCATCAACGCCCACGTTCGGTCGGTCGACCCGTCGTTCACCAGCACGAGTTCGTAGCTGCCACCGACAAGGTCGCGACACGACGTCGTTACGCGGCGGTATAGCTCGCATACCACTGCTTCTTCGTTGAAGCACGGAACCACCACCGACAAAGCCAAGCGATCCGCGGATTTTGCAACCGCGGCACTTTCCAGTTCCCGGCCCAGTTCCTGGGGTACGATCACAGCGTATCTGCAGCAGTCAGCGTTGGGGATCGAAATCGGCATCGGCCACTAAGTCCAGAGCTACCCTTGGCTGCCATCCTTGGTGTCACCCCGTCGCGTTCCTATAGCGCGCCTTGCGCGGGAAGTATCGTACCGCTCTGAAAATGCGGGATGACGTCCAGCTTACGCGGAAACGCTTAGCAAATTCGTACCCCCGCTTCCAGGTCAATTCAGCGGCCAGACTCCCGGGAGGCCCATTCTCCAGGCAGGGTCTCACATCAGCTAACCTCACAAAAAATATCATGCGCTTCGCATGCCGGATCGTGCTTCAGAACAGAAATTGGCGAAGCCAATAGGATATACCATCAGATTTGCTTAAATGTTCTAACAATCAAGCTTTGTCTGGCACTTGCCCTCAAGGCTTAGTGGCGATATGGTTTTGAGTTTTTGCTCCCACCGCCGAGCCAAAGAGCATTGTTGCCTCTCGAAATCGTTAAAGGTGAGTTAGTGATGCTGAGGAGTTTTCGCGGTTTCGATCGATCTCGCATCTGGGAAGCACTGTGTGTTTGCATCCTGTTTGGAGCGGTCACCGCGCTGTTCTTAACCTCCCCCAAGCAAAATGATTTCTGGTGGACGGACGCACCCGGACATGCCCTGAATGGCGCTGTACTCCATGATTATTTAATCAATCATACCTTTAACTCGCCGATAAGGTTTGCGACGGATTACTATTTTCATTATCCGGCCTTGACGCTCACTCTATACCCGCCGGCACTCTATTTAGTGGAGGCGATGGTATATTTTGGAACGGGTGTGTCAAATTTTGGCGCACAACTTTCAGTTGCCGTCTTCACGCTTATTCTTGCATATTTTGCATATAAGACCGCTCGCACCGCGTTTTCGGCGCCTGGCGCCACGGGTGTAGCGCTTCTTGTCTTGTCGATGCCGGCAGTCGCATTATGGTCCAGACAAGTTATGGTAGATGTTCCGGCCCTGGCCCTCCTGGCCGGCGCTGCGGCCTTTTTTCTCCGGTTTCTTGATGATGGGAAGCCGAGGCAGCTATATGCAAGTGTGTTGTTGGTGTGCGCCGCCGCCTACACTAAACAGACCGCAATTTTTTCTGCTGCGCCCCTTGCGTTATGCCTAATTGCGGAAAAAGGTCTATCGGTGTTGCGGGAGCGTTCGACGTGGATTGCCGCCGCGTTGGGGTTTTTTCTGCTACTACCCTTGGCCGGCTTTATCGTCGTGTTCGATCCGTATCATTTAGAGGTGGTCAGTGGAATCGGACCTGAGGCGGGCTCTACGTTTACAATCCACTCTTGGCTTTGGTACGCGAGAGCGCTCCCGGGGATAGTCGGATGGGCGCCGATCATTGCGGCGATTGGCTATTTGTCCGTCTTGGCTTGGACCCGTCGGTCAAACCGGCAGGAGCGGCGGCTCGCTGTCCTTATGCTGGCATGGTTTATAGCCGACTATTTGTTTATCTCGCCAATAGCGCATCGGGAGGATCGGTACGGCATATTTCTCACCTTACCGATAGGGGTCCTGGCGATTGCGCTCGTTATGCGCATCCTGCCTCGTCGATTCGCGACGGGAGCGGCTTTCGCAGTCGGCGCACTCTCATTTGTCATTGCAATCGCGACGCTACCGGTTCCGAAGGTACAGGGTTATGATGCCGTTGCAGCATTCATTCTGAAACATGCCGGTGAGAACGGCGTCATATTGTTTCACGGCTATCGCTCGCCGAACTTCGTCTTTTCGTTGCGTTCTCAGAGTACTTATCCGCGGGTATACGTACTTCGTTCGGAGAAATTACTTCTAAACTATAGAATTTCCCGAGATTGGGGAATTAAGGACGATGGGGTTTCGCGAGAAACTCTGGAAGATATAGTCAATCGTTATGGAGTCACCTATGTGGTATTTCAACCTGATTTCTGGACCGATCTGCCATCCATGGCGGCTTTACAAAATTTCATTTATTCAGATAGATTCACCAAGCTCGCCGAATTTCCGATTGAGGGTAACATCTCCATCCCGGATCGCGAAATTGCCGTTTTCAAAAATAATCAACCAACCCACCCAGATCACCCTGAAATCTTGCTAAATATGCCACTGCTCGGTGGCAAAATTTCAGGGAAGTTTTAGGAATCAACCGCCGATAATACGGACTGTGATTGGGTTTGGATGAATATCAGTCCGGAACGCAGATCACAGTGACTATGCTCGGGTATCCGCGAAATCAGTCACCACCACCTCCTCGCTGACGGTGTCGAGCATGGCGCAGCTCAATTGCCGGCTGTTGCCTTGATCGCGCGCTTCGCCGGCTGAGCCCGGGTTGATCACCAGCACCTTGCCGACGCGGCGCACCAGCTGATGATGGGTGTGGCCGTAAAGTACGAAGTCCGCGTCGGCCTCGCCGAACCGCGCCAATAGGGAGTCGTGCGGGTATACGTACGCCCCCTGCGGCTCCCATGGGGTCGAGTGGACGAGGAGCAGCTTCTTTCCGCCAACACTCAGCTCGAGCCTCTTGGGTCGCTCGGCGAGCCACTGGAGCAGCGACCGGTCGATCCAGTCGGGCTGGCGGGCGCGGACGCCGTGCGGGCCGAGAAAGCCCTCCTCGTGGTTGCCGAGAATGGTGTGGACGCCGCGGTCCCTCAGAAGGCGTACGACCTCGTTCGAGAAGCGGTATTCGTAAATGCTGTCGCCGAGGCAAATCAGTTCGTCGGCATCGCCGAGTATTTCGAATGCCGTCAGCAAGCCGGCGTGATTGCAGTGCACGTCCGAGACGATGCCGATCTTCAAGGCTTGCTCCGGCGCGCGATAATGTTCATCGGCTTCAGGCTCATGACGATCTTTTCGTCTTGGTTCAGCACTTCGATCAGCGTGCGCACCATGCCGCGGTCGGGTTTTGAACGCGACGGTGTCGCCTCTAGCACCGAGACGCGGATGCGCAATACGTCCCCCGGCCGAACCGGGAGCAGCCAGCGCAGCTCGTCGATGCCGGGCGAGGCAAGGCTCGCCCCCTTTGGCAGAAAATTGTCGGCGAGCAGCCGCATCATCATCGCGCCG
>DASXIC010000082.1:0-22934 GCA_036498205.1 Chthoniobacterales bacterium | reverse complement strand
TGCACATTCCCCGCCCGGCATCACCGCTCGGCAACGGCGCGATGCTACTCGCCGGGACTGTGCTGGCCAACTTCATTGGCACGATCGGGGCCTCGATGCTGCTTATTCGGCCATGGCTGCAGATGAATCGGACCCGGTTTCGGCCGGCGCATTTGGTATTTTTCATTTTCACGGTGAGCAACCTGGGTGGGGCATTGCTGCCCGTGGGTCCGCCTCTTTTTCTAGGGTACTTGAAGGGGGTTCCTTTTTTTTGGGTCGCTCTTCATTGCTGGCGGCCCTGGCTTCTTGCGGTGGCGGCGCTGCTGTCGATTTTTATTCTCATCGACACAATCTCATGGCGCCGGCGGCCCTCGGCACCGCGCGCGCACGAATCGCATTTCTACTGCCGGGGAAAATGGAATTTCCTGTTCCTATTAGGATTGCTAATTGCCGTCGTTTTCATTGCAAGCGGATTGCGCGAATTCCTTATTATCGCGCTGGCGGCGGGCTCCTACCGGTTAACGCCAAGGCGGGTCTACGAAGCGAACGAATTCCGCTGGCAGCCGCTCATTGAAGTGGGATGGATCTTTTTGGGGATCTTCGGGACGATGATTCCAGTGCTCGACTACGTGGAGTTGCACGCGACCAGCTTCCATCTCGGCAATGACGCAGAATTTTATTGGAGCACCGGCCTTCTTTCTGGCGTCCTCGATAACGCCCCGAGTTATCTGACGTTCCTTGCTGCCGGGCTCAGTCTGGATCATCTCGACATCAATAGTAGGGTGCAGGTTGCGCAATTTGCGGCCGCGCACGCTAACCGTCTCAGTGCCATCTCGATTGCGGCCACGCTTTTTGGAGGACTTACCTATATCGGCAACAGTCCAAATTTGCTTGTCCGTGCTATTGCCAACTCGCGCGAAGCAAAGACGCCGGGTTTCTTGTCTTACTTTGTCAAATATGCGCTGCCCATACTGCTGCCGGTGCTCGCATTGATCGGCTTCGTCTTCTTCCGCGGCTGAGGATTTGCGCCGCTCTCACAGTCGCCTGACTGTGATGGGCCCATGTTTACCGGATTGATTGAAGAAATTGGCAGAGTCCGTGACGCGGATGCCGAAAACGGTGGAAATCAGTTGCGGGTCGCGGCACCGGATTCGAGCCAGAACATTCGAATCGGAGATAGCATTGCGGTTAACGGCTGTTGCCTCACGCTCGTGTCTCAACAAGGAGAAGAGATCATTTTTGACCTGCTGGAGGAAACAGTTGCCCGCACAAACCTGGGTGGACTTCGCGATGGCAACCTCGTCAACCTCGAACGTCCCATACGCGCCGGCGCCACGCTCGACGGACATTTTGTCCAAGGTCATATTGATTGCACTTCGCCGATTCTTGATTTGGCCAAGAAGCAAGGTAACTCGCGACTCGAGATTGCATTAGAACCGCAACAGGTCCGTTATGTTGCCGAAAAAGGATCTATCGCCGTGAATGGTATCAGTCTCACCGTCGCCGAAGTTAGCGAGGAGAGTTTCGTGACTTGGATTATTCCGCATACGTTACGCTCCACGAACCTCAAGAACGCCCGGCAGGGGGATCTGGTAAATCTCGAGTTCGACGTCCTCGCGAAATATGTGGAGCGGATGCTGCCACAGGCCATAAGCCTGGCGCGCCCACCTGCGGCCGGAATAACGCCGGCTTCACCAGATAACTTCCGGTCGCGTGTTTAAACGGGCACTGCCTGCAACTGTGGGCGTAATCGCCTCGAAAGAGGAATTGAATCTCGCTCAGCGAATGCGAAAACCGCCCGATTTCTTCGAATTGCGTCTCGATTGCCTGGGCAATTTGCGGGACTCTGAGATTGCTCGCCTTAAACGGCCACTCGTTCTCACAGCCCGCCATCCCGCCGAGGGCGGTAGCGGCAAACTGAGGGATGATCAGCGAAGGGAACTTCTGTTGAAGTTCCTGTCGCACGCAGCGTCTGTCGACATCGAGCTACGCTCCACATCAACACTGAAACAAGTTTGGGAAGAAGCTGGCCGGCTAAAAATTGGGCGCATTTGTTCGATGCACGATTTCGACGCTACCCCGCCGCTACCCGATTTGGTCAAGCAATTCGATCGCGCGAAAAAATTGGGCGCTGATCTTTTCAAGATCGTTTCGCGCGCTGAGTCGATCGATGATCTGCTGGTATTGCTGGAGTTACTTCGGAGCCAGACTACGCCGGGGCGCCTCTGCGTGATGGCGACAGGAAAATTTGGGGTTATTTCACGGCTGTTGTTTCCTGAATGCGGCTCCGCCTTGGTCTATGCGCCCCTCCGTCGTCGCATGCATAATGGGCAATTGACGCTCGAGCAATTGCGCCGGTTGCGTGATTTTTACGCGAGAATGTGAGGGCGAGCGCGATCTTATTAGGGAAATCTTCCTGGCGCACATCTTGCGCAGCAGGAAATAGAGGAATGGGCTAATGGACGAAACCGAAATTCTTCCGGACCAGGCACCGGTAATGCCCTTGCCAGGCGGGTTGCTCTTTCCACACGCACTTCTCCCACTTCACATTTTTGAGCCGCGCTACCGGGATATGCTTGAATACGCGCTGGCTCACGAAAGGATGTTTTGTGTCACACTCATTCGACCAGATCGGCCGCAGTGGAAATCGAGCACCGATTTTTTCCACATTGCAGCGATCGGGTTGATTCGAGCCTGTGTCGATCGCGGCGACGGCACTTCAAATTTGATTTTGCAGGGGTTGCAACGGGTTCGCTTGATCGATTTCGCGCAGCTCGAGCCTTTTCCTATCGCAAGAATCGAAGCGCTCCTGTCGGAGGAAGAGACCACAATCGAAACCGAGGCGCTTGGCGCCAAAGTACTTGAACTTTACTCACGGTTCAAAACTGCCGGCCGTGAGCTGCCGGCAAAGCTGGACCGTTACCTCTCCGACTTAACGGATCTGGCGTTACTTGCCGATTTGATGGCGGCGACTTTCGTTGTCGATCCGATACGGCGTCAGCAAATTCTCGAAGAACTTAGCCTCAACGCCCGGCTTCGTTTGCTCATCCAATATCTGCGCGACGAAAGCGGCAACGCCGCTGCCTGAAATCCTCAGCTGTTTTGCGACGCTTCATTTAAACGCTGGAACTCCTCCATCAGGTAGCGGTCGGTCATTCCCGCAACGTAATCGCAAACCGTACGGTGCAGGCCTTCTTGCTCGATTCGGCGCGACGCGCCGTCGCCTAGTCGTTCCGGATCGAGCACATATGCTGCAAAAACCTCGCGCAACATTTCGCAGGCCCGCCGGTTCACCTGCGCCACGCGGGGATGATAATAAACATTTTGATAGAGAAATTTTCGCAGCTCACGGTTATCGCGCCAAAGCTCATCGCTGTAACGAACGAGTGGACCGGGTTGCATTCGGACCGCATCCGACGAGCGGACCTCCGCCGAAGCAATTGCAACCGCGCTGCTGCTAACAACATCTTCCACTTGCCGGTCAATAATTTCCCGAATCACCAGTTTGTGAAGCTCGGGCTGGCGCAAGTCCGGATAGCGTTTATGCACCGACTTTACACCGTGCTGCCAAACATGAATTTCCTCCAATTGGGCAAAGCTGAGAATGTCGAAATCGACGGCGTCGTCCAAATCGTGACTGTAGTAGGTAATCTCGTCCGCCAAATTTGCGACCTGCGCTTCGAGGGAAGGGCAGTAATATTTTTCCGCCTGATCGTCCGGCGGATCGTAAAAAGCCTGATGTTTTCTCATTCCTTCGCGCACTTCAAAACTGAGATTAAGTCCGGAAAACCTGGGGTAGGGCGTCTCGAGTAATTCGACTACACGCAGGCTTTGCCGGTTGTGCTCAAAACCTCCGTGCTCGCGCATGCATTCGGCGAGTGTTTCCTCACCGGAATGTCCGAAGGGCGCGTGCCCAAGATCGTGCGCCAGCGCAATTGCCTCGGCCAAATCCTCGTTTAGCCCCAGTGCCCGCGCGATGGTGCGGCTGATCGAGGCCACCTCAATTGTGTGGGTCAATCGGGTCCGCAAATGGTCACCGGTACCATTGAGAAAAACCTGCGTCTTATATTCCAATCGACGAAATGCGCGGGAGTGGATGATGCGCGCGCGATCGCGCTGAAATTCCGTCCGATAAGCGTGCAGTGGCTCGGTAAACCGTCGTCCTCGTGATTCGGCTGATTTTTGGGCGTAAGGGGCGAGCACACTCCTTTCGTTCGCTTCCATTTCTTCGCGACTCTTGAATTCGCTCACTCGCCGTCGAGCTCCTGCCGCAGGACTCGGCGGTTGGAACGTGCCTGGATGCGCACCATCAGCAGATCGAAAAGTGCCAGCAACAATGCAAGCAAGGTCACCCAGGCGCAGGCCAGCCAAAACAGAATGAACCAAGCCGGGTGGTCACGCGGCGAAAGGAAAGGTTGTAAAAATGTTGTGCCGCCAAAAAGCAGAATCATCGCGACGAGAAGCGCGCCAAACATCGTCCAACGGCGAGTCGATTGATCGCGAATGATTCCGCGTGTGGCATGGACGGCAAATGAGACAATTCGCAAGGGACGATGATCTCCGTGGCCATCCATTAATTCATTCTGCCTCCTGCGACGTCATGCGCAACGAGCGTTTCGCCAGTTTGGAGTACCCGGGCAAATCATCTCCTCAGGGATAACCGCTGCAATTTTGCCAGAAATCGCCTTCTCACGGGCGCAGCCCGATGCTTTGATAGCGCGGATGCAAAAGGCAAAGGCGAAAACAATTGCCCGGCGAAAAATCCAGTCGAGGCCCGATAGTCCACGCCGCGAGCATGAGAAGGCAGCGATTCGAAGCGAAGCATTTGCCAACGCAATCGTTGACGCAGAATTTTACGCCAAAGATCCGACGCGTTTACGCGCGTTGTTTGAAGAGGCCTCTCGAAAGGCTGCCGCGATTCCAAAAGCGCCGTTTAAGGATTCCTGGCCCTATGTTCAAGCTATGCTGCGATTGATTCGCGCCTATTATCGGGGGGAATATCGCAACGCACCGGCGGAAGCACTCTTAACAATCATCGCTGCTGTCAGTTATCTAGTGGATCCGTTTGATTTAATCCCGGATGAAATTCCGTTCCTTGGCTTTGTTGACGACGCAACCGTGATCGGGTTCGCCGTGGCAAGAACAAGGCAGTCATTGGACGATTTCATGACTTGGGAAACAACGGCTCTTTAGTCAAGCGCCACCGCATCGAGGCTAAACCAAAAGCAAGGCAGGGTTTTCGAGCAGGCGACGCAATTCCTTCAGATATTCGGCTCCGAGGGCCCCGTCGATGACACGATGATCGCAACTCATCCCGATCTCAAGGCGACTGCCCACTACGATCGTATCGCAGTCATCCACTACCGGTTTTTTGCGGATCGCGCCGACAGAAAGAACAAAGCCCTGAGGCGGATTGATAATGGCGGAGAAATAATCGACGCCATAGCCGCCGAGGTTAGAAACGGTGAATGTGCCCCCCTGAAATTCCTCCGGCTTCATTCGTTTGTGCCGCGCACGATGCGCCAAATCTTTCATCGCCTCGCTGATCTCTCGCAGCGACTTTTTTTGCGCAGCACGAATGACAGGCGTGACGAGACCATCCTCAATCGCCACCGCCACCGCGAGGTCAACATCCTCGTACAAAACAATCGCATCCTGATCGAACGCGGCGTTCACCTTGGGCACCTTGACTGCGGCATCGACTGAGGCTTTTAGGACGAAATCGTTCACCGTAATTTTTGCGGTGTCACTCTCTTCGCCAGCCGATTTTAATTCCGCCCGAGCGGCAACGAGTGGGCCGGCGTCGATGTCGATGTTGAGATAAAAATGAGGAACGGGCGCTTTGCTGGCGACGAGCCGCTCGGCGATCACCTTCCGCATTCCACTGAGTTGAATACGCGAGCCGTGTCCAGGTTTGATCGGGGCGGGTGCCTTTTGCTGCGAAGATTTAGCCGAATCGCCCGTCGAGCGCCCAGATTTTGCAGCCGCCCGAACGTCGCTTTCCGTTATCCGCCCGTCAGGACCGGTCCCCTCAACGTCTGCCAGGTCGATTCCAAGCTCGCCGGCCAAACGGCGCGCCACCGGCGATGCTTTGACACGCGTCTGATCGCTTCGCGGCGATCCCTGCTCCGGCCGCGCATCTGCCGACGAGACGTCTGCCTCTTTGGTTTTTTCCTGCGGAGGCGCGGTTTCTTTTTCCTTCGTTGCGGCCGGAGCCGGTTTCTCGGTTTCCGCCTGCGGTTTTTTGACCGGTTCCGGCTCTTTCTTACCCTCGGAATGTTTCGCGGTTTCACCAGGCTCGCCGATGAAGGCAATCGGTTGGCCCACCTCTACCTTGCCGCCCTCCTCCACATAAATATCGCTCAATGTCCCATCCTCGGGCGATTCCCATTCCATTGTGGCCTTGTCTGTTTCGATCTCGGCCAGGACTTCGCCGGCGACGACTTTCTCGCCTTTCTTTTTTTTCCACGCCACGAGAGTTCCCTCCGTCATCGTGTCGCTCAGCTTCGGCATTTGAATTTCCGGCATAACGGGTCAGGCGTAACAAACTTTTTTTATCGCCGCGATTAGCTTCTCGCGGTTTGGGAGGACTGCTTGCTCGAGTCGTTCGTTATACGGCATCGGTACATCCTCCTGCGATACGCGCGCGATTGGGGCATCAAGTTCGTCAAAAATGTTGTTCTGAATCCGGTAGCATACCTCCGCACCGACTCCGCAGAAGGGACGATCTTGTTCGACGATGACAACGCGGTGCGTTTTGGCAACCGACCTGTAAATCGCCCGCTCGTCCAACGGCTTGATGGAACGCAAATCGAGCACTTCAACACTGATGTCCTCGTTCTCGAGATCCTGCGCGACGGCAAGCGCGATCGGCACGGTTTGCGAATAGCAAATCACCGTCACATCGGAACCTTCCCGTTTCACCTCCGCTTCGCCCAGCGGAATAAGCAGCTCCGTGTCCGCCGGCTCGATCATCCCCTTCGAGCTGTAGAGCAGCTCTGCTTCAAGAACGAGAACCGGATTGTTATCCCGCACGGCCGTCTTCAAAAGTCCTTTCGCGTCCCGCGGCGTTGCCGGCGTACACACTTTCAAACCGGGAACATTCGCGTACAAACATTCCGTAGCGTGGGAATGAGTGGCGCCAAGCTGATGCGCCGGCCCGTTCGGGCCGCGGAAGACAATCGGAATATTAAACTGGCCGCCGCTCATGGTGTACATGTTGGGGGCGTTGTTCACCACCTGATCGAATGCGACCAGGGAAAAACTGAACGTCATGAATTCGATAATCGGACGCAGTCCCACCATCGCGGCACCGACGCCGAGACCGGCAAACCCGTTTTCGCTAATCGGGGTATCGATGATTCGCCTCGGTCCAAATCGCTCGAGTAAACCTTGCGACACTTTGTAGGCTCCATTGTATTCCGCTACTTCCTCGCCCATAAGGAAGACATTCGGATCGCGCTCCAGTTCCTCTGCCAAGGCCTCATTTAACGCCTGCCGGTAAGTGATTTCGCGCATCGCGGTAGTCATGGCGCGTAGGTGTAATCGTAAAGCTTTTCCAGTGGCGGTTCGGGGCTCTCTTCCGCGAATTTAACACTCGCCAGGGCCGCCTCTTTGGCGCGCTTATCCAGCTCGTCGAATTTTTCGTTGGTCAACTTTCCTTCACGGGTTAGTTGCGCGCGCAACCGCGTGATCGGGTCGTCCAAACGATATTTTTCAAGCTGCTCTTTCGTCCGATAGCTGGCCGGATCGGACATTGAGTGGCCGCGGTAGCGATAAGTGCGCGCCTCAATAAACGCCGGATGCGACTCCTTCCGGATCGACGCTATTGTTTCAGCAATCTTGTCGCGAACTTCTCTAAAGTTCATTCCGTCAACGACACTCGCGGGTATATCGTAACCTTCAGCTCGATCGATAATTTGCTTGAGCGAGGTGGAGCGTTCCACAGATGTCCCCATGGCAAAGAGGTTGTTCTCGCAGATGAAAAGCACCGGAAGTTTATAGAGCGCAGCGAGGTTAAGTGCCTCGTGAAACGCGCCTTGATTAATGGCGCCATCTCCAAAAAAACAAAGCGTCACGCGATTCTCGTTCCGGTATTTACAGGCAAAAGCCAGCCCGCAGGCGAGCGGGACGTGAGCGCCAACTATTGCGTGTCCGCCATACATGTGACGACCCTTGTCAAAAAAATGCATCGATCCCCCGAGACCGTGCGAACAACCCGTTTCCCGGCCAAAAAGCTCAGCCATGCAGGCATTCGCAGTCGTTCCGCGCGCGAGAGCGTGTGCGTGATCGCGGTAGGCAGTAATGAGGTAATCATTATCGCGGGTCGCAGCAATCGCCCCGGTTACCACAGCTTCCTGGCCAATATAGAGGTGACAAAATCCGCCAATTTTCTGCGCCTGATACTGCTGACTCGCCCGCTCCTCGAACCGACGGATCAACAACATCAGCCAGAGCATGTCGACTTCGTCGCGCTGCTCCGCCGCCGGCATCAGGGTCACGCAGTTCGCGCTACGGCAATTGAACCGCGGGTGCGCTGACCTTGCGCGCGCATACAGAAAACAAACGCGAGGGTGAAAATGAGATCGCTCACAAGCGAGTTTCGGAAAAACATCCAGGTTGGCGTGGTGCTATATTGTGGAACTCCAATAGTAAGAGCCTGAAGCAACCCGGCGAAATTTTTCGCATAGGCCGGTTCGGTCAGCCACGAGAAAGTGTTCGTGACAATATAGAAAATAACCGACGAGGCGAGCGAGGCTGGGAGCAAGGTTTTAAGCGAGGGATGGTTTCGGAGGGCGAATCCGATCCAACCGATGAGCCCAAGCGCGAAGTAGCGGCAAAGAACTTCCGGAGCAAAAAGCGGAACCCCATACGATGTGTTTAGAATTAGATCAGATAGGAAAAGCGTTACTAGGGGCAACGCGAACTTAAATCCGCGCGGCAGGTAGGCAGCGCAGCAAAGCGCGACCGCGGCGAGGGGCGTAAAATTCGATAACCACGTCGCGCCGGAATGGATGAGCAAACCGCTCAAGACGCGATAGGCGGCGACACAAAAAACGAGGAGCAAAGCCGGGATCATGGGAGAGCAAGTTTATCTTTCCTGCGCCAGATGCAATGCTATTTCGGCCTTCAGCACGCCGAACTTCGCCGGCTAGGTTTTTCCCGCGCCCGCCCGAGCCGATCGCGCCTTGCGGCGATTAGCAGCATTGCGATGAATGATCCCACGCTTGGCCGCCTTATCGATGGCGGAAATGAAAGCCGTGACATCGACAGACTTGGCACCATCTCCAATGGCACGTTTACGCAGTGTGCGAATGTGAGTAAGGACACGCCGGTTCTGGAGCGAACGCCGCTCAGTCTGGCGCGCGCGTTTGGCGGCTGATTTCGTATTAGCCATGAGTCGCGGTCTGGAGGCTCAGGGCTGCGGATAAACTTGTCAAACGCGCACTTAGGCCTGCTCGTTCTGCAGCGACACAATTTGTTTCTTCGCTGGAGCTGCAGGTGCTTTAGGCGCAAGCGGAGTGATAATCGCCTTCTCGCTACCAGGCTTGGAGGAATCGGCGGTAAAGACGGCGTGGGTCGGCGTAGGTGCCGCAGGAGCTTTAGATTGGACAAGCATCGCCTTGGCAGCCGATTTCACCTTCGGCAGCTTTTCGGGCGTGATTTGCACGATCGCACCGAGGGGAAGGTGCGCGTAAAGGGCGGCGACGTCTGACGACTTCATTCGAATGCATCCGTAGCTCGCCGGTTTGCCGATAAGCTTCTCCTCAGGCGTTCCGTGAATGTAAATACAGCGATTGAAGGCGTGAGCATTCTCCGCTTGCAAGCCGCGCAGCCAGATAATCCTGGTAATCACCGGGTCGCGGCCGGGCGCATTTGGTTGCAAAACTTCTCCGGTAAACCGGCGCTTGTGGAAGACGGCCCCTTCGGGCGCATGATCGCCGATCTTCTGAGCGACCTGCAAAAGGCCGGTTGGGGTCGTCATCGCACCCCAATTGTCACCAAGACCGTATTTTGAGGTCGATACCGGATAACTTGCAATTTTTTCGCCATTCTGGAGCAGGACCAAGCTTTGATCGTGCACACTAATGATGACGTTTGGCTGCATCAGCGTGGGCGCGGCAAGAACCTGCGCGGGCAGCTGATTGGCGAAGGCCAGGATCGTAATTAGTCCACTAAAAATTGATTTTCGCGACATGGAATCAGGCGGGTAAGGCGTCAGGAGCGCGATTATTGTTCCAATTCAGTTTTGGTAGCCATTGCACAAAGGAGCAGAAGGAAACGTAAAGAAATCCAAACTGAAACATGAGCAGAAATGGTACCGAAAGGAACTGACGGTGATGAATCGCAAACCACACGAAATAAGTGAAATAGAACGCGAAAAACAGCTCTGCTATGGGCAGAAGCGATTTCAGCGGCATATAACGGCAGTTTCGCCACGGCTGCGCGTTTCGTTCGATTCCGTATTTCGGAGTCCGCGCGAAGTCGGACTTATGATTGAACATCGCTTCAAGGACAGCACGGGCGTTATTCAAGGATAATCCGATTCCGAGCGCGAGCAGGCACGGCAGGAGGAGAATCTCACGCATCCAGGTCCGCGGGTGTAACTCCCGTTGTGCACAGATATAGAACACGGCGACCGATACCGATGCCGTGAGAAAAATTGGGACGTCGATCAGCAATGTCCGGAGCCAACCTGATTGCGGTCCACCCATGGCAGGGTGCAACAGCACACAGAGAGAAGCGAGCAGCAGGTAGGCGAAATTAGAGACCAAATGCCCGGTCGCCTCCAATTTGATCGGCAACGGCAGCTCACTCCGCCAGATTTTCGGCAGCAGTTTTTTGCAGGTTTGGATCGAACCCTTTGTCCAACGATGCTGCTGGGATTTGAAGCCGTTCATATCGACGGGCAGCTCTGCCGGAGTAACCACATCGGGAAGAAAAATAAATTTCCAACCGGCAAGCTGAGCGCGATAGCTTAAATCGAGGTCTTCCGTTAGCGTATCGTGCTGCCAGCCTCCGGATTGCTCGATGCATGACTTACGCCAAAGACCGGCGGTGCCATTGAAATTAAAGAAGCGACCACTCCGGCTACGGGCGGTTTGCTCAAGCAGGAGATGACCATCGAGGAACATTGCCTGCACCCGCGTAAGCAAAGAATAACCACGATTCAAATGCCCCCAGCGCGTTTGAATCATGCCGATCTTCGGGTCGGTAAAGAAGTCGATCGTACGACGAAGCAGATGCGGAGGCGGGACAAAATCGGCGTCCAGAATGCAAACAAATTCGCCCCGGGCGGTGGCGAGCCCAAATTCGAGTGCGCCCGCTTTGAACCCAGTTCGGTCGCTGCGATGGATTAGTTCCACGTCGAAACCGCGCCGGCGCAGTTTTGAGGCGCAGGCCGAAGTGATTTCGCGAGTCTCATCTGTAGAATCGTCCAGGACCTGAATTTGGAGACGGTCGCGGGGGTAATTGAGTTCGCTGACCGAGCGCAAAAGGCGTTCGGCGACATAAACCTCATTAAATATCGGCAATTGCACTGTCACGACCGGCAGTTGCACAAATCGACTCAGCGGAACCGGCGCGCGTTTGCGATGTTTAAGGAAGAGATAAATGATGAAATAGCGGTGGATGCCGTAGGCTGAGAGTCCCACGAGCACGCTGAGGTAACAGATTGTCCAGATGGTTTGGCCCATGCCTCCTCGATTTAGGGATCAACAAGACTACGTTGCCGATTGCCGCTGCAAGGGCGACATGATGCCGCTTCTCCTTGTGCCGTCAAATCAAAAAATCGTGAGTTTCCGCCGCCACAAATTGGCGTAAGGCCGAAGCGCACACCTCGTTATCGCGTGCTGCACGGGAAGCAGTTTTTCAGGCGAGGCAGCGTTCGACCTCAATCGTCCGCGAAAAGAGCCGCCTTGGTACCGCTTGCAAACTAATTCCAACTGCGGCATGCGGTTGGCTTTTTCCAGTAGCGCGGATAGTGCTAACTTGGCGCTTTGGGCGATGGCAATTCGAGCAATCAGCAAAACAAAACCGCGTAAGACGCTGGAGCGCTTCGACATCATCCTGACCGTGCTGCTGGCGGGCTGGTTTCCCTCCATTTTGATGCTGCTCATCGCTTACACCAGCCTGCAGAAAACCCTCGAATCAACAATTCTGCGCGACCGACAGACGTTCGTTCAACTCATCGGTCATTTGGTCGACGACGATGTGGCCCGAACAGCCAGCGTAATTGGTTATTACCAGACATTGCCCGACATGGAGCGCGTCTTCACCGGGCCCAATCCAGATGTCGCGGCCCAACAATGGGTAGAGCAAAAGCTTTTTTCCTATCCGCGAATCGACGGAATGTTCATGACGACAGCCGATGGAAAACTTCTCGGCGCGGTTCCCCCGGCACCGAACCTGGTCGGGCAAAGTTTTCATCCCGACGTTTGGAAAGAGGGTGCCGACTCTAAGACTGGCGCCTATGTCTCTCCAATTCACCAGCGCCCTGTTGACGGCCGGCCAGTGACCGATGTGATCGGCGCGGTACGGACCCGCGACGGCGCAACGCTCGGTTATATCGGCGCCTCAATCCTGGTCGAACGTATTGGCAAACGCCTTTCTACCATTTCGTTTGCCGATCGCTCGATCTGCCAAATTATCGATCAACGAGGTTTTCCACTCTTTACCTCTGATTTCAAAGCGAACACTCAACCGAGCAGTGGACGAGAGACAGAATTGATCTCCGAAATTCGCAAACAGCAGAGCGGACATTTCACTCGGGGTGGGACGATTTACTCGTTCGATCCGCTTGAGACAGCCAATTGGGTGGCGGTCGTTCAGCAGCCGGAGCTGATTGCATACGAACCAGTCCGCGATCTCTTGCGTAAGATCACTGTGCCTGCGGGCTGGCTTATCGCGGGGACGGCCGTGGCAGCCTGGATGGCAGGGCAATTTTATCGGCGCCAATCGGAGGCGGCCCGGCGCATTGAACGCGAAGTCACCTTCAACGAAAAAATTCTCGCCAACATGCCGATCGGCATCGCGCTGGTTGATCCGGAGACGCGGGGATTTCTGCACGTGAACGACGCGTTTTCGCAAATGGCGGCGCAGATTGGGCAACTGCCCAGCGGCACCGACATTGGGGTCGCCACTTATGATCAGATCAAGATTGCTGCGCCTGAGGCAATCGAGCGCGTCCTGGCCACCGGTCAGCCATTCCAGCTGGTCGAGCAGCCGTTTCGGGACCGCAGCGGCGCCACCCGGTTCCTAAACGTAAATTTACTGCGTCTGCTGGATTCGCAGCAAAACATCCAGGGAGTTCTCTATCTGGTGGAGGAAAAAACCCGCGATATGACGCTCCGTAACGAATTGCTCGGCGCCAACGCCGCCAAAGATCAATTCCTCGCATTACTTTCGCACGAGCTCCGTAACCCGCTTTCACCCGTCATCGCGATGGTGGCCGAACTGGAAGCGCAGGTTGCAGATTCGCCCGATGTCCGGCGCGCCCTGGACGTCATTCGACGAAATGTCGAGCTCGAGGCGCGACTGATCGACGACTTGCTCGATGTAACCCGGATCGCGAAAGGAAAGCTGAAACTGAGCCTCGAACCAGTGAGTATTCACGACGTCTTGCATCGGGCCTTGGAAATCTGCCGGGACGATGTTTCGCAAAAACTGCTGCGAGTGGATCTGCAGCTCCAAGCCGAGCAAGATTTCGTGCATGGAGACTCAGCGCGCTTACAGCAAATTTTTTGGAACCTGATTAAGAACGGAGTCAAGTTTACCGGGGCAGACGGGGAGATTTCCATTACCACCACCAATCCTCAGCCGGGGCAAATTGAGATTCGTATTAGTGATACCGGGATCGGCATCGAATCGGACAAGGTTGGCAAGATTTTCAATGCTTTTGAGCAGGGCCAGAGCTCAATCACCCGAAAATTCGGCGGACTCGGGCTTGGCCTGGCCATTTCCAAAGCGATGGTCCTGGCGCATGGAGGCACCATCTCTGCCAGCAGCGCAGGGCGCAACAAAGGGGCGACATTCACAGTTCGCCTCGGCACGATTGCAAAGCCGGCCGAGAGCGATCACGAAACGCCGCCAAACGGCCACAGGCCAACCGCAATTCAGCCCTCTTCGACCGCCCGCACCCCCAGGCTGCTGGTAGTAGATGATCATCAAGATACCTGTGCTGGACTAAAGCTAATTCTTGAGCGCCGCGGCTACGACGTCTCCGTCGCTTACACCGCCGATCAGGCGTCGGAAAAAGCTAGAACCGAAAATTTCGACTTGCTGATCAGCGACATCGGTTTGCCTGATCGGAGTGGCTACGACCTTATGCAGGAGTTGCGAGATCAGGGCTTACCAGGGATTGCGCTCAGCGGATTTGGAATGGAAAACGATGTCAATCGGGCCCGCGCCGCTGGCTTTGCGGAACACCTCACGAAACCGATCAATTTCGAACGGCTCGAGGAGGTCATCCAGCAATTGCTCAGCCGCGCAAGCGACGAGTGCTAACCGAAGTCTTATTCGCCGCTCGAGGTCGAGGCTGATGCCGCCGCTTTACGCTCGGAGGCGTCCTTTAGTTCGCGTGACAATTTTTCCACGCGTTGTCGCATTATTTTCCCCGGCTTAAACTTTACCGTTGCCCGCGAAGGAATGACAAAACTGCTCCCGGGCTCGTTCGGGTTACGCCCGACTCGTGGTTTTGTCAGACGTGGCTGGAAGACGCCAAAATTCCGCAGTTCTACCGCCACATTGTTGGCGAGGCTATCGGTAATATGGTCGAGGGTGCGCTGAACGACGTCGAAGACCTGGTGCTGCACCATGCCTGTCTGGTTGCTAATCGCCACAACGATATCGCGTTTGGTTAACTTCGCCATATCACAATGAAAATCGCGCGCACGAAGGACTTTGCGTGGGAAAAATCGTCAGCGCGAGCTTTTTTCTTACGCGCCAGCCGCAAATTCCGCCGTAGACGTAGAATGTTCTGCGGGAAAATCTTACGTTCTCAGCGGCTTCCGCAGGAGCGATCTTATATAATACTCAAAAATGTTTTGACTGGCCAAAATTTTACGGTCGGACTTGAGTTGACCCTGCACGATCCCAAGCCGGGTAAACACCGCATTCCACTCCGCCTCGATTCGCCGCGCGTCTTCGGTCGAAAGTTCGCGCACAGCTCGGAGAGACGAGCCGCGGTTGAGGACATTCATGGCCCGGCCGGCAAGTTCGGCCAATAAATCCAGTTCTCGAAAAACGTGTTCGATTTCCTGAAGCAAATGCGCGCGCACCTCGGTAAACTGCCGTTCCTGTTCGACCGAAATGATGGGCTTCGCTTTATCGAGCCCATAGGTGATGAGATCGTGTAATCTTTTCCAGCTATCGAGCTGAAGCGAGATCAGGCGAAGTTTTTTCTCGAGCCGTTTATCTCTCATTGCTTGGGCGCGACGGTGGCCACATCAAGGGTTTCATCGAGTTTCTGGAGGTTGTCGATCAACAGATGCGCCCATGGACGGTCCACCGTATGGGCGTGACTAATAAGTCCTTCCTCGAAATAGAATCGCCCCTGTCGCCACCGAAAAATTTCGGCTACGGCCGCCTCTCCTTCCAGGGTTCCATAAACTGCATGTCGAACCGAGCCGTGATGGAGATAGATCTCGCTCTTGCCCCGGCTCGATTTAAGAGTGAAGCGCCCGGAACGCTGGCTCAGGCACGCCATTTGCAAAATCTCCGCGGCGGAAAATTGATTCAGGTTGCCGATAAGAGAATGGCAGGGATCGATTCCTTCTTCCGGCACGTTACGGTGATTTTGCAGGGATCGAACAAATTGCATCACATCCCGTCGCAATCGTTTGTTCGAAGTGGTGCCGTCGGCAGTCGTAATTTGCTGCCGTTCGGCCTCCTCGAGTAAGTCGTTTTTTAGTCGCTGCCAGGGCACACAAAGGACCTTCAGCGATGGAAAATGTTGTCGCGCGACTGTTGCCGCTTCAATGGAAAGCGAACCCGGACCTTCGACGATGAATCCGTCAAAGTTTTCCGCAATCAGAACCTGAACCGCTTCCGAAACGCTCCGCACAACTCGAATCTCGATCCCGTCCTCGGAATCAAAAAATGATAGCAGCCGGTCTTCAAATACCGGGTCATGGTTTAGGATCAGGACACGACTTTCCACTTGTGCAGCCAAAGCCCTGCCGAAAAGGAGCAGGATTCTTGCCTCCGGACTGTCGCCGAAAAGCCCTATCTAGCGGCGCCAGACGCGCTTTGGCGGGGGAGCTGGAAACAAATCCGGGGCGACTTCATGCGCTGTGCGGAAATGAACTTTAGCAATCTGAGAGAGCATTTCCGAGCCATGCTTCTGAACAACAGCGGCAGCCGTGCTTTTGATCTCAGCCGATACGCCCCGGCCAAGACGGAAGCCGAGCTGTTTTCCCTTCCGATCCAACCACTCGATGAATCCCTCCCGAGCAATGATTGAAGCCGCCGCCACCGCAACATCCGATTCGGCACGCGGCCGTTGCTCGATCTGAATTTTCCGTCCGTGGTTCATCAATGCTTTTTCGATTACCCGGGCATCAGCGAATTGGTCCGATAACGATCGTGGCGTATCCGGTTTACGCCCGAGCAAATTCTCGATGACACGGGCGTGGCCCCAGCCCAGCAGTGAATTGAGATTGCCAGATTTTTCATATAGTTCGTTGTAACGTGCCGGACCGATAGAGACGACATCGACTCCCTGGCGCGCAATTTTCCGAATTTCTTTCGCCAATGCGTAAATTCGGGCATCAGATCCAATGCGCTTGCTGTCCTGGACGCCCGCATCCAGTAGCTGACGCGCGCTCGCTTGATCGACGTAGACGCCCGCGATGACGAGCGGCCCGAAAAAATCCCCTTTCCCGCTCTCGTCAACCCCGAAATGCGGTTGGAACATTTCCGGCGAATGGACCTCTTCGTACCCGAGCCGCGCCTCGCCGAAAACTTTGGGCTCCAACTCAAACTTTACAAAGTCTTCCACCCCTCGGCCCTGGACCAGGACTTTTGGTCCCTTCTCGTACACCGCTACGCTTAGCTTCTCTTTTTGGGCGAAGAAGATTGTGTAGGGTTTGGAAGCGAAGATAAATCCGCCCTCCCGTAGTAACAGGCGCAGTTTCTCCACCTGTTCGGCATTGAGTGGCGCGGTAAAAGTGTTCACGCTTCTATTTAAATGGGGCTTAAAGCGAAAGGGAAACAATCATCGACTAGTCGCCGGATCTCCGCGCGCCATTTTCAGGGCGCTCTCGACCGCTGGTTCCGTAAACACGGACGCGACCTTCCCTGGCGAAAGACGCGCGATCCTTATGCCATACTTGTTTCCGAGATAATGCTGCAGCAGACGCAGGTCACGAGCGTAATCCCTTATTATAATGAATGGCTGCGTCGTTTTCCCGATATCAGCGCTGTCGCCCGTAGTCGCAAGACTGACATACTTCACGCGTGGCAAGGCCTCGGCTACTACTCCCGGGCGCATAATCTGCATCGATCTGCGAAGATGGTCGTCCGCCGATTCGCCGGTAAACTACCGCGGGATCCGCTCGAACTGCAATCGTTGCCCGGTATCGGCCGATATACCGCCAACGCAATCGGTGTCTTTGCCTTCGATCAGTCGCTCCCGATCGTGGAAACCAATACCGCGCGGGTCCTGGCCCGCCTTCTAAATATTCGCGACCCGGTCGATTCAAAATCCGGCCGCCTCAAATTATGGAATGCATCGGCAACGCTGACGCCGCACTGCGGGGCCCGGCAGTTTCAATCAGCCATGATGGATTTGGGCGTGCTCGTTTGCACTGCGCGCGATCCTCGGTGCCCGATTTGTCCTGTAAAAGGATTTTGCAAGGCTCCCTACCCAGGCTCACTCCCTGTCAAAAAGAGACAGCCACCGCGGCTGGCAATGGCTGAGTCGCATTCATTCATCGTCAAAAGGGATGCGATTTTACTCGAACGATGTCGCGATCGCTGGGCCGGGATGTGGATGCTTCCGCGAAAGAGAACGCCGGCAACGGACCCAATCCACACCGCCAAATTCGCTTTCACCAACCACACCGTGACGCTTCGGATTTTTCCGGGCGGACGGCGGCGGCTTAATTCGGTGCAGCGGTGGTTTCCTATTCGGCAGCTGCAACGAATTCCCATTCCTTCACCTCACCGTCGCGCCATCGCCTCCCTCCTTACCGCATCGCGATAAAAACTTTGCCTCGAATTTTACCGCGCCCTACTTTCGCTCGCATGATTGATACGTTGCCGGATGAGCGCGGTCATTTCGGCGTTTATGGCGGAATGTTTGTGCCGGAGACGCTGATGGCGCCGCTGCACGAGCTGGCCCATGAATACAGCCGAGCGAAAGACGATTCCTCGTTCGAGCGGGAACTTGCGGATTTATTGCGCGATTTCGCGGGGCGCCCCACTCCACTCTATTTCGCCGCGCGGCTAACCGAAATGCTGGGCGGAGCAAAGATTTATTTGAAGCGGGAGGATTTGCTTCACACTGGCGCGCACAAACTTAACAACGCACTTGGCCAGGTCCTTCTCGCGCATCGGATGGGCAAGAGACGAATTATTGCGGAAACTGGAGCGGGACAGCACGGCGTGGCGACAGCAACCGCGGCAGCGCGGTTTGGTTATGAATGCATTATTTATATGGGTTCCGTCGATATGGAGCGTCAGGCGCTCAATGTTGCGCGAATGAAATTTCTCGGTGCGCAAGTCGTGCCCGTCACCGCCGGCCAAGCGACGTTAAAGGAGGCCATCAGTGAGGCAATGCGCGACTGGGTAACCAATGTGCGAGATACCCATTATGTATTGGGCAGCGCGCTTGGAGCGCATCCCTATCCGATGATGGTACGAGATTTTCAGCGCGTCATTGGCCTGGAAGCACGGCGGCAAATTCTGGAACGTGAGGAACGCTTGCCCGATCTGCTGGTGGCTTGCGTCGGCGGCGGTAGCAACGCTATCGGATTATTCCATCCGTTTCTGGATGACCCCGGCGTAGGCATGATCGGAGTCGAAGCCGGCGGGGAAGGGATTCGGGCCGGTAAACATGCGGCGCGATTTCAAGGTGGAAAGCTTGGCGTTCTGCAAGGAACCAAGACCTTCGTTCTCACGAACAACGATGGCCAAATCGAGCTGACCCATTCCGTTTCCGCCGGACTCGATTATGCCGCGGTTGGCCCGGAGCATAGTTACCTGCGCGATCTCGGTCGCATCGAATACGATTATGTGACAGACAACGAGGCGCTGGCCGGCTTCAAATTGCTATCCGAACTGGAAGGGATCATACCCGCCTTAGAGACAGCGCATGCGGTCGCTTACCTCAGGAAAATTGCGCCGTCGATGGTTCCTGAAAGTATTATCATCATGAACTGTTCCGGCCGGGGTGACAAAGATATCCCGTCCGCGGCGGCATATTTTGAGAGGGAGGCCAGATGAGAAGTATGACTGGATACGGCCGCGGCGAAGCCGACTGCGATGGGGCCAAGTTGAGCGTGGAGCTTAGCACGGTAAATCGGAAACAAAGCGAAATCGCGATCAATCTGCCGCGCGATCTGACTGAGCTCGAGGCCCGTATTCGCCAGGCAATCAACGCGCGGGTATCTCGCGGAAGGACAAACGTCCTGGTCGCCCTCCACCAGGGCGCAGATGGGACTCGTCGATTGGCCCTCGATGTCGCATTGGCGCGCTCCTATCATGATGCCATGCGTGCATTACAAAACGAGCTTGGCGCGCCGGGCGAAATTACCATCGATACGATTCTGCAGGCCCCGGGTGTAATGCGACCGCCGGAAGAGGCAATCAGCGCGGACAAGGCCTGGCCCTCCGTTGAGCGGGCACTCGATCGCGCACTGGATGACCTCATTAAAATGCGGGAGCGCGAAGGAAAGCATCTGGCCCAGGATTTGATTCGGCGCCTGAAATCAATTCGCCAGCTACTGAAGGAAGTTCGTGCGCTTCATCCCGAGGTGGTGAAAAAGATTCGCACCGCGTTTTTAGAACGAATTGAGAAGGCTGGCCTCGCCGGGGACCTCAAAGACGAACGAATCTCAAAGGAAATTTTTCTCTTTGCCGATCGTTCCGATATTTCCGAAGAGCTCACCAGACTGGAGAGCCATGTTGCGCAGTTTGCCCATCATCTGCGCAAGCACGAACCAGTGGGCCGCGCTCTTGAATTTATCATTCAGGAGATTTTCCGGGAATTGAACACGGTGGGCGCGAAGGCGAACGATGCTGCGATTGCGCAGCGTGTGGTGGCGTGCAAAACCGAGCTCGAAAAAATTCGCGAACAAGTGCAGAACCTTGAGTAATCGATTCACTCGGCAGGGAATTTTGTTCGTTGTTTCTGCGCCATCAGGCGCGGGCAAAACCACCCTCTGCGATGCACTGCGACAAACACCCGACTTTGTTTATTCCGTCTCCTGTACAACACGTCCGCCCCGGCCCGGCGAGATCGAAGGCGAAGATTACATCTTCATTTCGGTAGAGGAATTTCTTACTCGCCTGCACGCTGGAGAATTTCTCGAGCATGCCAAAGTCCACGAACATTATTATGGAACGTTGCGCGCCCCACTGGTGGAGAACCTCAAAAACGGCGTCGACGTCCTGATCGATATCGATACCCAGGGGGCCGCTTCGATTCGTAATTGCGGCGACGATTTCATTGACCTGTCATTAACCGATGTTTTCATCATGCCGCCCGACCTGGACGAACTGCGCCGGCGTTTGACCAAGCGCGGAACCGAGACGGCCGTGCAGATCGAGTTGCGGCTGCAAAATGCAGCGCGTGAGATGCAGCTCTGGCGAGATTATCGTTACACCATCATCAGCAAATCGATGGAAGAAGATCTGCAGAAATTCCGCCAAATCATGGGCGCGGAACGCATTCTCAGTCGAAGATTGATCTTACAATGAAAGAACATGGCAGTTGTATCGTGAGGTCTGTGGCCGTCTGCGCAACCCGGTGTGAAAGAGGGTTCACGCGAGCGACATTTCTGCGGTAATTGGCGCAATGGCGAGAAATCAAAAAACAAAAAACCAGAAAACGATCGTGCTCGGCGTAACCGGATCGATTGCTGCCTACAAATCGGTCGAGCTGGCGAGTTTATTGGTAAAACAAGATCATAACGTCTTCGTCGTGATGACACAGGATTCCGTCGAATTCATTACTCCGCTGACCTTGCAAACCCTCTCGAAAAATCCCGTGACGACGAGTTTCTACGACGAAAAGGAGAATTGGCGGCCGGGACATATTGAGCTGGCCGACAATGCCGATTTGCTTTTGGTCGCTCCGGCGACGGCGCACGTGATTGCGGAAATGGCGAACGGGTTGGCTAATCATCCGCTCACCGCCATCGCACTCGCCACCCGGGCCCCGATTTTGATTGCGCCGGCCATGAATGGAAAAATGTGGGAGCACGCTGCAACGCAGGAAAACGTGGAAAAATTGAAATCACGCGGGGTGGAATTCATCGGACCGGAAGCGGGCATGCTTGCATGCGGCTATGAGGGGCTGGGACGTCTGTGGAAGGTCGAAGACATCGCCTTTCGCGCAGAGTTGCTCGTTCGCCAGCACGACCGATTGATTGCGTGAGATTTGTCGTCACGGCTGGGCCAACCCGCGAGCCAATCGATCCAATTCGTTTTCTGAGCAATCGCTCTTCCGGTAAAATGGGCTATGCGATCGCGACCGCTGCCCTCGAAGAGGGAAATGATGTTGTGCTGATTTCCGGACCGGTAAGTCTTCCGCCGCCAAATGGTGTGAAGCTGCTGAACGTGATCACAAGCGACGAAATGAACGATGCCGTGCAACGGGCGGTCGAGGATTGCGACGTGCTCGTAATGTGCGCAGCCGTGGCCGACTACAAACCGCGCCGGGTGGCAAAACAGAAAATGAAAAAACGCGACAAAGGAATTTTGCTCGATCTGATTCCCACGCGCGACGTCCTGAAATCCCTCCCCAACAAACGCGATTACCTGGTGGTAGGGTTCGCCGCCGAAACAAACGCGCTAGAAAATCACGCCCGGGAAAAGCTTCGGCACAAAAATTGCGACATAATCGTGGCCAATGATGTCAGCGATCCGGCAATTGGGATGGAAAGCAACGAAAATGCCGTCACGATTTTTTTTCGGGACGGCAAAATGAAAAAAATTTCGCGCTCTTCGAAACAAACGATCGCGCGCCGACTGCTGAAAATAATTTTGAAAACATCAAAAAAGTTTTGACAAAAAAAACATGAGGATGAATGACTCGTGTAAGTGAAGTCATTTCAAACTCTTCACAGACCCACCGCGTTTGCGGATTGAAAGGGGGGATAGTCGATGCCAGCAAAGAGAAAAGGAAAGAAAGCTCCCGCCAAGAAAAAGGCAGCTAAGAAAAAGAAGCACTAACTTCTAGTGCTCTCACGGCGGCGATTAATTCGCCGCCATAATCCAAATTCAACCCGGGAGGAGGATTGATTCTCCTCCCGGTTTTTTCTTGTTTGGCGAATGGCCGGAAAATGTTGGCGTCGGTCTCAGCCTCGCCCTTACTGTGGTTCATGACGCATTATCTGGACGCTGCCGTGATAGCGGCGCGCTCGGCCGGCGAAATGTTGCGCGGCCATTTTGCCACTCCCTTGCGGGTGAATGCGGCCACCAAACACGACATCAAGCTCGAGATTGATGTGCAGGCGCAGGACCTCATCGCCCGTCTTTTATTGAAAGATTTTCCAAAGCATGCGCTTTACGGCGAAGAAGGAATTATCGGGGACCAGGCGAGCGAGTTCCAATGGGTGGTCGATCCGCTCGATGGGACCGTGAATTATTTCTATGGCATTCCTCATTTTTGCGTCTCGATTGCGCTACGGCGGAAGGCCGAGATTATCGTGGGGGCGATCTACGATCCGATGCGCGATGAACTTTGGACCGGGCAAAAAGGCGCTCCGCCGAAGTTGAACGGACGCGAA
>DASXIC010000081.1:0-4754 GCA_036498205.1 Chthoniobacterales bacterium | reverse complement strand
AACAACTTCGTACACGCGGAGTGGATCACGCTGCACGACAATCCGAATTTTCGCGGGTTCGTTGATCTCCTGCGCACGGAGTTGGACCGTGTTGGCCCGGCGCACGCAGATCTGTGCCGCGACTTCTTTTCGCGCGCTGTCGCGCTCGAACTCTCTTTTTTCGAAGCCGCCTATAGGACCTGAGTTTCTCCTGAGGACCTCGGTACAACTCAGCAAAACAAACGGCACCTGGGAAATTCACCGCTGCAACAGATGGCCGCCTTCGCGGGACCGATGGTTCGAATCCGCCTCCCTCCAGCGGCGAGTCAATTGCGAAAACTGACTTTCGGGGGTGCACCCCATCACCCGCTTGCCGCGAAGCGCCCGTGAGGTCAAGGACGCCACCGTACCATTCGTCGGCGCTCGGCTCCCCGATCATGACCGGCACGACGAGATCCCGACCTTCATGACATCTCCACGGTTCGGGTGGTTGCCTCAATCCGCGACGTCGTAGATGATCCCCCGACGGCGAAGGCAAAAACGGCTATATTGAGCATGGATAGGTTTTGGGTAGCCGCCACCCCTAACTTCGCCGATTCGACCCTGCGTTCCACGATTTTCGGAGAGCAACCACAATTGCTCTCGATTTACGCAATCGCCTACTACATTGGTTCAATCACGAGATATCGGCCCCATCAATATGATGATTTGGAAATATCCGCTTACGGTCCGCGGATTTTGGATTTCGTTACCGGGCAGCCAATTCAGTTTCTTTATATGATGGCATCAGAATTTATTCGTCAGGATGTTACCAAGCCGGCAATCCTCTGAGTGGCAGCATTTTCTAAACATCTTCGCTGTTCATTCGACGCGCGCTTCGGCGGGGCTACGAGCCTTGTGGTCGTAGCCCGACCTCGCCGTCAATGCACTAAAACCAGTTGATTCGCATCGATCCATTCTTAAATAGTTAAATATCAAGAGAAAATTCTATGCCTGACCCCTTTGCCAGCCCAAAACGCCGCATCGCGCGCGCACGGCAGCACACCGAGAACATCAAAACCGGCGTCGGCACGTTCTTCCAGTCGCGGCCATACGCTCAGGTCGCCGAGCGTAATGCGCGCGGATTTGAGGAACATAAGATCAAGCTGACACGGCCCATTCCCGACGAAATCACCGACCTCGCCTATGAGGTTATCGAGGCCCTTCGTTCTGCGCTCGACCAAGCTGTCCATCCAGTCGCAATCGCCTGCGGCGTCAAACGTCCAGACCTCATCCACTTTCCCATGGCTGACAACGCCACTGACTTTGAGAACGTGCTGAAAGGACGTGTGAAAGACCTGCCGCCTGACATTGTGGCACTCTTTCGCTCCTTCCAGCCGTATCAAGGTGGGAACGAACTTATCTGGGCGCTGAATCGTGTTCGCCGACAGGGCACTCACCGTTTGATAGTGCCGGTCGGCACCGTTAACGGCGCGGTTGTTGGCAACTTCCAGCAAAGTAGCCCACTGCCGTTGACCGTCTACACCACCCCAAAATGGGACAGCGAAAAGAACGAGGTCATATACGCCGTCACTGGGCCGCACTCGAACCTTCAATACAAGTTCGAGATCGCCTTCTACATAGCGTTTGGGCAAGTCGAGGGCGCACTTGCAAGCGAGGCAGTCATCGAAACTCTTGAAGACATGGCTGCCGAGGTCGAACGGCTTGTCTTAGCTATCGAGGCTGAAAGCCGCCGGCTCAGCATAATCAACTAACTTTAATTGCATCCCGGTGGCGAACCGCCGCCGCCCGCTACGGGTCCGCTTAGCGGTCATGTATCCCTAGTTTCCTGGCATTCATACAATCGGCAGATGTCTCGCAAACTTTGCGTTTCAACCAGATAGGATTGATGCGCCGTAGCCGGAAGGGTCTCGATAAACGGTTCCTGCACCAGCCGGGTGCTGACGTTCTCGAACGCTAATGCATCGGTAAGGCTGAAAACCAAGCGGAACTCCCTCTGCCACGCATAGCGTCTGGGCTTTGACGTGGCTATTAGGTCAGGAACCGCCCACCGAGGACTGCCACCCTCGCTTTCCTCGTAGTAGTCGATGCGCCGGCCAATACGCGTATGACCGACAGGTCCGGGAAATACCGCGGAGGCAGGCAATGCGGCTTCAACCCTTCGGCAAAATGCGCCGATGTCGTCAATCTCGACGCAGGCGACCGCCTCGAATTGTTCGCACAGACGCTTGCTCAGCGCGCGGCTGAGACAAAAGACGAGAATTTCTTCCCACTTGGCCAATGACTGGAACGACCATCCAGGGAGAACGAAGCTCGTCCCTTGGGTATGATTGGTGCCAACCAGTCCCCCCGGTGGTCGATATATGGCAGTCCCCTCGTGTTCGTCTCTCCTGATTTCTCGATCTTCATAATCCCGAAAATACCCCAACGAGCGAAAAAGGATCTTCCCTTCCAGAAATTCCTGAGCGAATTTCCGCTCTGAAAAATACTTATACAATTTATGGCGTGATGACTTTATGTGTATTCCTCCGGGAACCAGTCCTCCCGAATCTTTCCACAGCAATCCCACATATGATCAAAAAACGGGCGGAGCGTAATATACGCATCATCATTGAGATCAGAGATCTTACCCTGCCAAATTACGTCCTGATGATTACAAGGTAATCTGGGTGGATCGAACATTACTCGTCGAGGATTGTAGGGATGATGGAACGCGTGCCCCTCCACACCTGTCATTCCTGTGATTATCGTTATCGGCGGATTAAGGAGTAGCGTGTCGCGCGCAAAGGCCAGATACGCAGAGAGTGCGGCGGCGATCGCTTTCTCACCGAACTTTATCTCGCCGTCTCTCACCGCCGTCCGGGTGTCGATCCCCCAGATCTCTCCGAATGTTGACACTTGCGTAATCTGCGCAGCCGACGATTGCCTCGTGACATTCTCAGAATTCAGGACCACCGCGCCGAATTTATTGATAGCAGAAAATTTGTAATCGTAATTTGGAAGCGGGCGCACCCTCGCAGAATCCATCAATTGCTGAATTTCATTATACCTCATCTGCGCGTGTGGTTCCGAAGGTATAAGGCGCATAAAGAACTGAGGTTGATTTATCCATTGAATGTCCAGAGCTTCTTCCCTGCCCATTAGTGATCGAGGACGGCAAAGTATTTCGCCGTCTTCTATAAACGAAGACAGATGGGTCTTCGTAGGCTGGAGCATCCAGGTTTTTGCTTGTTGCGACGGGGAACGGGGCGAGTTGACGGTCACATTGATCGTGTGGGCGGTAATGCCTCCACTTTGATTTACCGTTGTTACGGGCTGGCTGATCAGAAGAAGCGATGCTCGCTCAGCAACATCGTCACTGATCGGGGTCGCCCGACCTTCATGGGTAATCTTCAGTTTGGTCAGGTGCTCGACCGTGTATGCGTCTTCATCCGCGTCGATGACGGTATGGTGTGTCCCGCACATCAGAACGAGATTGTCGTAGCCGTGCCGCTCGGCGGCTGTCTGCTGAGGGTCGTATCGCGGTCCCTCCGAGTTTGCCGCCTTGATGTGGCAAATCTCGCCGACAATCGTTTCTCCCTGAACGATAGCTTCTCCGCACTTGGGGAAGGCACACCGGTTGCTCGAACGGGCAAATAGCCGTTTGATCGTCGCGCGGCTCGGCGCTGTCGGTTCTCGTCCAGTAGCCACGGGGGAAATCTGCCGCCGGTTGTGGTGCTTCTATATTTGGTGTCTAGACGCCCATATCAGAAGGCGGGAACATTATAGGAACGCACGCCCGCTACGTCCTAATATGAAGGCATTTTTCGAAACTCGCATCGAGCACCTGACGATCGCCGATCGCGTGCGTGTCGAATGCCTCGGCAAAATGCCAGACGGCTCATCCTGCAACCGCATCGTCTTGATTGCCGTCCAGGGGCTTTGCCAACCGGGCTACCGGCTGATCCGAGACCTCAAACCTCTCCTGAAATGCGACAACTGCGGCGAGCGTGGTCACGTTGATCTCACGATCGTCTGGGCAGACAAGTAGGCGGGTCAAACCCGACCATAGGTCTCTGCAAGAGCAATCAAGGCGGCAAAAACGCCGAGGGGCACAAGGTGCGAAAAATCACGGTGACGCAGAACGGTTAGAACCGCTGCCGCGACGATCACCGCACCAAGGATTAAGCCCGCTTCTCGACTGCCAGGAAGCGCGACCAGGACGGCGGTCACCATCTCCAATCCGCCGGTAAGATGGCACCACCATTGGGGATAACCCCAACGGATGAAGTTGTTTTTGTTCGCCTGCGTGCCGATCGCGTTAAACACGCCAGCAGCAAAGAAGGCGGCGACAACAAGCCCGATCGACAGGACATGAAGCATCTCAGAACCCCCCATCATCATGGGCCGCTCCATCTGCGGTAATTATCTCGGCACGCGGAGATAACGCTTGCCCGGACTGGTCGGCTCCACGACGCGGCGAGAATTGAACGACTGGATAGGCAAGTGGGAGATTGCCGATGTGCAACGATTACGGTCTCTTTACGATGGGCTATATTCCGCAGAACGCGCGGCTCACGCCCCGGCCCGAAACGATGGCATCGTGGGACTCGATTCCCGGGAGCGAACGGCCGTTCAGCGAAGGTTGATGGAAGTGTTCGCCGGGTTCACCGAACACGTGGACACCCAGATCGGCCGGCTCGTGGATGAAGTGGACCGGCTCGGCTATGGCGACAACACCATCATCTTTTACATCTGGGGCGACAACGGCTCGTCGGCGGAAGGGCAGAACGGCA
>DASXIC010000080.1:0-3020 GCA_036498205.1 Chthoniobacterales bacterium | reverse complement strand
CTTCGGCATTGGCGAATCGCATCACATAGTCCTCAAACTTTCTAGTCTGTTCGCGCTGGACTCTTTCGCGGGCGGATTTGTAGTGCAGAGCTTCGCGGCCTATTGGTTCTATCTTCGGTTTGGCGTCAATCCAGCAACGCTTGGGGTCATTTTCTTTTGGGCAAACATTTTTGCTGGAATATCCGCCCTGGTAGCCTCACGGCTGGCTGCAAGATGGGGGCTCGTCAACACTATGGTCTTTACCCACCTGCCTTCCAACATTCTGCTGATTCTAGTGCCGCTGATGCCAAATCTAAAATTGGCTGTGCTGGTTCTGCTGGTTCGCTTCAGCATCAGCCAGATGGATGTTCCGGCGAGGCAGTCCTACATCATGGCCGTGGTCAACAAGGAAGAAAGATCTGCGGCAGCGGGAATAACTGGAGTTGCGCGAACCACGGGAGCCGCGATCAGCCCGTTATTCGTGGGGTTCATGTTTTCCCGGCATTCCTGGATCAATGTGCCTTTCTTTCTGGCCGGGGCGCTAAAGATTATCTACGATCTGTTGCTTTACAAGGAGTTTTCGGCGGTTCAGCCACCCGAAGAGCGATAGCGATCCTGACGATTTCTTCATGAAAACTTCAGTCGCGGAGTCGGCAGGACTTGGTGTATGAGAGTACGGCGCTTCGCTTGCGCCGGGCGGCTAATTCCGATAAATAGTCGGGAACAGCAGGACAACAGGAGAATTATGATCAGATTTTCTGCGGCCGCTAGTCTAGCGACCTTGGCAATTTTCTCCGTCACAACCTCGTGGGGTGCCGAACAAACTGCGCAAAAAAAGCCACCTGCCACAGTAAGTTCGACGGAAGCGCAAAAAAGTACTGCTTCGGGGAGTAAAAGACCACTCGTTTTGTCGGGTTCCGTCCCCTTGGAGGGGGTAAAGGGGCGTTTCGATCATTTTGCTTTCGGCCAAGGCCGCGTATTCGTTTCCGCGCTGGGCAATAACACGGTGGAGGTGATTAACGTTTTCGGAGGCATCGTTGAACACACCATCACCGGGGTGCCCAATCCCCAAGGTGTGGCCTTCTCCCCGGAAACCCATAAACTCTTCGTCGCCAGCGCAAAAGGGAAGGTGTACATCTACGACGCAGGATCCTACGATCTGATTAGCACCGTGGATTTTGAAGGCGGCGCAGATAATTTGCGATATGACGCCGCTAACAAGCGCGTCTACGTGGGTTGCGGTGACGACGAGAAAAACGCGGCTATCGCCACGATCGATGCGACCACCAATCAACGCCTCGACGAGGAATATAAACTCGGTGGCGAGCCCGAATCGTTCCAGCTGGAAACCTCAGGCCCCAACATTTACGTAAATATTCCGGATTTGAAACAGATCGCGGTGATTAATCGAAGCACCAAGGAAATTAAGCGATGGTCTCTTACCGGACTGCGGTTGAATTTTCCGATGGCTCTTGACGAGGCTGATCATCGGCTTTTTGTTGGTATACGCGAACCTGCCCGTTTAGCCGTATTTGACACCACGTCAGGCCAGCTGATTGCGTCTCTGCCCGGCGCCGAAGACACCGATGATCTCTATTACGACGCCGAGCACAAACGTGTGTATGTTCCGGGCGGGGAAGGTGTAATTGACGTCTATCAGATGAACGACCCTGACCATTATCGGTTACTCGCGAAAATTCCCACGGCTTTGGGCGGACGAACTGCCGGATATTTCGGAAGGCAGGGCAAAGGTTTTCATCGCTTCTTCCTGGCGGTTCCATCTCGTGGCGGGCAGAGCGCTGAGTTGAGAATCTACACCGTCCAAGATTAGAGCCGTAAACCCTAATGTGCCAATAACCGGAATTTCAATCAACAACGTGCCGTGCCCGAGAGCTTCAAGGCCAAACGTTTTGCGGAGGTACTGTATGAACCGCGTTTTTATCATCTGCACAGCTGCCCTTACGCAGTTGCTCTCGATTGCTCCGGGTGCGCTGGCACAAAACAATCCACCTCTTCGGCTGGTGCAAACGATCGTCATGCCGAACGTTAAAGGCCGCATCGATCACATGGATGTGGACCTTGACGGCAAGCGCCTGTTTGTCGCCGGGATTGAAAACGGCTCGATGGAAGTTTTGGATTTAAACGTCGGGAAATGGATGCGGAGCATAACCGGGTTCAAGACCCCTACGGAAATGTGCTATGTGCGCGACCTCAATAAGCTATTTGTGGCCAGCCGGGACGACGGCATGATCCGAGTTTTTCGCGGAGACACGCTCGAACTCATCGATTCAATCAAGCTTGAATTAGGAGTGAACCGCATCGTTTATGACCCCTCCAAAAAATATCTTTACTTCGGGTATGGGGCGAAGCTCGCAGGCTTCGATTACGGCCGCGTGGGAATCCTTGATGCTCGAAGCAATAAGCTGCTCGGGGACCTCATCGTAGAAGCGCATCCCAGCCAGATCCTCCTGGATACCGCAGAGCATCGGATTTTCGCTTCAGTGTGGGAACTCGGCCGAATCGATGTCTTTGACGCCATCGATCATCAGATGCTGTACACCTGGACGACCGGAGGTCAAAGCGGCGATATGGCGATCGATCATGCCCATCACCGGTTGTTCATCGCTACAAGAAATGCTCCCCAGGCGATGATTGTCTACGACTCGGACTCGGGACAGGAAGTAGCTCGTCTTCCCGCTGAGGGTCGCATGAACGGTGTTTATTACGACGGCTGGCACCAGCGCATTTACGTGACTTGTGGGAGGGATCTGCCCAACGGTTACGCTTTCGTTTACCAACAAAAAGACGCCGACCATTATGAGTTCGTGGATAAGGTTGTTACTGCACCGGGAGCGGGGACATCATTTTGGGTACCGCAGTTGAATCGTTTTTATGTCGCGATTCCCGGGTTGGAAAAGCAGGAAGCGGCAGTTCTGGTCTTCGAACCGGTTCCGTAAAAATTCAGAAGGCACGCTCAAGATTGTTAAATCGTCCTTGAAAGGGGCTTTCATGAAAGTCTGTCCGCTATTCGGAATTTTATT
>DASXIC010000079.1:0-13863 GCA_036498205.1 Chthoniobacterales bacterium | reverse complement strand
AAATCACGAGCAGCAAGACCAGCGCAGCGGTGCCGAGAGGGCTCAGAACTGCGCCGATGGTTTCCTGCAGTAATTGCGGAACTGCGTTCTTTCCTTCGATTACTTTGACTGGAACTGGACGACCGCCCGTCGCATTTGATTTTGGAAGTTGATCCGGCGGTGCTTGGGTGGCCGGCGAGGGACTAGGCGAGGCAAGCTCCGTTTGCAATTGGTCGACGCTCGAGGAAAAGCGAGAGATCAGCCCAACCGCAGGAAGACGAATCGATCGAAGCTTGCGGGTAACGTTTTCGTGGTAATCGGGCAATTTTTGAGCGAGATCGATCACCTGGCGCCCAATCATCCAGCTCGCTGCTCCCGCGAGAGAAAATAAAACAACGACGACAAGCAACACCGCTGCGATCCGGCCGATCCACCGTTCCAATCGGCTGGCGAGACGGGAGACAAGAAAGGTTATCAACGACGCCAGAGCCAGCGGCACGAATACCGCTCTGCCGAAGTAGAGCGCGGTAATGACGAAGGCCAGCAGCAAGAGCGCCCAGATTCCCTCCAGGGCCCTGGCGTCCGCAGTATTTCGGCTTCGCATGGGATGAGGCATTGGTCGGTTTTGGTCGCTATTCATTCAATGCTGTTCTTCTGATACGAGCCAAGCGCGGAGTTCGACCGCAACCGAATCGCATCCATTGCCGAACGAGCGGCGGCCGTTACTCTTCAAAGATGCGTATTGCTGCTCTGGTTGCGGCTTCTGTCTGTTTCTTTTCGGTCGCGCTTGTCAGAGGCGCAAGCCTCGCTGGACATGCAGTCAAAGAGGGCGGAACGCTCGATTTCACCTTTCCAGTGCCGAAGTATTTCCAGGATTACGCCGCTCAGGGTGGTAATCCGCGCCCCCCTTTAGGTCGCCTGCTCCTGATGTTTCCTCCGGGGTTCGATCCGATGCGCGCCTGCCCCATCCTTATCGTGACTTCGACAACAGATGCACATCGAACCAGTCCCATGGACGCACCATGGTATCGGGACACTGCGATGGCCGAGGGATGGATCGTCCTTGCTTCCGACGCCACCATCCCGCCGCGGAACGATTCTACAGTGTGGAGACTTGCCCTTCTCGGCGCGGCGCTGGATCTGTTGCATCGGGAATGGCCGCAGTCGGTAAAATGGCCGGTTGCTTTCGCCGGATTATCTGGCGGAGCCAAACGCAGTGGCTGGATCGGAGCAATGCTTTCCGCCAGCAACACTGTGAAAATTTGCGGGTTCTTCCTCGCTGGCATTAACGACGACCGGCTGAGTGCGGCTTGCAAGGCCTATCGGCCGAGCGCCAATTTCCTCAAAACCCCGATTTGGATAAGTAGCGGTCAGAACGATTTCATTGCGCGGCCGCGCGATCAGGAGATGGTAAAGAACTCCCTCGAACACACTGGTTTTAAGCAGGTTCATCTTAGCCATTTTCTCGGCGGTCACGAGCTGGATAAAGCGGATTTGCGGCAGGCATTGAAATGGTTTCGGAAACTTGGAGGGTTTTGATTTAGACGGTTTAGAAGAAGCTTGAATCCGCTATTGTTAGAGAGAACAGCGAAATCATTACCCATATGCGCATCGATCGTTTTACACAGAAGATGCAGGAGGCTTTGCAGGCAGCGCAGGAAATTGCTTCCCGATCACAGCAGCCGGAAATCGGGAATGATTCGTTCTTGCTCGCCTTGCTCGATCAAACTGAGGGCGTGACGCGCCCGTTGCTGGAGAAACTCGGGGCCGATCCAAACGCGCTTCGTGCTCGGCTGGAGGCGGATTTGGCACGGCGTCCGAAAGTGGAGGGAGCGAGCTACGAACCGCGCATCTCAAACGATCTCCGACGGACCATTGATTCGGCGGAGAGTGAAATGTCGAAACTGCGCGATGAATATTTAAGTGCCGAACATTACTTGCTCGCGCTCGCGAGCGACAAATCGGAGGCGGGGAGGGCGCTCAAAGATCTCGGCATCACGCATGCGAAGTTGATGCAAGCACTGCAGCAGGTGCGCGGATCGCAGCGTGTCACGGACCAGAACCCGGAAGGTAAATATCAGACCCTTGAGAAATACGGACGTGATCTCACGCTGCTGGCCCGCCGGGGAAAAATCGATCCCGTCATCGGACGAGACAATGAAATCCGGCGCGTGATGCAGGTGCTGTCTCGCCGCACCAAAAATAATCCGGTGCTAATCGGCGAGCCAGGCGTGGGGAAAACCGCAATTGTCGAAGGACTGGCTCGCCGGATCGTGTCCGGTGATGTGCCGGATTCACTGAAGAACAAGCGGATCGTAGCAATGGACATCGGCTCGATGATTGCCGGCGCAAAATTCCGTGGCGAATTCGAAGATCGATTAAAAGCGTTTTTGAAAGAAGTGACCGATTCACAGGGAGAAATCATTCTTTTCATTGACGAGCTGCACACCATTGTCGGCGCCGGCGCGAGCGAAGGAGCGGTCGATGCATCGAACATGCTGAAACCGCAATTGGCTCGCGGTGAATTGCGCACTATTGGAGCGACGACCCTCGACGAATATCGCAAGTACATCGAAAAAGATGCGGCACTGGAGCGCCGGTTTCAGCCGGTGATGGTTAACGAGCCCAGTGTGGAAGACACGATCGCGATCCTCCGCGGCCTGAAGGAACGCTACGAAGTGCATCACGGAGTACGTATCCAGGACGCCGCGCTCGTCGCCGCCGCCGTTCTTTCCCATCGCTATATCACCGATCGTTATTTGCCGGACAAAGCCGTCGACCTGGTGGACGAAGCCGCTTCGCGTTTGAAGATCGAGCTCGATTCCATGCCCACAGAAATCGATGTCATCGAGCGCCAGGTCATGCAGCACGAGATGGAACGGCAGGCGCTCAAGAAAGAAAAGGACCCGGCCAGTAAGGAACGACTGAAGAAATTGGACAGAGAACTGGCCGAGCTGAAAGAAAAATCAACCGCCCTTAAAGCGGAATGGCAGAAGGAAAAGGCCGTTCTCGATCAGCAACGGAAATTAAAGGAAGAACTCGATCAAGCGCGCACGGAGCTGGAACGGGCCCAACGCCGGGGAGAATTGGCAAAGGCGAGCGAACTTCAATACGGAAAAATTCCGGAGCTGGAGAGAAAATTAAAAGAAATCGAGAGCGCACCCAAACAAAAAATGCGGTTGCTCCGCGAAGAAGTGACTGAGGAGGACATTGCGCAGGTCGTCTCGAGCTGGACCGGAATTCCCGTCTCGAGATTGCAGGAGACCGAGCGGCAAAAACTGTTGAAGCTGGAAGATCATTTGCATGAGCGTGTGATCGGTCAGGATGCTGCGATCAAAGCGGTGGCTAACGCCGTCCGCCGCGCGCGCGCCGGCTTGCAAGATCCTAACCGCCCAATTGGGTCCTTTATATTTCTAGGTCCAACCGGCGTTGGAAAGACCGAGCTGTCCCGGGCGCTGGCCGAATTCCTGTTCGACGACGAAAACGCCATGATCCGCATCGACATGAGCGAATACATGGAAAAGCACACGGTCGCTCGCTTGATCGGTGCACCGCCGGGCTACGTCGGTTACGAGGAAGGCGGGCAATTATCCGAAGCAGTGCGACGTCGTCCTTACTCGGTGGTGTTGTTCGATGAAATCGAAAAGGCGCATGCCGACGTCTTCAATGTTTTGCTGCAGGTGCTCGATGATGGGCGAATCACGGACGGGCAGGGGAGAACGGTCGATTTCAAGAATACGGTCATCATCATGACTTCCAATATCGGCAGTCAGTACATTACCGAAGAGGAATCGAGCGCCGCCGCCCGCGAACGTTTGGTCATGGATGCGTTACGGGCACATTTTCGCCCGGAATTTCTGAATCGGGTTGACGAGATCATCATCTTCGATCGGCTTACGGAAAGTGATCTGAAAAAGATCGTTGAGATACAAATTAGCCGTCTTACCAAACGCCTCGCTCAACAGAACATCACTCTCGAATTGACGGACGCTGCCAAAGCGCTTCTCGCCCGCGAAGGTTACGATCCGGTTTACGGCGCTCGCCCGTTGAAACGAATCATCCAGCGCGATCTGCTTAATCCGCTGAGCATCGATATCCTGGAAGGGAAATTTCACGAAGGTCAAACGATCAAAGTGCACGAAAAGAGCGGAAAGCTGGAGTTTTCGCCGAAGTAGGCGCGCTGGAGGCTCCCACACTGAAATAGCTCACCGTTTGAATGTGGGCCGAATCGTGCTGTCTTTCTGGTATGATTAAGACAATCTTGGTTCTCCTCGCATTCGCTTCTTCTGCGATTTCTGCACTTGCCGACCCCGCGCCTTGTTGCGCTGGCAATGCCTCCGCGGATGGCAAGGCTAACTGCATGACATTCGCCAGTCTCAACATCACGGCCGATCAGAAGGCGAAGCTCGAAAGCTGGCAGGCGGAATGCATGAAAGGCGGTTGCACGAAAGAAACTCGCGCCACATTCATGAAAAAGGCGAAGGCAATTCTTACAGAAGAGCAATACGCAGAACTAAAATCAAAGTGCGATAAGGCTTCTTCGAAAACTCAGAGCTGAACTCAGTCGTTTTTTCCCGGCACCTGAGCGATTAAAATTTCAGCGATGCGTCCAGTAGATGGACGTGCCAGGCGAATAACGCCAGAACGATGCTTGCCACCCCAATCAGGTTGGTGTGAATCTTTGCCCAAAGACTCGGCGTCCGTACGCGCCACAAACTGAAGGCGAGTACAAGCGACCAAATCGCGGCCACGACGATGATCCAGCCAGCGATGCGAAACGCTATCAGCCATGGATTGATTGCATCGCCCAGCAAAGCGATATCGGTGCCGGCGCGAGAGAACAATACGACAAAGCCGAGGAACCAGACCATTTCTCCGACGCAAAGCCAACGCGTCACTCGGAAAATCCGCCGTTCCGGCTCATCTACGGCCGGCGGTTGTCCATAACGCCAGCGGATAAGGGCGGCGACAGGCCAGAGGAGAGCCGTCAGCACGATCACGCCAAGACAAAAAATCATCACCGGAAAGACAATCGATTTTCTTTCATACCAGGGAATTCGTTGCCATTCCCAAACAGGCGGTTGGGTGAGCATTTTGGTCACGCGGCCACTGGCATTGCGTCGAAATGCAATTCGATCCGGGCCGTTAACTTCGTCGAACAACAGCGGCGCGGTCTCCCGCCATCGCTTTGGTTGTCCGCGCAGATTCTTCGCGCCTGCCACGCTGATCGTCCCATCCGCGTTTCGCTTTACCTCCTCCTGGTCCAGGAATGAAACCAGTTTCCATAATGTCGTCTCTGCGCGCCTGGTAGTGAGGTAGGTGCCGCTGACGTCGCGCATGTCTTTGATCGCTGTCGCATCGTCGAGCCCGCCTTCGGTCTTTTGCCCAGCCGGAAAGTAGCGATCGAACAAAGCTCGCATCACTTCCCCACGCCCGCCGCCCGGACGCCCGCCAGCACTGTTGTAGGAAATAAAAAATCCGAACTTTGCGTCCGGCACTAACCAAAGGTCGCTATGAAAACAAATGGTGTCGCCACCGTGACCCCAAGCCTTGAATCCGTTCATGCTGTATTCCATCAGAACAAGACCCAGCGAGTTTAGGCCCGGGTGAGATTCAAACTGCCGCGCTTCCATTTGTTCAACGCTACCGGGCTGAAGAACCGTGGTCCCTTCCAACGCACCCTTCTTCAAAAACGCGAGCATGAACCTGCACATGTCGTCCGCGGTTGCGGAAAGCGATCCTGCTGGCGCCGCTTGCACAAATTCGAACGGTCGCGGTTTCTCTGTCCCGGCGATGTAACCATTCGACATGTCCCGGACGAGCGATTGCGGCAGGGGCTGGGCAAACGTTGAGTGGTCCATTTTGAGCGGTTTGAGAATATGCGCCGCAACGTAGTCTTCGAACTTTTCGCCGCTGATGCGTTGGACGATGTATCCCGCAATGGAGAGTCCGTAATTGGAGTAGGATGGAATCTTGCCCGGCGGATAAATCCGCGCCGGCATCGCACTGACCAGGTAATCCCGCAGAGGTCGCATCGATTTTTCGTCGCTAACGAAAAGGTTCTTCAGCGTCTCTTCGAAGCCCGCCGTGTGCGTGAGCAAACGGCGCAATGTAATCGGTTCGGCATAGGTCTGCGGGATGGCAAAGTCGAGGTAATCATTGACGTTGCGATCAAGCTCGAGTTTGCCCTGTTCAACAAGCTGCAGCACCGCCGTCGCGGTAAAGAGTTTCGAGATCGAGCCGGGGCGGAAGAGTGTCTCGCTGGATGAGACCGGTTTCTTGTTCGCGAAATCGGCGTAGCCATATCCCTTGGTCAGTAAAACCTGATCGTCTTTAACCGTGCCGATCACGACACCGGCAAAGTTCCGGTTTTCGATTTGGGATGGAATCAGTGCGTCAAGAAATGCTTCAAGGTCTGCGCGCGTTAACTCGTGCGGTGCCGAAGGAGATGATTTTTCTTTTGCTGCTAGCGGCGGAGCGGCGGCACTGGGCGAGGGGAATGGCGCGGGACCTTGCGCTCGAGCAAACTGTGCAATTGCCATCAGAGAGACCGCTCCTGTTATGATACACCTTGAAAACCAGAATTTCACAGATGCACTCTGCCAGCCCGTCTAAAACGGTGGCAAGGCGAGACTACCACGCGCCACCGAATACCAATTCAGTCCGCCGTTTTAAGTAGTCCGGAATAAAATCCTGGGGAAGAGCCTGCGATTTCAACGGCGCCAACGGCGCGATAAAGTTTTCCATCGCTGGCTGCGCCGATGATGGCGTAGCCGTAACCGTTTGCCCGCATGTCGTGCAAGGCACTGAGCAAAAGAGTGGAACCGATCCCGCGATGACGCCATTGCGGAGCGACCCCGATGGGACCGAAAAATCCACGCGTGGTGGCGTCGTAGCAAGCAAAGCCGCAGATTGTGTTCCCGGCCATGGCGACAAAACACGCCACTGGTAATCGAGCAAAACTGATTCCGCACTCGCTTGCCCAACCAGCAGAGAAGCTTCTCGCGACAAACTCGACGACAAGATGTTTCTCGGCGGCGAAGGCGCGGCGGACCGAGACACCCTCGATTCTCTTCTCTATCGACTCGGGCAGCGCATAAAGCTTTACGAGAAAATCCATGCTCAACGACGCGCGATTACTTCCACCTCGAATGCGTATTCCATCCAGGTTCCACTCGGACGCGCCCTTTGCCTTCCCACGGCCCCGCGCGGCTCGTCTTCTCCCCAATACAAGTCGATCTGCAGGGGATGTAGCCCAGGCCCGGTATCGCAAACAAGCCATTGCTCGCTACCAATCTCTTGCTGCACGGTCTCCGATCTAATGGTGAGCTTGGACTGCCGACGTAGAAGTTTGTTACGGGACGACACCGCACATGAGCGCCGCGGAACGAGCAATTCGCCGTGTCGCCCCAGCGGCGCTCGGGCGAATGAGAAACGTCCATCTCCAATCCAACGAATGTAATTGTGCCCATCAAAAGGTTCGTCAATGCGACCAAATCCTTCTTTTTTTACTGCTGCAAGAAAATCCCGGGAAAACTTTCGCCCATGTAGTCCAGGAGCACTCACGGACATCGAATCGAATCCTTTTGCGCGAGTGAACCCAGATTCCTTAGGCGTGTAGTAAACTGTACAGAAGAAAACGCATGAATAGTGTGTTCCATCGGTCGCTTGCTCCGGGTGCACTTGCAAAGCGCGTTGCTTCAACTCCGAAATTTTCCGATCGCGATAAATGCGGAGTTCCTCGTCCGTCATTTTGTCGGTAATCGCATCGGGATTCTCGGCCAGGGAGCTGACCGCTACAGTGATCGAAACAGCAGCGATCAATCTGGAAAAAAATCGCTGAGCGGACCGCCAAGTAGCACTTCGATCGGAAGACGTTTGTATTCGTATTCGTAGGGCGGCTGCTTCCACTGAAAATAATTCGGATACGTCCGCCGAACACAGCGTATCACTTCGATTCCGGTTCGGAATGGCTGGAAAGAATTGCGATCGATCACGTGTAACTGCACACCGCCGCAGAGTTTTTCGGCAAATTTTTGGAATGCCGGTTTAAAGTATAGCTCGCGAAAATACACACCGGGTAAACGCAGCTTGTTTAACTCCATCGCGAGAGCGTCGGGGTCGACCCAGGGTGCGCCGAAGATTTCGAAGGGACGGGTGGTTCCGCGGCCTTCCGACAAATTCGTGCCTTCGAGCAGACACATTCCTGGATAAACGATACCGGTATCCAACGTTGGCATGTTCGGGGACGGCATTACCCAGGGCAAACCTGTTTGGTCGAACCACATCGAGCGTTCCCAATTCCTCATCGGTAATACGGTGAGCGCAGACGTCGCAAAAACCTCTTCCCGGAATTGCATCGCCAGTTCGCCGATCGTCTTGCCGTGGCGCACCGGAAGAGGATGCAGTCCGACAAACGAGCGATACTCGGGATTCAACAGCGGACCTTCCCTGGTGATGCCGTTGATGGGGTTGGGCCGTTCGAGCACGATTATGCGGACTCCATTGCGTTCGCACGCGCGCATGCAGGAGAACATGGTCCAGATAAAGGTGTAATACCGTGCGCCAATGTCCTGAAGATCGATTAGCAGAGCGTCAAGACCGCTTAACATCTCGGCGGTCGGCTCGCGATGCTCCCCATATAGACTGTGTACTGGAATCCTCAGTTGTGGATGCAGGTAACTGCTCCATTCCACCATGTTATCCTGTGTTTCTCCGCGGAATCCGTGTTGCGGGCCGAAAAGACGCTCAAGTCGAAATAACGTTCCGTTTTGGCGCTTGAGCACTTCCAAGCTATGCTCGAGCTTCGACGTGATCGAGGCGGGGTGGAGTAACGCACCGATGCGCAGGCCGCGAAGTTCGTCTGGCCAAACTTCATTCAAATGATCTATCGGCAGCAGAACGGCCATGATCAGTATTTGTAGCGGCGATATCTGACCGTCGTCCAGTGCGGCGGGCGCGTGGCCGGTCGATTTGGCAATCCCGTGGGCGAAGGGCGATTGAGGTCAATCGCCCCTACCGGGCGTCGTGCAGATCGGGCCGCAAAGTATTGGACGCGCCGGTAGGGGCGGTTCAACGAACCGCCCACTGGGAAAACGAGAATCACCCAACTATTTTTGATCGAACAAATCGGCGCGGGCTACGCGCTCGCCTTTGAAGAAGACGATAGAAATAGCGGAGAGCGCGTGCACATCCTGCAGCGGATTGCCATCGACAATTAACAACGACGCCTCCTTACCTTTCTCGATAGTGCCAATGCGATTGTCCGCATGCAAAACTTTGGCCGCGTTTAATGTCGCCGCCCGCAATGCCACATCGATCGGAATCCCAGCCGCCGCCCAAAGCTCAATCTCGCGCTGCACAGTCGGTCCGTGCATGACGAGAAAATTGCCGGCATCAGATCCGGTGATCAGGGTCAGTCCGGCGTGCCAGGCCTTCTGCAAATTTCGACCGCCCATTTCGAGCGACATCGGGTAATGGCTTATTCCATCGCGGAGACCGGCAAACTGTTGGCTCGTAGCGGCATGCTCGGTGCCGCTTATCAATTCTTTGCTGGAGGTTTGCTGGACTAACGATCGCTTGAGCAGCGCCGTATCGCCTTTGGCGAAGCTGGTGAAACCTTCGACCACGCTGAGCGTTGGATCGAAAGCAATGCTGTGAGTTTTCATTTCCGCAATAGCAGCGTCGGAAATTTCATCGATGTAGGATCCGTGCTCGATTGAATTAGCGCCGACACTGATAGCATCATCGACGTCGTGGGCGTTGCCGGTGTGAACGGCAACCGGCAAACTTTTCGAATGCGCTTCTTCGGCGACGGCACGAAACAGGTTCACGTCCATGCGATTAAATCTGTAGTCGGGCACACCCGCTTCCAGCACGCCTTTGATTGCGTTCACACCTTTATTGGCCAGGTCGTCAACTTGAGCGCGCGCCTCCTCCGGTGATTTCGGAATGCGCACGAATTGAGCAAGAAAGGTAGCGCGCATCGCTTCCGGCATGTACTTCGCGTACTCAGTCCCGTGCCCGCCTTCGGCAGTGAAGAGCGGACCGCAAAAGAAAAGTTCGGTTCCTAATTTTTCCCCGCTCCCGAATTTCTGGCGCAGTTTGATCATCTGGTCGAGTGCGTCGCCCGTACTGCGCACCGCGGTAATGCCGCAATACAGATAGGCCTCCAGCTCGCGCTCGAGATTTTTCGGATCACCCATCTTCGACATGTCGTCGTAGAAGCCACCGCTGGCGCCGAGATGGACGTGCATGTCGATCAAACCCGGCAAAAGAGTTTTGCCGGAAGCTTCGATCTTTTCCGCGTTTAATTTTTTCGCATCAGGCGCCGCACCCTCGTAAACCTCAGCAATATGGCCTTCCCTTATTAGCACCGCCCCGTTTTCGATTACTTTGCCATCGCCGACAAAGATCCGCGCGTTTTCGATCAACCAGGTGTGACCGCGGCGCAGATCACGGGCCAGCACTTTTGATTTTGAGAGCTCTTGCCTGCTCCAGGCTTGATAAGCGCCGAGCACGAAGAAGGGCAGTAATACCGCGACCACCCACATTTTGGCCGAGGCCCGTAATTTCTCTTCCTTCTCCCAGCGGAAGAGTTTCGTCGCGATGAAAAGACCTACGCCCGCAGCCACGAGAAGGGCCAGGATGGATTTCCAGTTTTGCGCAAGCGACTCACCGCGTTGCAGAATTCCGGCAATGCCACTCATGAGATAGGTGGCTGGAATAAATTGCGTAACTACCTGAAGCCAGTTCGGAAAAACCGAGAGCGGGATCGTTGCGCCGCTCAGGAACAACATCGGCATATAGATCAGCTGAACGAGAATGTTGGCTTCCTGGCTGGTGTTGACGACAGCAGCCACGATTGATCCGATTGCGCGAAAGGCGAGGACGCCCACGCAGATGAACGCAAATAACGCGATCAAATTGTGGGGCAACGGCATTCCGTACAAACGATTTGCCAGCAAAAGAATGACAATGACCGTCGGCAAATAAACCAGTACGCCAGTGAGCATGGAGGCTACGATCAAGGGCACAGGCGTGATTGGTGTCACCTTGTAGCGACGTAATATATTTTCCTCACGCTCCTGCACCGCCCGTATGCCGGCCCCGAAGAGTCCATTGCCCAGGATGCCAATCACAATAACCATCGTGACAACGACGAAGATGATCTTTCCCTGGCGAGCATCGAAGGCCTGGGCGAACACGAAAAAGAAAACGAGCGGGAAAAGAAGATTGAAAAAGAGGACGGCGCGATTTCGCCGCGCGAGCTTCAAATCAATCTTGAGCAGAGCAAGAAACGCTTTCATCTATTCGAACGAACTTCTAATCGCGCAATTTTTTGCCGGTCACTTCGATGAAAACGTCCTCCAACGTAGGTCGCTTCAAATGGACGTCTTCGAGTTCGTAACCTTGCGCGTCGACCCATTTCACCAGCTCCACCAACGTGCGCGCAGGCCGACGCGACTGAACAGTCAGCCTCAGTCCATCATTGGAAATTGATGTTTGAAGTGCTTCGGCAAAAGCGGGAACGGCACGGTCCCGCAACGGTTGCGTCAGCTTGATTTCAATACCGGATTGTTCCGCGCTTTTTGCCTGCAATTCACGCGGGGAGCCAAGCGCGATGATTTTGCCGGCATCGATAATTGCAACCCGATCGCACAGACGTTCGGCTTCCTCGATGTAATGCGTAGTCATCAAAATAGTGCGCTTTTCTGCTCGCAGTTCTTCAATCAGGTCGCGGATTTCGAGGCGCACCTGCGGATCCAAACCGGTTGTTGGTTCGTCTAAAAAGAGAAGCTGTGGCTCGTTGATGAGAGCCAACGCAATCGCCAGCCGTTGTTTTTGCCCGCCGGAGAGGGTGTCGTAAGCAGCAGCTCGTTTATCCCAAAGCTGGAGACGCTTAAGCAATGCGTCGCCGTCACTTGAACGCGAGTAAAAGGCGCCAAACAGTTCGAGCGCTTCGTGGACGCGCATTTTGTCGGGCAAATTGGTCGCTTGCAGACAAACTCCAATCTGGTCCTTCAGGCGCATTTTTTGCCGATCAGGATCAAATCCCAGGACTCGCACGTCGCCCCCGGTGCGCGGCCGCAATCCTTCGAGGATTTCCACGGTGGTCGTTTTTCCCGCGCCATTTGGTCCAAGCAATCCGAAGACTTCGCCGGCGTAGACTTCGAAATCGATACCGCGGACTGCCTCGACCGTGCCGTACGATTTGTGCAAATCCTGCACCGCGATAATCGCTGACATGCGGTTCGTTTAGTGAAACTCCTGACGCGCCACAACCAAATTCAATTCGATGATTTCCCTTTCGCTCGCTTTAGCCAAAGTCGAACAGCAGCGAGAATTTTGATCACGGTAGTAAAGATGGTAATGGCCGCGCAAAGTTTTGCGAATACCTCTCCATGGCGCGTGTAGAATGTGAGCACGGCCTGGGTTGGAATATCGATCTCGCCGACGAGAGTGCCTTCCTCAAAAATGCTGCCTTGATCGTCACGCAGGATTTGTGTCACCCGGCCAAATTCATTAACCAGGCAAGTGACGCCAGTGTTGGCCGCGCGCAGCATCGGTCGTCGTGTTTCGACGCAACGAAAAACCGCGTTCGCGACATGCTGGCGAGATCCCGCAGATCGCAGAAACCATCCATCGTTAGTTACATTGGCAAGAAGATCCGCCCCGCGCAGAACGAAATGGCGAGTCAGCTCACCAATTGTGTCCTCGAAACAAATCAGTGGAGCGACACGGCCGTGATTGCCGGAAAGCTGAAAAACAGTGAATTCGCTCCCGGCATCGAAGTCCTCAGGCACCTGATCGCCCGCCATCTTCGCGAATAGAGGAAACGAATGTCGAAGCGGCACGTATTCCCCGAAAGGCACCAGATGAACTTTGCGGTAAACTTGGACGGGCGCTTGAGGCCGAACCAGCAGAGCGGCATTATAAACTCCGCCCTCAGGAGGCTCGTCAATAATTCCGAGAAGAACATCTACGCCGCCTGAGGCAGCCAAACCGCTGACGAAATCAAACGTTTGCTGATCTGCCAGGACTGGAGCGGGCATCGCGCTCTCGGGCCAGACCAAAAGATCGATATTCGAGGCGGACGACAAAGCTATTCTGCTCAGTCGATCGAACTTCTCGAAGATCTTCTGCTTGTAACGGAGGTCGAACTTCTCGGCGCGCGGAACATCTGCCTGCACCAGGGCGACGTGAAGCGGGCGCGTTGGCCCACGTGTCTGGACGGCATTAACCCCGAAAGCGAAAATTCCGACCAAACCGACCAGGGTGAGGGTCAAATCGTAGTGGGGTCGCATTGCGCGAGTGCGAGTTTCCTGCCAGAGTCGGCGCGCGGTCGTGGTTAATATCGCGTTCGAAAATGCCACCAGAAATGTGACGCCGGCTACACCAGTAAATTCCGCGACCTGAATCATTGGCCAGGTCGCATGAAGCGCTACTCCTAGGCCATTCCAGCCGAAGCCGGAAAAAACCCATCCTCGGCTCCACTCCAAAGCCACCCATGCTGCAGCCAGGAGAAAAGCCAGAAGCAAGTTGTGGCCGGAACGGAGCCAGGGAGAACTTGACGGCGTTGGCGCAGCCTTCGCCTGCGCAAGCATCTCCGACCATTTGTCGACCACGACAACTTCATCTTCTTCATGCGGCCGTATCAGACCGCAGAATGCCGTCCACAGTGCATAGTAAATCGCCATGTAAAACTCGAGGACGAACCAGCCCAACGCGGTCACGGTTGTCAGCCAAAAAAAACTTATCCAAAAAAATGTGAGGCCGGCCACGTAGCCCAAGGCAAGATCGCGAGTCCAGCGGCGCTTTGACTTCTCACCTGAGAAAAAAATCGCGGACATGAGCGGGATCAAGGCGATCCAGCACAACCAT
>DASXIC010000078.1:0-3631 GCA_036498205.1 Chthoniobacterales bacterium | reverse complement strand
AGACCCTTGGTGGGACTGGGCCGAACTCCGCGACAAATATCCGAACGTTCATGCCAGCGTGCTGAATCTTTCCGCGTGGTACGACGACAACTACGGCCCGGAAGGCGCGACGACCAACTTTAAGGGTTTGCTCCAGTCGCGCAAATCTGAATCCAATCCGCGAACTCACCTTTTGCTTGGACCGTGGGTGCACGGTGTTGATTCCACGGAGAAGAGCCAAGCCGGAGATCGAACTTTTGGAGCCGCAGCGGCGATTGATTACGACGAGGTCATTCTGCGCTGGATGGATCGTTACCTGAAGGGCATCGACAATGGCGTCGATAGGGAATCGCCGGTTCGTTATTTCGTTATGGGCCGCGACGAATGGCGCGAGAGCCAGACGTGGCCGCCCGCCGCGAAAATGACTTCGTATTACTTATCCAACGGACAAAATGGCGATACCGCAAATCGTGCCGGGACTTTGTCCACAGCGATCCCGAAAACTTCCCAGAGTTCCAACACATTCGTTTCAGACCCGCAAAATCCAGTGAAGAACATTTATTCATCTTCTGGAGCGCATGATTATCGGGATTTGGTCCGCCGGGAAGATGTGCTCACCTTCGATTCCTCCCCTATGACCTCGGACATGGAGGTGACGGGCCCGATTCACGCGCAAATATACATGGCCTGCGATTGCCAAGACGTCGATCTGTGGGTGAGGCTGCTCGATGTCGCGCCGGACGGAACGGCATTTAACCTGATGAGCCCCGGCCTTGATCTAGTCCGCGCCAGCTATCGCGAAGCAGGACGCGCGCGGCAATTACTGGAACCGACCCGCGTATACGTGATTCATTTCGAAAACCTGATCACCGGCAACGTTTTCAAAAAGGATCATCGCGTCAGGGTTCAAATTTCTGGTAGTTTTTTCCCGAACTTTTCGCGCAATCCACAAACTGGAGACTCGGAGCGACATTCCCCCAACATGAAAAGAGCCCGCATAACCATTTATTCCGAGCGCGAACATCCATCGCGAATTATTTTGCCGGTTGCGAGCAATTAGTGTGCGCGAAACTGCAGTTTCAAAAAGTGGCGTTGGAGGGCGTCCTGAATAACCGGCTTGGCATTGCTTTGGTAGCTTCGCTGGTCGCTGCGTTCGCTTGCTTGGCACAGCGAGAGGCCGTTCTCAAGCAGATCGACCTGCCGCATCCCTATTATTTTCGCGAAATGTATTTGCCGCAGCTTACCACTGGCCCTAGCGCGGCGGCATGGTCGCCTGATTCGAAATCGCTCATTTATTCCATGGGTGGGTCGTTATGGCGCCAACATATCGACTCTTCTGAAGCGGAACAACTCACCTCCGGCGCAGGATACGATTACCAGCCGGATTGCTCCTCGAATGGCCGATGGGTAATTTACAGTTCTTACGTCAATGATGCGGTGGAATTATGGGCACTCGACCTGCGCGATAAGCAGACCCACCAGCTTACTTCCGGCGGCGCGGTAAACCTGGAACCTCGGTTCTCTCCCGACGGCAAGCATGTGGCATTTGTCTCAACGTCTTTCAACCGCCGTTTTCACATTTTTGTTGCGGATTTTGATGAAGGCAAAATCTTCAACGCACAGCGGCTTACCGGAGAAACGCGCAGCGCGCTTCCCCGATATTATTACAGCCGGTTTGATCACGAGATCAGCCCGGCCTGGTCCAGCGACGGCTCGGAAATTCTCTTTGTCTCTAATCGTAATCATATTTACGGTACCGGCGGTTTTTGGCGTATGAAGGCCGAACTTGGCGCGACCGCCCATGAAATTCACTATGAAGAAACTACCTGGAAAGCGCGCCCCGATTTTTCGCCGGATGGAAAACGGCTGATCTTCGCGTCGTACTTGGGGCAACAGTGGCACCAGCTGTGGCTCATCCCATCGGAAGGCGGCGATGCTTTTCCAATTTCCTACGGTGATTTCGACAACATTAATCCGCGCTGGGCTCCGGACGGAAAACGCATCGCATTCATCTCTAATCGTGATGGGAACACTTCGCTGTGGACCCAGGAAATTCCCGGCGGCAAGCAAACGCCTATCATTGCAACCAAAAGGAATTACCTGCGACCGACGGGTACGCTGACGATACGAGTGCTCGACGAAAATAATCACCCTTCATCCGCTCGCGTGTTCATCACCGGCGAAGATCAGCGCGCCTATGCCCCGGAAGATGCCTGGATGCACGCGGACGATAGTTTCGTGCGGTCTGAACGGCCGTTTGAAGCGCATTATTTTGACACTTCAGGTGTCTCAAAACTGACTACGCCGGCTGGAACGATCGACGTCGGAGTGATGAAGGGTTTTGAGTACGGATTTGAGCAGCAGAGTGTAAAGGTTTCGCCGGCGCACGATACCGAAATATCAATTCATCTCCATCCGCTAAAAATTCTGCAGGAAACTGCGCGCCATTGGGTGAGTGGAGATGTTCATGTGCACATGAATTACGGCGGCTCGTATCGCAACACCCCGCCTTATCTCGTGATGCAAGCCGCTGCGGAAAACCTCTCTATCGTCGAAGATCTCATCGTAAATAAGGAGCGCCGCTTCCCGGACATTAAATATTTCAGCCGAAAACCGGATCCCGCTTCAACTGCGACAACATTGTTGCTGCACAGCCAGGAATATCACACGAGTTATTGGGGGCACCTCGGACTGCTCAATTTGACCAACAACATTCTGCTTCCCGGGTACTCGGGCTATCCAGATACAGCGGCGGCAAGTTTGTTTCCTTCTAATGCCAACGTCGCGGACCTGGCACATGATCAACACGCGTTGGTGGGATATGTACATCCATACGACGGCGTGCCCGACCCAAGCAAAGATGAATCCGTGAATAATGAGCTGCCCGTCGACCTGGCACTTGGAAAAGTCGATTACATCGAAGTGCTGGGCTTTAGTGAGCACAAATCCACTGCGCAAGTCTGGTACAGGCTTCTAAACTGCGGATTTCATCTTCCCGCCGCTGCCGGGACCGACGCGATGGCTAATTTCGCATCTCTTCGCGGCCCGGTGGGCCTGAATCGTGCGTATGCCAGCGTGCCGCTCGGTCCCCTGAAAATTGAACCGTGGTTGAACGCCGTGAAGCGCGGTCAAACATTTGCGACCAATGGGCCGCTGCTCGGCTTGAAATTAGACGGGAAAGAAGTTGGAGATACCCTCAAGCTGCAATCAGGAAAGAGTGAAGTTAAGCTGACGGCATGGCTGCGATCATTTGTGCCCGTCAATCATCTTGAGTTGATCTGCAATGGAAAAATCGCGCGTGAACTGAAACTAAATTCCGATGGGCAGAGCGCCGACATTGACGATACTATCCCCGGTTTACAAACCGGCTGGTGTCTGCTTCGAGCCTCAAACGACAAAGCAACTTACCCGGTGCTTGACCTGTACCCTTACGCCACGACCAGCCCCATTTACATCAATGTGGCGAATTCTTCGCCTGACCGAAGAGCGGACGCCGCCTACTTCGAGGCCTGGATCGATCGCATGACCGCAGGGGTCTCAAAGGAATTTCAAGATTGGAACAATGCCGAGGAAAGGTCCGCTGTGTTGAAGCAATTGGCCGAAGCGCGCATGGTCTACGAACACTTAAAATAGGACGAGCCGCGTGGATCGG